>NZ_JARVTA010000002.1:0-407138 GCF_030208915.1 Arthrobacter sp. efr-133-TYG-104
CCGTTCCTTTCGTCTGTGGTGCCACGAACCTTGGTGAGGCGCTGCGCCGGATCAACGAGGGCGCGGCGATGATCCGTTCCAAGGGCGAGGCCGGTACCGGGGATGTTTCCAACGCGACCGGGCACATGCGGAAGATCCGTGCCGAGATCGCGAAGCTTTCAGCCCTTCCCGAGGATGAGCTGTACGTTGCGGCCAAGGAACTCCAGGCCCCGTACGAGCTGGTGAAGGAAATCGCGGCCACGGGCAAGCTCCCGGTGGTTTTGTTCACCGCCGGTGGGATCGCGACCCCGGCTGATGCTGCGATGATGATGCAGCTCGGCGCCGATGGTGTGTTCGTCGGTTCGGGCATCTTCAAGTCCGGCAACCCGGCAGAGCGCGCCGCCGCCGTCGTCAAGGCCACCACGTTCTACGACGATCCCGATGTTATTGCCAAGGTCTCCCGTGGCCTGGGCGAAGCGATGGTCGGCATCAACGTCGACGAGATCCCCCAGCCCCACCGCCTCGCAGAGCGCGGCTGGTAACAGGGACGCTTCCAGCGAGCAAAAGTACGACGCCGGCCGGTCACCTTGGTGACCGGCCGGCGTCGTCGTTTATTGCTGTTTTCCGGACCTTAGCGGGGCCGGCGTGCTGCATGCGCCCTGGCGAGGCGGGCGTAGTCGTCGTCGGGCGTTCCCGGCACAAAGGACCCGAATTTGCGTTCGGCCGCGATGCGGATGAGGAAGTCCGCAATGGCCGGGTTTTTCGGTAACAGGGAGCCGTGCAGGTAGCTGGCCACGACGTTCTTGTACCTGGCACCCTCGTGCCCGTCCTTGCTGTTGTTGCCCGCACCCTTGGTGACGGTTCCCAGCGGCTGGGCACCGGGACCCAAGGTGGTTTGCCCGCTGTGGTTCTCGTAGCCCATGACATCGCCGAATTCGGTGGTCTGCATGATGACGTTCCCGATCAGGCGTTCGTCGGTCCCATACGTTTCGACGTCGAGGATGCCGATCCCCGGAATGACCGACCCCGAGCTGGTCTTGAAGAACTTGCCGAACAGTTGGTAGAGGCCGCAGATCGCCAGCATCGGCGCGCCGTCGTCGGCCAGCTTGCGCAACTGCTCCGCCCGGGTCTGGAGGTCGTCTTGGATCACCAACTGGCCACTGTCTTGGCCGCCACCACCGACGATGATGTCGACGTCGTCCGGGAAAGGGTCTCCCACGTTGTATTCCAGCAGTTCCGGGGTGTAGCCGTGCCACGCGATCCGCCGCTTGAGTACCAGGGCGTTGCCCCAGTCCCCATAAATGTTCATGTCCTTGGGATAGAGCTGCAGAACGCGCAACGTACCCTTGCTTGGCTGTGCTTCCGAGGTCATGAGACCACCTCAACTATGGTGACTTTGGCCAGTTCGCGACGGATGGCGAGCATGGATGTGTAGGTGCAGAAGATCCGTTTCGGCTTGCCTCGCGAGCCGTTGATGAACGTCCGCAGCGCCGCAGTGATGTCCGGCTCCACGACGCCGAAGGGCACCTCGTCGTACTGAAGGCGAAGCGCCATGTCGTAGGCTCGAACCCCGGTGAGGACTTCCACGCCGTCCTCTCGCAACGACTCGAACTCGACATCCCACAGCCATGACATGTCCCTGCCGTCGGCGTAGTTGTCGTTGATGGCGATCATCGTGGCATATCCACCGGCCGGGAACGACTTCAAACCGAGCCTGAAACCACTCGGGTTTTTAACCAAAACCAGCTCGAGCGGCTGTCCATCGACGGTCAGGCTTTCGCCCCGCCCAAAAGCAGGTGCAACTTCGGCCAGTGCCTTGACCAGTTTGGGGGTGTCCACCGGCCCTGTGCCGAGCACGGAACGCGCCAATGACAGAGCCGCAGCGGCGTTGAAGATGTTGTAAACGCCACGAAGCTTCATCTCGGTGGTCACGGTTTCGCCGTCGAACTCAAAGTCGGCGTCCTGACCGCCCACGCGGCGCAGTACGACGTCGGCAGCCGGCAAGGCGACGGGGTCACCGGCGGCGGCAGCAACTGGAGTCCCGGAGGGGGAGGGGCCGATGCCGGTGGTGCGCATGTCGTCGTCGTTGGGGAAGGTGCTCCGGAGGGACTCGTCCAGGCCGAAGTACCTGACCTGCGGGTGGTGAACGGCATCGAGCCGGTTGAGGGTATCGGCGATGCGGGCCACCCGAGGGTCTTCCCGGTTCAGGACAACCGTGTCCGTTGTCTTCGATGCAATGTGCTCCAGCAACCGGGCGGTCTTGTCGATCTCGCCGAAGCGGTCCAACTGGTCTCGGAGGACGTTCAACAGAAGGCTGTAACGGGGCTCTACCTTGTTGACGAAGTGCACCGCATGGGCCTCGTCCAGCTCAAGAATGGCCACGTCAGCATCGAGCCGGCCGCGCCAGTCCACCTCACCCAATAGGGAAGCGGCAACCCCACGGGTGAAGTTGCTGCCGCTGCGGTTCGTGAAGACTTTGAGGCCTTGGCTTTCGAGGAGTTCCACCACCATCTTGGTGGTGGTGGTCTTGCCGTTGGTACCGCTGACCACGGCCACGCCGTGGGGGAGCGAGGAGAGGGTTCTCTGCATGAAGCCGGGGTCTATTTTTTCGACCACCAGTCCCGGAAAAGCGGAGCCTCCACCCCGAAGCCGGGACAAGGTGCGGACCAGCTTGCCGAGGGGGACGCTGAAGGAAGGCATGCTCTGTAATATATCCCAGTCCCCAATGTGTCCGTCCCGCACGCCAGGTCCATCGCCGCTCTATAGCCGCGGAGCACTATGATGGATCAATGACCAACACCCTTTCTGACGCTTCTTCACGCGTGGGTTCAGGACTCCGGATCGGCGTTCTGGCCCTGCAGGGAGATTTCCGTGAGCACATTCACGCCGTTGAGGCTGCGGGTGCCACCGGTGTAGGCGTGAGGCGGCCGTCCGAGCTCGACGACGTCGATGGAATCATCATCCCCGGTGGGGAGTCCACCACTATCGATAAACTGTCCCGCATCTTTGAGCTGCGCGATCCCCTCCGCAAGAAGATTGCCGAAGGCATGCCGGTCTACGGATCCTGTGCCGGCATGATCCTGTTGGCCAACGAGATCGCGGATCCTTCCGAGGATCTTGAAGGCAATGCGCAGCAGACATTCGGTGGCCTCGATATCACCGTCCGACGTAACGCCTTCGGCCGCCAGCGGGAATCCTTCGAAACCGACCTGGATTTCAAGGGGCTGGACTTTAGTGCCGGTGACGGCGGAGTCGAGCCCGTCCACGCAGTCTTTATTCGCGGCCCCTGGGTGGAGCGGGTCGGGCCTGGAGTAGAGGTACTCGCCCAGGTGGAGCCTGACGATGCCCGCCACACCGCCACTTTGCACGGATTGGCTAGAATTGTTGCAGTGCGTTCGGGCCACCTGCTGGCAACCTCCTTCCACCCGGAAGTGACGGGCGAGAAGCGCGTGCATGAACTCTTTATTCGAATGATCAGAGGAGAAGCGTAAAGCATGTCAGGCCACTCCAAATGGGCGACCACCAAGCACAAGAAAGCCATCATTGACGGCAGGCGTGCCAAGTCGTTCGCGAAACTGATCAAGAACATCGAAGTTGCTGCCCGCATGGGTGGTCCCGACCTCGCCGGCAACCCGGGCCTGGAACTGGCTGTCACCAAGGCCAAGAAGACCTCGGTCCCCAACGACAACATCGACCGCGCCATCAAGCGTGGCGCCGGGCTCACCGGCGAAGTGGTCGACTACACCGAAATCATGTACGAGGCCAGGGGCCCCCAAGGCTCTGCGCTGTTGATCGAATGTTTGACCGACAACAAGAACCGTGCGGCCTCGGAAGTGCGCTTGGCCATCTCCCGTAATGGCGGCACCATCGCCGATCCCGGTTCCGTCAGCTACCTGTTCACCCGCAAGGGCGTAGTGGTGCTGCCCAAGAACGGCCTGAGCGAGGACGACATCCTCATGGCTGTGCTGGAAGCCGGGGCCGAGGAAGTCAAGGACAGCGGGGAAAACTGGGAAATCCACTCCGAACCCTCGGACCTCCAAGCCATTCGGGACGCCCTGAAGGACGCAGGGATCGAGTACGAGACGGACGAAGCCGAATTCGTTCCGTCCATGCAGGTTGACCTCGACGTCGACGGCGCCAAGAAGTTCATGAAGCTCGTGGACGCCTTGGAAGAGTTGGACGACGTCCAGAACGTCTACAGCAACGCTGATCTCAGCGAGGAAGTCCAAGCAGCCCTCGACGCCGAATAGGCGTTTCAGGATCTGGCGGTGGCGTCCCGCAGTGTGCTGTTAATTGAAGACAAAAGGAAGGCCCGGACGTGACTCTTCGTGTGTTGGGAGTCGATCCGGGCCTTACCCGTTGCGGCATCGGCGTGGTCGACATTGAGCGGAACCGGCGGGCCACGATGGTCGCCGTTGGAGTGGTTGGCACCTCCGCGGAGCTCACTTTGGACAAACGGCTCTTGGTCATCGCCCAAGCCATCGACGAGTGGCTGGACTTGCACACGCCGGACGTCGTCGCCGTCGAACGGGTTTTTTCGCAGATGAACGTCAGCACCGTCATGGGCGTCGCCCAGGCCTCCGGCGTCGTTATCGCCGCTGCGGCGAGGCGGGGGATTCCAGTGGCCCTGCACACGCCATCGGAGGTGAAAGCGGCAGTAACCGGAAGCGGTACTGCCAATAAGGACGCCGTTACCAAGCTCGTCACCAAGATACTGCGCCTGGACGCCCCGCCGAAGCCCGCTGATGCCGCTGACGCCCTCGCCTTGGCCCTCACGCACGCGTGGCGCGCAGGCAGCGGTCTCGCAGCGAACGGCGGTGCGGGCAACGGTTCGCTGACTCCCGCGCAAAAAGCATGGGCCGACGCCGAGGCGAAAGCGCGCCGTGCGCGTTGATCGCTGACGATGTTGCTAGGGTATTCGTAGATATGTTCGGATAGGCGGCTTTGGCTGGGGTCTGACTCTGGCCTCGGCAGCAACGTGCAGGAGAATGTGAATGGCAATGCAAAGCAACGGAGCGGGCCAACCGTCAGGGGCTGGGTCTTGATCAGTTTTCTTCGCGGGATCGTGGCCCATGTTGGCTTGTCGAGCGCCGTTATTGACCTCAACGGGGTCGGGATGAGCGTCTTCGCCACGCCGCAGACCTTGAGCCACCTCACGGTAGGTGCGGAAGCAAAGCTGTTCACCTCAATGATCGTCCGGGAGGATTCCCTGACGTTGTTTGGATTCGCCGACGAGGACGAGCGGGAAGTCTTTGACGTCCTCCTCAGTGTCAGCGGAGTGGGACCCAGGCTGGCGTTGGCCGTTCTCGCTGTGCACGAACCCGAAGCCATCCGGGTGGCCGCCCACACCGGGGACGGGAAGACTTTCACCAAGGTGCCGGGCATCGGTCCCAAAGTTGCCGGGCGCATCGTCCTGGAACTTGCCGGAAAGTTGGTACCCCTTGGGACGGGGGCAGGCGACAGCAAGGCGCCCGCACTGGCTCCGAGCGCAGAGTGGAAGCCCCAAGTGGTCGCCGCACTGACCAGCCTGGGATGGTCGGAAAAGGACGCGACCGGCAGCGTGGACAAGGCCATGGTCGATTCGCCGGAACTGGCCGCAGCTGGCAACGTCGCGCAAATCCTCCGCGCCACACTCCGTTGGCTGGGTCAAGACGGGGCCCGTGCTGGCAACCGCGTAGGCAGCCGTGGCTGAGCAGTCATTGGTCACAGGGGGTGAAGAGCCCGAAGAGCGGATCATTGAGGCCGCCCTCCGGCCCAAAAACCTCCACGACTTTGTGGGCCAGCACAGGGTCCGCAAACAGCTCGCCTTGGTACTGGAGGCCTCGCGCATGCGCGGCCGCAGCGCGGATCACGTCCTGATGTCAGGCCCCCCGGGCCTCGGCAAAACCACCTTGGCCATGATCATCGCCGCGGAAATGAATGCTCCTCTCAGGATCAGCAGCGGTCCCGCCATCCAGCACGCCGGCGATCTAGCAGCGATTCTCTCCTCCTTGACTGAAGGCGAAGTCCTGTTCCTGGACGAGATCCACCGGATGTCCCGCCCGGCCGAAGAAATGTTGTACATGGCCATGGAAGACTTCCGTGTGGACATCGTGGTCGGCAAAGGTGCCGGCGCCACGGCGATCCCACTGGACCTGCCGCCCTTCACTTTGGTCGGGGCGACTACGCGAGCCGGCCTCCTTCCCGGTCCGCTGCGCGACCGCTTCGGGTTTACGGGCCATCTGGAGTTCTACTCCGTTGATGAACTTGAGCTGGTCCTCCGTCGCTCGGCTGGCCTATTGGACCTCAAGGTCAACTCGGCGGGCTTCACGGAGATCGCCGGCAGGTCCCGTGGTACGCCCCGAATTGCGAACAGGCTGCTTCGACGCGTCCGCGACTGGGCACTTGTCCATGGAATCGAGCAAATTGACGCCCGTTCGGCGTCGGCGGCTTTGGACATGTATGAGGTCGACGCGCGGGGCTTGGACCGCTTGGACAGGTCAGTCCTCGAGGCCTTGATCACCAAGTTCAATGGAGGTCCCGTCGGCTTGTCCACGCTCGCTATTGCTGTGGGGGAGGAACCGGAAACGGTTGAAACGGTGGCTGAGCCCTTCCTGGTCCGCGAAGGACTGTTGGGAAGAACACCGCGGGGCCGCATCGCCATGGCCGCCGCGTGGACCCATCTGGGCTATGCAGTGCCCGCAGGGGTTTTCGGGCAGGAGACTTTGGCGCTGTTCGATGAGGACCAAAACCACGCCGAAACCATGGATACAGCCGGTTAACACGCGGTGTTCAGGTTTTCCCCCTAGACTGGTATGACGCTCGGCACGTTCGAGTCCTTGATCCATGTGCCCCCTTGCAGGTGAGGCGCAACGCTTTCCGGGGGTTTTACTTCCGCGGCTGCTGGATCTCCCGGGGACGTTGCCGTGAACCAAAACGTAAGTACAGAACGGAACTTCCCTGTGGATCCAATGACCATATTGCTGTTCGTCATGCTTGGACTCTTTGTCTTCATGATGTTCCGCCGCAACAAGAAGACCCAGCAGCAGCAGGCCGCGATGCAGTCCAAGTTCGCCCCTGGCGTGGACATCATGACCAGCTTCGGTCTCTTCGGGCGCATCGTTTCCATCGATGAAGCTGAGAACAAGGTAGTTATCGAACTGTCGCCGGGTATCGAGGCAACTGTTCACCGTCAAGCCGTCACCAAGGTGGTTGAAGCGACGCCCGAGGAAGCTCCTGTTGTTCCGGATGACGCTTCTTCCTTGACCTGGACTGGAACGGAACTGCCCAGGACCGCGGAGACCCCGGATGAGACCATCGCGCGGCTCAACAAAGAGGACAAGAAGGACAACTAAGAAGGGTTTTCTGCGCCGCTGAGGCGCAGAACAACTTCTACGGCAGCAGAGAGCCGCCGGCAGACACGCGTCAGTGTCCGCCGGCGGCTGTCCGGCGATAACAGGAAGATCGATAATGGCACGGACCGGCCCCAAAAACTCAGCCCGCAAGGTGCTGACTTGGCTTGGAGCAATATTAGTTGTACTCACCGCCGTTCTGGCCGGGGGAGTGGTTACAGGCCACGCAACCTGGGCTCCCAAGCTTGCCTTGGACTTGGAGGGCGGAACCCAGATGATCCTCGCCCCCAAGGTGGAGGGCTCCAGCGGCATCAATGAGGACCAACTCAACCAAGCCGTCGCCATCATCCGGCAGCGTGTTGACGGTTCGGGTGTCGCGGAGGCTGAAATCAGCACCCAGTCCGGGCGCAACGTTGTCGTGAGCCTTCCTGGAACTCCTTCCAAGGAAACCCGGGATCTGATTCAAGCATCGGCGAACATGAATTTCCGCCCGGTGATTCTCACGGGAGACCCTGCAGCCGTCCCGATCGCTTCACGGACGCCTGATGCTCAGTTGCCTAAGCCCACAGCGGCTCCGGCGAATGCAAGCGACCAGAACTGGGTAACTCCGGACATTTACAAGCAATTCGAAGCTCTTGACTGCGTGAACCCCTCTGCGGAAAAGGCACAAGCCTCGGACCCGGCCAAGCCGCTGGTGACGTGTGAGGCCGCCACCGACAAGACTCCTGCAGTCAAGTACATCCTGGGACCCGTGGAGGTCAAAGGACAGGACATCTCCTCGTCCTCGTACGACCCCGTCCAGGGTGCCCAGGGTTCCGTCACCAACTCTTGGGGCGTAACCATTACGTTCGACGCCGCTGCGACCGCCAAGTTCAAGGACGTCACCACACGCTTGAACCAGTTCTATGCCGCATCACAGGCCCAGGGCGGAAACGACCCCAAGTCGCAGTTCGCCATCGTCCTTGACGACAAAGTCATCTCGGCGCCCCGCGCGCTGGCAGTGATTTCTGACGGGAAGCCGCAAATTACCGGCAACTTCACCCAGGCGTCCGCCAAGGCGCTCTCGGACCAGTTGCGCTACGGCGCGTTGCCCATCAGCTTTGACATCCAGTCACAGGAGCAGATTTCCGCCACCCTTGGTGGGGATCAGCTCCGGCTCGGGCTGTTGGCCGGCATCATTGGTTTGTCCTTGGTCGTGATCTACTCGCTGTTCCAATACCGGGCCCTTGGATTCGTTACCATCGCCTCCCTCGTGGTGGCAGGCGCGCTGACCTACCTGGCCATTGCCGTGCTGGGTTGGACCGAAAACTATCGGCTCTCCCTTGCGGGCGTTGCCGGACTCATCGTGGCGATCGGTCAAACGGCCGACTCGTTCATCGTTTACTTCGAGCGCATCCGCGATGAGCTTCGCGAAGGCCGCGGGCTGGTTTCCGCCGTCGAGAACGGTTGGAAGCGCGCCAAGAGGACTGTGCTGGCCTCCAAGGCAGTCAACGTCCTGGCCGCCGTCGTCCTCTACTTCGTGGCTGTGGGCAGCGTGCGCGGGTTCGCGTTCACGCTTGGCCTGACCGCGGTTGCCGACTTGATCGTGGTGTTCATGTTTACCCATCCGATGCTGCAGGTCCTTGCGCGCACGCGCTTCTTCTCCGAGGGGCACCGCTTCTCGGGACTGTCCCCTGACCGACTCGGTGCGATTCCCCTGTACCGCGGCGCAGGCCGCCTCCGGACACCGGATGAAAAACCAACCGTAGTGCGCGCACGGAATGCCGGCGCTTCCGCTGAAGCTGAACGACGCATGACCATCGCCGAACGGCGCCTTGCCGAGAAGGGCCAGCTGACTGGCACTTCCAACGGCACCAAGGAGGAGAAGTAATGAGGACGAGCTTCGCAACCTTCGGTAACGAGCTATACACGGGCAAGCGCTCGTACAACTTTGTTGGTTCCAGGCGGATCTGGTTCATCATCGCGGGCGTCATCGTTGCGCTGTCCATCGTGATCCCCGTGCTTAAAGGTGGATTCAACCTCGGCATCGACTTCCGTGGTGGGTCCGAGTTCACCGTGTCCAACGTCAAAACCACTGACCCGAGCCTCGGCGAGAAAGCCGTCCACAGCGTGGTCCCGAGCGCAATTCCGCGCGTGGCCAACGTAGCGGGCAACACCATGCGCATCCAAACGGATCACTTGACTGACGACGAGACCAACCGCATCAAGGAAGGCCTGACGAGCGCCTACGGGGTCACCGACAACGAGGTGACATCCAACTTCGTTGGACCAACCTGGGGGCAGGACGTGACGCGGCAGGCGCTCATCGGCCTGCTGGTCTTCGTGGCCTTGGCCGCCGTCCTGATGGCGTTGTACTTCCGGACATGGAAGATGTCGTTGTCAGCACTGGCGGGCATGCTCGTGACCATGTTCACCACGGCTGGGGTCTACGCCCTGAGCGACTTCGAGGTGACGCCGTCGGCCATTATCGGCTTCCTGACCGTCCTGAGCTACTCGCTGTACGACACCGTGGTGGTTTTCGACAAGATCCGTGAAAACACGTCCGGCATTGCTTCTTCCACGCGGCGGACCTTCGCCGAGGAGGTCAACCTGGCGGTCAACCAAACCCTTGTCCGTTCCATCAACACCATGATGGTGGCGGTGCTGCCTGTGGCCGCCATTCTGTTTATCGGTGCGGGCTTGTTGGGTGCTGGAACGCTCAGGGACCTGTCGTTGGCTCTGTTCGTGGGCATCCTTATCGGTACCGCAGCCACGATTTTCATCGCGGCCCCCCTCTACGCAGCCCTCCGTCAAGGCGAGGCCGTCCTGGTAAAGCAGGCCAAAAAGGTAGCTCACCGGCGGGCAGAGGCCACCGTTTAGTCGGGCAATATTTGCTGTTTGCCTCAGAGCCGGTCCCCACGCAAGTGAGGGCCGGCTCTTTGGTGTGACCGTAGAGGCTCCTGCTGCGCCCCGTCATGTGCCCCTCCGGTTGCGGAAGCATTCAGTTGCGGGAATAGACTGGGAGAATTGAATCGTTTGTGAGGGGTACTTCTGTGGAAGAACGTGCGACGTCGGCGCCACCTTCGGGCGGGGAGGACGGCAACAAGGCCGTGGCCGGCCCGGCTACGAGCGTAGCTGGGCGCTCCCTCAGTGCCGTTCCGGTGGATACTCCCGGTGTCCGCCCTACTTTTCCCGGCCGGCGCGAGCGCACTCGCTCCC
The DNA here is from genome assembly GCF_030208915.1 of Arthrobacter sp. efr-133-TYG-104. Taxonomy (NCBI): domain Bacteria; kingdom Bacillati; phylum Actinomycetota; class Actinomycetes; order Micrococcales; family Micrococcaceae; genus Arthrobacter; species Arthrobacter sp. efr-133-TYG-104. The sequence goes on from NZ_JARVTA010000002.1 coordinate 10,509, forward strand.
GCCTTGCCCGCCTCACCGGCCGCGGTTCGGCCCCGTACTCACCGATTTTGGAGCCATTGCTTCGGACTGTCCGGGCCAATAACCCCAAGGAAGATTTCGATCTCATTCAACGGGCGTTCGAGGTGGCCGAGCGCAGCCATCAGGGCCAGAAGCGCAAGAGCGGCGATCCGTACATCACCCACCCGGTAGCAGTAGCAACCATCCTCGCTGAACTTGGGATGACGGGCACCACTTTGGCGGCGGCGTTGCTCCATGACACCGTTGAAGACACGCCCTACACGTTGGCAGACCTGACGAGGGACTTCGGGCCCGAGGTTGCCATGCTGGTGGACGGCGTCACCAAGTTGGACAAGGTCAGTTTCGGCGAGGCGGCGCAGTCTGAAACCGTCCGCAAAATGGTCGTGGCGATGGCCAAGGACATCCGCGTGCTGATGATCAAGTTGGCTGACCGCCTCCACAACGCCCGGACCTGGCGTTTTGTCTCTGCCGAGTCTTCATCCCGCAAGGCCCGCGAGACCCTGGAAATCTTTGCCCCCTTGGCTCATCGCTTGGGCATGAACACCATCAAGTGGGAGCTTGAGGACCTGTCTTTCGCTGCCCTGTACCCGAAGGTGTATGAGGAAATCGTGCGCATGGTGGGGGACCGCACCCCTGAGCGCGAGAAGAGCCTCAGCGTCATCCGTAACCAGATAGCGGACGATCTGCGAACCGCGAAGATCAAGGCGACCATCACCGGGCGCCCTAAGCACTACTACTCGATCTACCAAAAGATGATCGTGCGCGACAAAGACTTCGACGACATCAACGACCTCATGGGCGTCCGCGTCCTGGTGGATTCGGTCCGTGACTGTTATGCGGCGTTGGGCACGTTGCACTCGCGATGGAACCCGCTTCCCGGGCGGTTCAAGGACTACATCGCCATGCCGAAATTCAACATGTACCAGTCCTTGCACACTACCGTCATCGGGCCCGGGGGCAAGCCCGTAGAGATCCAGATCCGGACCCACGAGATGCACCGCAGGGCCGAATACGGCGTGGCAGCGCATTGGAAGTACAAGGATCAGCCCAACCGGACCGCCGTCGGACCCGGAAGTCCGCGCGATGGCGATATGGGTTGGCTGAGGTCGCTGGTGGACTGGCAGCAGGAGACTTCCGATCCGGGAGAGTTCCTGGACTCCCTGCGGTATGAAATAAATGCCCGGGAAGTTTTCGTCTTCACTCCCAAGGGTGAGGTAATGGCCCTGCCGGCCGGTTCCACTCCTGTGGACTTCGCCTACGCCGTGCACACCGAGGTGGGTCACCGGACCATCGGAGCCCGGGTGAACGGGAAATTGGTCCCGTTGAACAGTGAGCTCAACCATGGTGACTGGGTTGAGATTTTCACCTCAAAGGCCGAAGGTGCCGGTCCAAGCCAGGACTGGCAGCACTTCGTCAAATCCGCGCGGGCCAGGAATAAGATCCGGCAATGGTTCACCAAGGAGCGCCGCGAGGAGGCCATCGACCGGGGCAAGGACATGTTGACCCGGGCGATGCGGAAGCAGAATCTCCCGCTTCAGCGCCTGATGACGCACGACGCCCTATCAGCCGTGGCGGAGGACTTCCACTACGTTGATATATCCGGGCTCTACGCGGGCGTCGGAGACGGGCACACGTCCCCGCAGTCCGTCATGGAGAAGCTGGTCGAGCACCTTGGCGGCCATGAAACCCCGGACGAGGACCTCGATGAGGTCAGTATCCCGACGCAGGTTGCCAAGTCCAAGTTCTCCGACTCTGGCGTGATCGTTCGGGGCGTCGGCGACGTGTGGGTCAAGCTGGCCCGGTGCTGCACGCCCGTTCCTCCGGATCCCATCCTCGGCTTTGTCACCCGGGGTTCCGGCGTTTCCGTTCACAGGACGGACTGCACCAACGTTTCGGGACTTCGGGACCAGCCGGACAGGATCGTAGATGTTGAGTGGGCCCCCACCCAGTCAAGCGTCTTCCTCGTGGAGATCCAGGTGGAGGCTTTGGACAGGAAGTCGCTGCTCTCTGACGTTACACGTGTGTTGTCAGAGAACCACGTCAATATCCTCGCAGCTTCCGTGCACACGTCCAGTGACAGGGTAGCGATCTCCAAGTTCGCGTTCGAGATGGGGGATCCCAAGTACCTGCACCACGTCCTGAATGCCGTGCGCCGGATTGACGGGGTCTTCGACGTCTACCGGACCACCGGCAACCGGCGCCGCAACTAGCGCCGGTTGTAACCAGCGACAGTTGCAACTAGCTCGGGTCCTCCTGGGGGAGTAACTCACTTACCTGGCCAGATGTGCCAGTGTGGCTAACGCCCGCTTCTTGTGGGGAACTCTGGGCGCCGCTTCGACGGCCAGGGTCAAAAGGCGGAGCCGGACACCGAGCTCCGGATGGTTCAAAAGGCGTGTGAGTGCGGGCACCGCACGCTCGGGTTGCACATGCAGGGCGATGTCGGTGGCTGTGCGCAACGGACTGCTGACCAGCAGTCCGCCCAAGCTCACCACGTCCAACTGTCCGAGCCGGACCTCGTGGAGGCTGCAGCCTTTGGTGCTCCTCAGGCTGGAAATCCGATGTTTGGCGTCCACCAAGAGTGCAAGGTTTTCCGGTGGCGGTGCGCAGCCATAGATCCATGCCGCAGTGAGGCGACCGGCGACGACCCGTTTGCGGATCTTTTCGGGTACCGTGAGCGCTGCCGCCCGGGCTCTCAGGCGCGCGGTCAGGGCGACACCAGGGGCCGCATAGGATTTCCCGTAAAGGGGGAGCATGATCCCATCAAGCGCCATGCACTGTAATTCGACCCACGTAAAGATGGGGCTGGGGGAGTAGAGCTCGGCGATGACCGGCTCCAGCAGGTTTGGGGCGGCTACTGCGTGGACCATTCACTGATCATTCCGTGGAGCGGTCCAAGCAGTACAGGCTCCGCCCCGGCTATGTGGAAAACCGGAACGGAGCCTTGCGTTCAGTTACGCGAGGTCGCTGGCAGAACGCTGGATTTGGTCAAGCCATGCCTGACGGGCGTCCAGCGCTTCCTTGGCAGACTTGATCCGGCGCTGGTCGCCGGCCTTCTCTGCTTTGTCGAGATCCTCTTTGAGGCCAGCGATTGCGGCTTCAAGCTGGGAGAGGGCGCTGTTCGTCCGAGCTTTCGTTTCGGGGTTGCTGCGCCGCCACTTCTCTTCTTCGGCTTCACGGACCGCGTCTTCAACCTTGCGCAGGCCGGCCTCGATGCGCCCCATATCTGCCCGCGGCACTTTGCCGGCCTCTTCCCAGCGGTCCCTGATGGACTGGAGGGCCTTCTTGGCAGCGTTGAGGTCGTTGATCGGCAGCAATGCCTGGGCTTCCGCAACCAGCTGTTCCTTGACGGCAAGGTTGGCCGTGTATTCCTGATCAATCTGTTCGTTGGCAGCCTGCCGGTGGCTGAAGAAAACGTCCTGGGCGGCACGGAAGCGTGCCCAGAGGGCGTCGTCATCCTTGCGGCTGGCACGCGGAGATGCCTTCCACTGATCCATCAACCTGCGGTACTCACCCGCAGCGAAGCCCCAGTCAGTGGAGGAGGACAATGCTTCAGCCTCCGCGATGAGTGCTTCCTTGGCGGCCTTTGCAGCAGAGTTGGTGCTGTCCAGTTGCGAGAAGTAGGCGCGACGGTGCCGGTCAAACACTGTGCGCGCCGAACGGAACCGCTTCCAGAGTGCGTCCTCGTTGCTCCGTCCGAGCCGAACGCCGCTCTTTTGCGCAGCCTTCCACGTCTCGAACAGCTCGTTCATGCGGGCGCTGGATGTTTTCCACTGGATTTGAGCAGGGTCCTGGCCGGCAATCGACTCAGCTTCGGCCACGATCGCCTCGCGTGCGGCGAGCTCGGAGGCGCGAACCGCTTCATGGGCTGCCTTCTCGGACTTCTCCAACTCCACAACTTGTGCGGACAGTGTGTCCAAGCGCGCCTCAGCGCCCCGAATGTCTCCCACCATGTTCCGTTCGGCCAGCTGTTCCCGCAGGTGGGTCACTGTTTTCTGCATGTCCGTTGCCGGCGCCTTGGAACTTACACGGTGCTCCAACAGGACCACTTGGGCGATGACGTCGTCGAACTTCCGGGCAAAGTAGCCCAGCGCTTCATCGGGGCTGACTCCCGGGTACTGGCCAACAGGGATCTCTTCACCGTCGAGGGAGAGGAACACGTGGCCATCGCCTTCGGCGCGTCCCCATTTGGCTGCTTCAGCCAACGCGGCGGCGGACACAGCCGGCGCGGCGGGAACGACGGCGGCCGGAGCCTTGGGCCGTGCGGCCAGCGCAGCCGGGGACGGGGCAGCAGGGGGCGTGGGCCGTGGTGCTACGGGTGAAGCAGGCGCTTCACTCTCCGTGGTGTTCCCAGTTTCGGGGATGGCATTCGCGTCCTTATCGTCGTTTGCCACGCCGGTTTCGTCGGGGATCGCTGCTGCTGTTTCGTCGGATTTCTGACTGTCTGTCACCGCTAAAAGTCTTTCGCTTGGAGGGACCGCTCTGGTACTGCTCCCCGGGCTGGGGCCTGGAGTTCTCTACTTCAGAGAAAACGAGTCTATCGTGACAGGTGCCACAGGGGCGCCGTCATTATTGGTGGCGCCCGCCTGCAGGCCCGCTGCAGCGATCTTTGTGATGACGTCCAGGCCACTGGTCACCTTGCCCACCACCGTGTAACCGCCTGCTGCATCGGCAGGAATATTCGTGTCTTTGTAGATGATGAAGAACTGGTGCCCGTTGCCATATGCGTTGTTGGAGCTACGGGCCACAGCGATAGTCCCTGCGGGGTACTTGTTATCAGCCGGGGTGTTTTCCAGCGGGCCCCAGTGGTAGTTCGGATCGTCTGCGCCGTCTTGGGACTTGGCGCCGCACTGGAGCAAACCGAAGGTTTGGGCTGTGGTCAGCCGGTGGCAGAGGGCGCCCTTGTAGTAGTTGGAGTCAGCCAAGGACTTGAAAACAGCAGCCGCCTGCGGGGCCACCTTCCCGTCGAGCTCGACGCCCACAACGCCGCTGTTGAGCGCCAGTTGACCCGTAAACGTCTTTCCAGTCGCGGTGTTAGCGCTTGGGATTCCCTGGCTGTTGGAAGAAGGGGAGGCCGACGCTGAACTGAGGCCAGCTTCCGCGGCCGCGAATTCCGATTCGCTCGGATTCGAACTGAACGCGGTGAGTTGAAGCACGACGGCGAGGATCACCGCCACGGCGGCGGCACCAATGGCAAGATAGTTATCCCGTTTGCGCCTCTTGGCTTGCTCGTGCCGCAGGGCGCGCTTGGCTTCCATTTGCCGGATGCGCCGTTTCGCTTCACGGTCGTCCCGCGATCTTGTTGCCAAGAGTCCTCCTGATTGTGTCCATGATCCACGGCTGCCTGCGGGAGATCGGCACGATGCATTAGAACTGCACGCGCGGAAAGCATAAACTGACTGCCGCACATAGTTTATGCATGACCGGCTGGACGCCCGCCCCATAAACGCCAACGACGCGCTTAATCCTGGCGGCCCGCACTTTTGTCAGCTTTCTTTGAGGAGACCTTTCCACCATGGCCCGTACCGCCTCCCTGTCCGGATTCCCCGAGTGGCTTCCCCAGGAGCGCCTCGTGGAGCTCCATGTGCTCGATACGCTCCGCACCACATTCGAACTGCACGGCTTTTCCTCCATCGAGACGCGGGCCGTGGAAACCGTGGGGCAATTGCTGCGCAAAGGCGACATCGATAAAGAGGTCTACGGGCTGAGCAGGCTCCAGGAGGACGACGACGACGCCGCCGGTTCAGGTTCCACCGGTTCGGACTCCGCCCAGCGGGCGGAGAAGGCAGATCCGAACGCCTTGGCCCTGCACTTCGACCTGACAGTCCCTTTTGCACGGTATGTCGTGGAAAATGCCGGATATCTGGCCTTCCCGTTCCGCCGCTACCAGATCCAGAAGGTGTGGCGCGGGGAACGTCCGCAGGAAGGCCGCGCCCGCGAGTTCACCCAGGCCGATATCGACGTCGTGGGTGACGGTGAGCTGCCTTTCCGCTACGACATCGAGATCGCCTTGGTGATTGCCGAAGCACTGGGTGCCCTCCCCATCCCTGATTTCAGGCTGCGGATCAACAACCGCAAGCTCGCGGAGGGGTTCTATCGGGGCATTGGCCTGACTGACACCGCCGGCGTGCTCCGGAGCATCGACAAGCTCGAAAAGATCGGCGCCGAGAAAGTGGCGCAACTGCTCAAGAGCGAGCTTGGGGCTACGGATGAGCAAGCTGACTTGGCCTTGAAACTCGCCACCATCCGCACCGAGGACACATCGTTCGTCCAGCAGGTGCGGGCACTCGGGGTCAAGGACGACCTTCTCGATGAAGGCTTGGGCGAACTTGAACAGGTCATAGGAGCCGTGGCCCAGCGGGCCTCGGGCAAGGTGGTAGCTGATCTCAGCATCGCCCGCGGGTTGGACTACTACACGGGAACCGTGGTGGAGACCGTGTTGGTGGGCCATGAGCAGCTGGGGTCGATTTGTTCCGGCGGCCGCTACGATGCCCTGGCCAGTAAGGGCAACCGCAAGTTCCCCGGCGTCGGACTTTCGATCGGGGTGACCCGCCTGGTCTCCCGCATTCTCAGCCAGGAATTCGCCGTTGCCTCCCGGGCTGTGCCAACAGCTGTCCTGGTGGCCCTCAATGACGACGACAGCTGGTCTGCCGCGCAGGATATTGCGGCTGAGCTTCGCGGACGCGGGATTGCCACCGAAGTTGCCGCCAAAGCGGAAAAGTTTGGAAAGCAGATCAAGTTCGCTGACCGCCGGGGCATCCCGTTCGTATGGTTCACCAACGAGGACGGCAAGCACCAGGTCAAAGACCTCCGCTCCGGGGAGCAGGTTGACGCCGATCCCTTGAGCTGGTCGCCGTCGGAGGATGACCTGCATGTGCGGGTCACCACGGCCTGACAGGTAAACTCGGACCGGGACGCCCTTGCGGAAGTCCCCCTCATTTTTCACGCTGAAAGGAATGCTGTGCTGCGCACACATGACCTCGGATCACTTGGTTCCGAGCACATTGGACAAACCGTTACCCTGGCCGGCTGGGTGGGCCGTCGCCGTGATCACGGTGGCGTGGCATTCGTTGACCTGCGTGACGCATCCGGCGTGGCCCAGGTTGTGGTCCGCGAGGAAGAGGTCTTCCACGGCCTGCGCAACGAGTACGTCCTGCAGGTGACGGGCACAGTCAACAAGCGCCCCGAAGGCAACGAGAACCCGGCGCTTGCCACAGGCGAGATCGAAGTTATCGCGGACAAGGTTGTGGTTCTCAACACCTCCGATCCGCTGCCCTTCCAGATCGATGAGCATGTCGAAGTGGGTGAGGAAGCACGCCTGAAGCACCGCTACCTGGACCTTCGCCGTCCCGGCCCGGCGCGCAACCTGCGCCTGCGTTCGGAAGCGAACCGGGTTGCCCGCGAGCTGCTGCACCAGCGTGGCTACGTTGAAATCGAGACGCCCACCTTGACGCGCTCGACGCCGGAAGGCGCCCGCGACTTCGTGGTTCCGGCGCGCTTGGCTCCGGGCTCCTGGTACGCCCTCCCGCAGTCGCCGCAGTTGTTCAAGCAGCTCCTGCAGGTTGGCGGCTTTGAGAAGTATTACCAGATCGCCCGCTGCTACCGCGATGAAGATTTCCGTGCGGACCGCCAGCCCGAGTTCACGCAGCTGGACATCGAGGCAAGCTTCGTTGACCAGGACGACGTTATTGAACTTGGCGAGGCGATCGTCAAGGCGCTCTGGCAGCTCATCGACGTCGAAGTTCCTACGCCCATTCAGCGGATGACGTACCTGGATGCCATGGCGCGGTACGGCTCGGATAAGCCCGACCTCCGCTTCGGCCTGGAGCTGACCGAGCTGACCGAATTCTTCGAGGACACCAATTTTGGTGTCTTCAAGGCTCCGTACGTAGGCGCAGTTGTCATGCCCGGTGGCGCTTCGCAAGCACGACGTGCCTTGGATGCATGGCAAGAGTGGGCCAAACAGCGCGGCGCCAAGGGCCTGGCGTACGTTTTGTACAAAGAGGACGGCGAGCTCGCCGGTCCTGTTGCCAAGAACCTGACCGATGAAGAGCGTGCCGGACTGGCCGACGCCGTTGGGGCCAAGCCCGGCGACTGCATCTTCTTCGCAGCCGGGGAGAAGACCCCTTCCCGGGCGCTTCTTGGCGCAGCCCGCGTGGAGATCGGCCACCGCACGGGGCTGATCGACCCCAAGGACTGGGCATTCGTATGGATCGTGGACGCGCCGATGTTCGAGCCTGCCGCTGCCGCAGTTGCATCCGGCGACGTGGCGGTTGGTGCAGGGCAATGGACGGCCGTCCACCACGCCTTCACCTCGCCGAAGCCGGAATTCATGGACACGTTCGACAAAGATCCTGAGTCCGCGCTTTCCTACGCCTACGACATCGTCTGTAACGGCAACGAAATCGGCGGCGGTTCTATCCGTATCCATGAGCGGGACGTCCAGGAACGTGTGTTCCAGCTCATGGGACTGGACAAGGAAGACGCAGAGACCAAATTCGGCTTCCTGCTGGAGGGGTTCAAGTACGGTGCCCCTCCGCACGGCGGAATTGCCCTTGGCTGGGACCGCGTGGTGGCGCTCCTGGCAGGCGTCGAGTCAATTCGCGACGTCATCGCCTTCCCGAAGTCCGGCGGCGGCTATGACCCGCTCACGGCGGCACCTGCCCCGATCACGGCACAGCAGCGCAAGGAAGCGGGCGTAGATTTCAAGCCCGAAACCAAGTCCGCACCTGAGCAGGGTACTAAGTCCTGATAGACCGCTAGCCAGAGGCTCCCCGCCGTAGTGGGGAGCCTTTGGTGTTCCTGCAGTAGAAAGGGTTCGCAGGGTGCTCGAACAAGCGTTTCTGGAAACGCTGATGGACAAGGCCTGGCCAGCACGTGAGCGCGAGGACACGGGAGAGTGGGTACTGCGTGCATCACAGGGCGTGACGCAACGTGCCAATTCGGTGTGGCCAAGGGACCCCGGTGGTGGCGCGGCAGGATCGTCCACCGAAACCGTCATAGCGGCTGGTGTCCGCGCGGCGTCGGAGTGGTACAGAAAGCGCCGGCTGCCGCTGATCTTCCAAGTGTTCAACGATCCCCGGAGCGCCACCCTCAATACTGTTTTGGATGGGCGACGCTTCTCGAAGCAGTCCGAAACCAAGATCATGGTCCGCGATGTGGGCGCACGGCCGCTCCTCCCCACTGGAAATGACGTTGAGCTTTCCGAGCAGCCGACCCAGGAATGGCTGGACCTCTGGTGGGCCGTCGACGGGCGAGGGGGCGGAGAGGAACTGGCGATTGCGCGCGAGATTCTAACTGGCTGTCCCTCACTGTATGCGCTGGTGAGGGACGACGACGGCGTCCCGGCCGCCGTCGGACGTCTCGCCTTGGTGGATGGCTGGGGCGGTCTTTACAGCATGGCCACGCCAGCAGGGCACCGCCGGCGCGGCTACGGCACCAGGGTGCTTTCCGCGCTGCTCGACGCTGGCGCCCGGAGGGGACTGCAGGGCTTTTGGTTGCTGGTGACAGCGCCAAATGTAGGCGCCAAGGGCCTTTACGCCAAGGCGGGATTTTCGGAATACGGCAGCTATCTGTACCGTCAGGCTCCGTTGACGCGCGCGCCCGGGGGCTGCTGACTCAGCGGATTTCTTACGCTGATTCGGATGGCGCACGCGTCCCCGGCAGCCTTGGCCAGGACCGAGCTTCTGGGCTCCTGAATGTCCAGGAAAGGCAGGCGCGTGCGGCCGGCCACCGCCTTGAGCAGTGGATGTGCCAGAACCTGATCGACGAGAACACGGTCCCCGCCGGGGACGATGTACTCCACGCCCTGGCCGTTAAAGATCCTTGCAGCAATGTCGGCCGTGGTCTTGGGATCGCTGTGCCGCTTCCCGCTCTTCGAGGCAAGGATTGCGGACTGGCTGGCAGCGGCAACTACAAACCCGCCCCGCCGAACGAGCAGGATCCCCAGGCGCCGCTCCTGTGCTGCTAGGGAAACCAGACGGTCAAGGTTGGAGGCGCCCCTGCCCGGACGTCCGTCCACCGGCCACGGTCCCCTGAGTAGTGCCGTCGCGCCGTCCCCTGCGGTGAGCAGCAGCCCGTCGTCGTCGAAGTCCTCTTCTATTGCGCCGTGGCTTGCCGCGAAACGCTCCACCCAGCCGTGCAGCCTGGGCGCGGGTACCAGGGCCAGGCGGGTGCTGGCTGTTGGGCGTTCCACGTCGATGTCTCCTTTGCCGTAACTATGAGTAGCCTATCCATGTGGAAGATCTCTTTGGTGCCGGCGCCCTCGACGACGACGAGTCGGAGGATGTGCCTGCCGTCGGGGGTCCTTCGGACGCAAACTGGATGGCCTCCCAACGCAGCCCCTTGGCGGTGCGGATGCGTCCCCGGAGCTTGGATGAAGTAGTGGGCCAGCAACATTTGCTCGGTCACGGTTCACCCCTGCGACAGCTTGCGGCCGGAGTGGACGCCGCCGGTCCGGCCGGCCCCAGTTCGGTGATCCTCTGGGGGCCTCCGGGGACTGGCAAAACCACGCTTGCACACGTGATCGCCCGCGGGCCGGGCCGCAAATTTGTTGAGTTGTCGGCCATCACGGCAGGCGTCAAGGACGTTCGCCGGGTGATGGATGAGGCGTTGACAGCCCGAGACTTGTACAAAAAGACCACTGTCCTGTTCCTCGATGAGATCCACCGGTTCAACAAGGCCCAGCAGGACGCCCTGCTGCCGGGAGTCGAGAACCGCTGGGTCGTCCTGGTTGCCGCTACCACCGAGAATCCGTCGTTTTCCGTGGTGTCGCCGCTGTTGTCCAGATCCCTGCTGCTCACACTGAAGCCGCTCACCGATGAGGACATTTACGGTCTGCTGCAGCGGGCTGTTGCGGATGCCCGCGGCCTGTCCGGCCGAATCGAGCTCAGCGCCGAGGCGTTGGACCACCTGGTCCGTTTGTCCGGCGGCGATGCACGCCGGGCGCTGACGGCACTCGAGGCCGCGGCCGGGGTGGCGTTCGGTGACAGCACCGCCGTCGTGCCTGGCGCGGACGCTAGCGAGGAGGAAGACGCTGACGACGACGGCGAACCCGGGCTTGCGAACGACGGGGCACCTGATGCTCCGGTACTGGTGGAATTGCGGCACACCGAGCGTGCCCTTGACGCAGCGGCAGTCCGGTACGACCGCGCGGGCGACCAGCATTACGACGTTGCCAGCGCATTCATCAAATCCATTCGCGGCTCGGACGTGGATGCCGCGCTGCACTACCTGGCACGGATGCTTGAAGCCGGGGAAGACCCGCGCTTCGTGGCCAGGCGCATCGTCATTTCCGCCGCCGAAGACATCGGCATGGCCGATCCCACGGCGTTGCAAACGGCCGTGGCTGCAGCCCAGGCGGTGCAACTGATCGGTATGCCGGAGGGGCGCATTGTCCTGGCAGAAGCCGTGGTTCATCTGGCCACCGCACCAAAGTCCAATGCCGCCTACATGGGCTTGAATAAAGCCGTGGCGGATGTCCGCGCCGGTTTCGGCGGTGGAATTCCGATGCATCTGCGTGATGCGCACTATCCGGGTGCCAAGCAGTTGGGCCACGGCACAAGCTATAAATATGCCCATGACGAGCCACATGGCGTGGCCACCCAGCAATATCCGCCTGATGACCTGGTGGGGAAGAACTACTATGAGCCCACCGGGAACGGTGCTGAACGGGAAATTGCGCCCCGGTTGGAACGGCTCCGCAAGATTGTCAGGGGAGAGTAGGGAAGTGGTAGCATTGATCCTTGTCTGGCATGACCCGACGCTCACATCCCTTGAAGATTCTTCAATAGTGCTGCGCCCGGGCCAGTAGCAAAAGGCAGCGGTTGGCCGATGCTCTCCCTGATGGAGGCCAGTAACACTGACACACCGCAGTAATTGGAAGGACACAAGTGGCTAACAACACTCGTGCTCGCCGTACCGCACGCCTTTCGCGTGCACTCGGCATTGCTCTGACCCCCAAGGCCGCCAAGTACATGGAGCGCCGCCCGTACGGCCCCGGTGAGCACGGCCGTGCCCGCAAGAAGCAGGACTCCGACTACGCCGTACGTCTGCGCGAAAAGCAGCGTCTGCGCGCCCAGTACGGCATCCGCGAAGCCCAGATGACCCGTGCCTTCGAAGAAGCACGCCGCACCAAGGGCCTCACCGGTGAAAACCTGGTTGAACTGCTCGAAATGCGTCTGGACGCCCTTGTGCTTCGTGCTGGTTTCGCCCGCACCATCGCACAGGCCCGCCAGCTGGTTGTCCACCGCCACATCATGGTTGACGGCGTCCGCGTGGACCGCCCGTCCTTCCGCGTTGGCGAAGGCCAGCTCATCCACGTTCACAGCCGCTCCGAGGTCATGGCCCCGTTCCAGGTCGCAGCAGCTGGTGCCCACGCTTTGAACAACGTGCCGGCATACTTGGACGTCAAGCTCGACGCCCTCCAGGCTCGTTTGGTTCGTCGTCCCAAGCGCTCTGAGGTCCCCGTGATCTGCGAAGAGCAGCTCGTCGTCGAATTCTACGCTCGCTAAACCCAAGCAGCGCATCCAGAGAAGCCCGTGGCACATGCCGCGGGCTTCTTTGTGTAGCGGCCCTCCCTCCTATTAGTGGATGGTCCCTTCTGGTTCATGCCTTCGGGGCTGGCTACGGCCCATTTATAGGTAAGGTACTGGGGGAGGCTTTGGGCAATGCCCACGATGGCCCATGCAAGCCAGAGCAACCAAGGCAGTCCAACAAACCTAGGAGTTGAGTTAAATGACTGGTGGCGACATCGCCGGCCTGATCGCTGCAGGAGTGTTCGCGCTCCTTGTCCTGCTGTTGGCCGTGCCTATCTTGAAGCTCGGCGGCGTATTCGACGAGGTGCGGACCTCGATCCGTTCCATCAGCGATGGCGCCACGCCCCTGATGGACGAAGTCACGGCAACCGTGACCACCACCAACCAGCAGTTGAAGAAGGTCGACGGCATTGCGTCCAACGTCTCGGACGCCTCGGCCAACATCTCGGCACTGTCATCGCTCGTTGCTGCAACTGTGGGTTCGCCATTGATCAAAGTTGCCGCATTCAGTTACGGGGTCCGGTCTGCTTTTGCTGGACGCCGTACCCCATCTTCCGGCCGACGCAGCCGCTGAACCAACGGGAAGAACCTTAGACCATGAAGAGAATTGTTTGGATGGGCATTGGTGTGGCCATCGGTGTGATCGCTTTCCGGAAAGTCAACCAGGCCCAGAGCGCACTCGGCCCGGCAGGCCTCAACCGCGCTGTTGGCCGGATGGCCGATGGCCTGTACGACTTTGCCGATGCAGTCCGCTCAGGCATGCACCAACGGGAAGAAGACTTGCGCGCCGCGCTTGGCATCGAGAGCGACGGAGCAGCCCGCCGCTAGTGAGCGGTTCGCTCCTGTGATCGCAACAGGGCAGAATGGAAAGCTGCGGAACGGCACCAGCCGGGTCCGCGCACATCGTGTGCAGTGAATTGAGAAGGGTAAGTAAACAGCTAATGAAGTCGCAGGAGATCACCAAACGCTGGGTGGACTTTTTTGTCAGCAAGGGTCACACCGCCGTTCCCTCCGCATCGCTCGTTTCCAACGACCCGTCCCTTCTCTTCACCGTGGCCGGCATGGTGCCCTTCATCCCTTACCTGACCGCGCGCGAAGAGCCGCCCTACAGCCGGGCCACGAGCGTTCAAAAGTGCATCCGCACCGGCGATATCGAGGAAGTGGGCAAGACCGCCCGCCATGGCACGTTCTTCCAGATGTGCGGAAACTTCTCTTTCGGTGACTACTTCAAAGAAGACGCCATCAAGTTCGCCTTCGAACTCCTCACCTCCAGCGTGGACGACGGCGGTTACGGACTTCCAGCCGAACGCCTCTGGGTAACGGTGTACGAGAAAGACGACGAAGCCAAGGAATTGTGGCTGAAGCACACCGGAATCCCGGAAGAGCGCATCCAGCGTATGGGTAAGTCCGACAACTACTGGCACACTGGTCAGCCGGGTCCTGCCGGTCCGTGCTCCGAGATCTACTACGATCGTGGTCCCGCGTACGGCATCGAAGGCGGCCCGCTTGCCGATGAAACCCGCTACATCGAGATCTGGAACCTCGTGTTCATGCAGTATCAGATCGAAAATGTCCGGTCCAAGGTTGATTTCGACATCGTGGGCGAACTGCCGAACAAGAACATCGATACCGGCCTCGGCATGGAGCGCCTGGCGATGATTCTGCAGGGCGTGGAGAACATGTACGAGACCGACCAGGTCCGTCCCGTGATTGACAAGGCAGCTGAGTTGTCAGGCCGGGAGTACACCTCGGCTGAGTCGCCTGAGGATCCCCATCACACCGATGACGTCCGGATGCGCGTTGTGGCAGACCACATCCGCTCGGCACTGATGCTGATCGCCGACGGCGTGGCACCTTCCAACGAGGGCAGGGGCTACGTCCTGCGTCGCCTGATCCGCAGGGCGGTACGCGCCATGCGCCTCCTGGGTGTCGAGAAAGCGTGCCTGCCGGATCTTTTGCCGGCCTCCAAGGACGCGATGAAGGGCGTCTACCCTGTGGTGGAGACGGACTTTGCACGGATCAGCCGCATCGCGTACGCCGAAGAAAAGGCGTTCCTGCGCACCATCGCCTCCGGCACTGCACGACTCGAGGACGCCGTTGCTGAGTCCAAGGCTGCCGGTGTTCCGCTCTCCGGAGCCGATGCCTTCGCCCTCCATGACACGTACGGCTTCCCCATTGACCTCACCTTGGAAATGGCAGAAGAAGCAGGCCTCAAGGTAGACGAGCCCGGTTTCCGTGCTTTGATGCTGGAGCAGCGTCAGCGTGCACAGGCTGACGCCAAGGGCAAGAAGGGCGGCCACGCCGACCTCAGCGCCTACCAGGAACTTCTCGGCAAGGGCGAAACAGTCTTCACGGGTTACGACGAACTCGAGGGCGAAGCCACGGTCCGGGGCATCGTCAGCGCCGGGCGCCCCGTAGCGCACGCCTCCACTGGGGAGGAGATTGAACTCGTTCTCAACGAGACGCCGTTCTACGCCGAGGCCGGTGGCCAATCCGCAGATACGGGCCTCATCACAGGTGACGGCTTCGTCGTCGAGGTTTTGGACGTCCAGCGTCCCATCAAGGGCCTCAGCGTCCACAAGGCGATCGTCCGTGAAGGTGAGATCTCCTCGGATGCCTTGGTGCGTGCCGCCGTCGACCGTGAACGTCGCCATGCAGCAGAACAGGCGCACACCGGTACGCACATCGTGCACGCCGCCCTGCATCAGATCCTCGGGCCGGAAGCCACCCAGCGCGGTTCCTTCAACAAGGCCGGCTACCTGCGCTTCGACTTCGCCTGGGGTGAGGGCCTGAGCCCTGCTACCCGGTCCGAAATCGAAGAGGTTTCAAACATCGCCATCCGCAACAACTACCGGGTGGACACCAAAGTCATGGGACTGGCTGACGCCAAAGCGCTCGGTGCCATGGCGCTCTTCGGTGAAAACTACGGCAGCGAAGTCCGTGTTGTGGAGATCGACGGCGCGTGGTCCCGCGAGTTGTGCGGCGGCACCCACGTGTCCAACACTTCCCTGATCGGCAGCCTCTCGCTCCTCGGTGAACAGTCCGTGGGCTCAGGAAACCGCCGCGTTGAGGCATTCGTAGGCCTCGACGCCTTCCGGCACCTGGCCGCTGAACGTGCCCTCGTGACGGAACTTACCGAATTGCTGAAGGTTCCCTCGGGACAACTCGCAGACCGTATTTCGAGCACGCTGAACAAGCTGAAGGCAACCGAGAAGGAACTTGACCGCCTTCGCAAGGAGCAGCTTGCTGCTGCCGCCGCCACGCTGGTGGGTACGGCCAGAGACGCGGCCGGCGTGCGTGTCATTGCACACGACGCCGGACAAATCGGAGGAGCCGACGATCTCCGGAACCTTGCACTGGATCTCCGGAACCGCCTGGGTTCGGAGGCTGCCGCCGTGGCAGTAGCCGGTGTCAGCAATGATCGCCCCGTCATCCTGATCGCCACGAATGAGGCCGCCCGTGAAGCCGGAGTGAAGGCTGGCGCGCTTGTTCGCTTGGCTGCCGGGATCCTCGGCGGTGGCGGTGGCGGTAAGGACGACGTCGCGCAGGGCGGCGGCACCGATGCCGGGAAGGTCCCTGCGGCCCTCACGGCAGTGGTCGACGCGATAGCCAAGCGCTAACGGTGAATTCGGCCGAAAGCAGTGACGCCTACCCCCGCGGCGTCAAAGTGGGGGTAGACGTCGGGACCGTCAGGGTAGGCGTCGCGATATGTGATCCGGACGGAATCCTGGCAACCCCGTTTAAGACGGTGTTGCGGGATACCAAGAAAAATTCGGACGTGCGCTACCTGGTCAAGCAGGCCGCCGAATTGGCTGCGGTGCAGATCTTTGTAGGCCTGCCCCGCACCATGAAGGGCGACGAGCGGGGCTCTGCACAGATGGCATCCGATTACGCCCAAGCGCTGGTTAGCGAGCTGCAGCGCGCCGGATTGGACGTCCCGGTCAACCTCGTCGACGAGCGTTTGTCCACGGTCACGGCGCACCGGAACCTCCACGAAGCTGGCATGAGCAGCAAGAACCACCGTAAAGTGGTTGATCAGGTTGCTGCTGCTGGAATACTGCAGCACGCAATCGACATGCAAAAAGCCAGAGGAACGGACGTCGGCCGCCGCGTACACGCGCAGGCGGAGTCCGAAAAACCCAGCAGTGCCCCAACGCTGCGGGCTGCCTCCGGCAGTGAATCCGATTCTTCTACGAGGGGACTGCCATCGTGAGCCCGGTCAACAACGACCCCTCCAGCGGTACCGCCGGTGGCGGCATGCCGCTGACACGCAAGGAGCTGCGGGCGAGGGAACGGTTCCTCGCCACGCAAAACCAAGACGTCATCACTTTTCCCGAAGCCACGCCTGGAGAAGCAGGCGGCTCCGCCGACGTCGAGCCCGAGTTGCCCCGTCCGGTGCCCGCAGTCCGGCGTCCATTCGGCGAGCAGCGGGACCCCCTGAACTTCACTCCGCCGCCGGCCCGCTCGCACCAGGACCCCACGCATCAGGACCCCACGCATCCGGACCCCACGCATCCGGGCGAGCCGGAGCAGGGGGAGCCTCAGCAGCCTCACGAACACATCCCCGTTCATGAAGAAACGGGTCACGACGCTGCTGTTCACGACGGCGCTGTTCACCCCGACGTTGTTGAAGACGTTGAACACCACGACCTAGTTCACGACGAAGCAGTTCACGACGACGCTGTCCACCATGACGTTGTTCTCCATGAAGCGGAGCAGGACGCGCACGTTGCCGAGGCGGATTTCGCCCACCACGATGACTTCCTCGAAGAGCATCACCTCGGTGAGGAGCACTTTGACGAGCACACGCTGGAAGAACACGCGCTCGAAGGGCACCCGCTGGAAGAGCACCCCCTGGATGCCCAGCATGAGCTTCTCACCCCCGTTAAGCCCGCGGTGTCGAAGGCTGCTGCGAAGAAAGCCCGGCGCCGCCGTCGTATTCTCGCCCTCCTCATCACGCTGGTTGTCTTTGTCACCGCCATAGCGGTGGGCGCCCAGTTCTTGAAGCCCCTGCTCGGAATGGACAAGGTGACGGACTACCCTGGACCGGGTACGGGCTCAGTGACCATCACCGTCCCTGCAGGTTCAGGGCCTAAGCAGGTGGCTGCGGACCTCGTTGCGAACAACGTCGTGGCTAATGCCGATGCCTTTGTGAAGGAGTTCGTCGCAGAGGGCGGCGAACTTGCCCCGGGCGACTTCACCTTCCGCACCCAGATGAAAAACAAGGATGCCGCCGCGATTCTCCTGAACAAGGACGCCTCGAAGGTCATGTACTTTGCTTTGAGTGCAGGCCTGCGCATCAGTGAGTCCCTGGATGCGATTTCCAAGGGTTCAGGCATTCCCCTACAGCAACTGAATGCGCTCAACCAAGCACCCGGGCAGTTCGGACTGCCGGCCAAAGCCAAGAACCTTGAAGGGTACCTTGCGCCGGGAGAATATAGGTTCGATCTCGGCACATCGGCCAAGGACATCATCCAGAAACTGGTCAACACCACACTGGACGAACTCAAGTCCCAAGGAATCACAGATCCCGCCAAGCAGTACGACGTCGTCACCATCGCCAGCATCGTCCAAGCAGAAGGCGGTCAGGCGGACTACGGCAACGTCGCAGGCGCCATTTACAACCGTCTCAAGCCCAACAACACCGAAACCGCCGGCCTCATCCAGTCCGATGCCACGGTGACATACGGTCTCGGGAGGAAGTCTTTCCACCTCACGGATGCTGAAAAAGCCGACAAGTCCAACCCGTACAACACGTACGCCAACCCGGGGCTGCCTGCAGGTCCGATCGGTTCGCCCGGCAAGACGGCTATCGACGCCGCAGCCAAGCCAACTGCCAATGACTACCTCTACTGGGTGACCATCAACCTGGACACCAAGGAGACCAAGTTCTCCAAGACGCTGGCCGAGCACCTCACCTACGTTGCGCAGTACAACGCGTGGTGTGACGCCAACCCGGGGCGGTGCGTGTGAGTCGACGCGCCGCCGTCCTGGGGCACCCGATCTCGCATTCGAAGTCACCCGCGCTGCATATGGCGGCCTACGCCAAACTGGGCGTGGACATCGAGTACACAGCCAAGGACATCGAAGTGGGTGGGCTCCGGACATTCATGGAGTCGCTCCGCGGGGATCCGACGTGGTGTGGGCTTTCGGTCACCATGCCCTTGAAGTCGGCAATGGTCCAGGAAGTCGACGAAGTCCGGGGCGTCGCGGCTGCACTTGGTGTGATCAACACCGTTGTTTTCGAGCCCGACGGAGATTCGGTGCGTCGCGTGGGTTACAACACTGACGTTGGCGGGATCGTGGAGGCCGTGCGTTACGCAGGCGTGGCGGCCACACCGCACGCAGCCGTCCTCGGTGGCGGTGGTACATCAGCTGCGGCCATCGCTGCGGTTCATGACCTTGGGGCGCGGCATGTCGATGTCTTCGTTCGTGACAGCGGGCGAGCCCGCGAAGCGCAAGCTGCAGCGGCCGCCGTCGGAATTTCCCTTGCACTGAGGCCAATCATCGAAGCAGCAGGAGCCGTTGTGGCTTCCGACCTGGTCATTTCCACCCTGCCCCCGCGAGCCGCGGATGGCCTGGCCGAAGAGTTGGCAACGCTTACCGGTCAGGGGATGGGAACCGGCGCCGGAGTCCTGCTGGACGTGGCTTATGATCCATGGCCCAGCAGGCTCGCCGAGGCCTGGCAAGGGCACGGAGGCGTCGTCGTCCCCGGGCTCGAAATGCTCATGTACCAGGCAGCGGAGCAGATCCGCCGTTTCAGCGGCTGTGACGTGGATGCTTCCGTCATAGATGTGATGTGCGACTCAGTCGGGCTTCCCCGACGAGGGTTCTAGGAGCCTTACATGGCAGGATTGGTTTTATGTTGCGTTGGTTGACCGCCGGTGAATCCCATGGTCCGGCTCTGATCGGAATTATTGAAGGTGTGCCCGCTGGTGTTGAACTCACCAGCGAGCAGATCCGCGATGCCTTGGCTCGCCGCCGCCTGGGCTACGGCCGCGGTGCACGGATGAAGTTCGAGCAGGACGAGGTCATGATCCTCGGCGGCGTTCGGCACGGTCTTACCCAGGGCGGCCCCGTGGCCATACAGGTGGGCAATACGGAATGGCCCAAGTGGGAACAGATCATGTCAGCGGACCCCGTAGCCCCTGAACTCCTCGCGGACCAGGCACGCAACGCTCCGTTGACGCGGCCCCGGCCGGGGCATGCCGATTTCACCGGAATGCAGAAATACGGTTTTGACGAGGCCCGTCCCGTCCTGGAGCGCGCAAGCGCCCGCGAAACCGCTACCCGTGTGGCATTGGGTACCGTCGCCGCGCAATACCTGAAGCACTTGGGCGTGGAATTGGTCAGCCACACGGTGTCGATCGCCAGCGTCAGCGTCCCCGAGGGACGGCCGCTGCCGATGCCTCGCGACGTGATCGCCCTCGACGCCGACCCCTTGCGTTGTTTTGACCGCGAGACATCCGATGCCATGGTGGATGAAGTGGATGCCGCCCACAAGGAAGGCGAAACACTCGGTGGCGTGGTGGAGGTACTCGCCTACGGCCTTCCTCCGGGACTCGGCAGCTACGTGCACTGGGACCGCCGCTTGGATTCCCGCTTGGCTGCAGCCCTGATGGGCATCCAGGCCATCAAGGGCGTGGAAGTTGGCGATGGTTTCCTGACCGCGACGCGCCGGGGTTCTGCTGCCCATGATGAAATCCTCAAGGATGAGGACGGCAAGATTGTCCGGCAGACCAACCGCGCAGGCGGGATCGAGGGCGGCATGAGCATCGGGCAGGTTTTGCGTGTGCGTGCTGCCATGAAGCCGATTGCCACTGTGCCGCGCGCCCTGCGTACGGTCGACGTCAGCACCGGGGAGGCCGCGAAGGCCCACCACCAGCGCTCGGACGTGTGTGCCGTTCCCGCAGCGGGCGTAGTAGCTGAGGCGATGGTTGCCCTGGTGCTGGCCGAAGCGGTGGCCGAGAAATTTGGCGGTGATTCTGTTGCCGAAACCCAACGCAACCTTCAAGGCTATCTTGACAGCATCCCCGCCACCTTGGACTCGGTCGGGCGGTAGTGGTGGGCCCGAATTCGGAGGGCGTTCCCGGCCTTCCGGAAGGCCCTGTTGTCCTTGTGGGTCCGATGGCGGTGGGGAAGTCCGCCATTGGCCAGAGACTGGCAGACCACTTGGGCTTGCCGTTTGTGGACACGGACGCTGTCATCGTTGCCGCCCACGGAAGCATCGCCGATATTTTTGCAGGCCGTGGGGAGCATGCATTCCGCGAGATTGAGGCCCGTGCAGTTGCCAAGGCCATCGAGTCCGCCAAGTTCCAGCCGGCCATCATTTCCTTGGGTGGCGGAGCTGTGCTTGATTCCGGTACCCAGCAGTTGTTGGGGGATTGCACCGTGGTGTACTTGGAATGCGATCGGGAAACCGTTGCAGACCGGATTGCCCGCAATACCGGGCGCCCATTGTTGCGCGGCGATGCCCTGGGCCGGTGGGAAGCCTTGTTCGTTACCCGGCGCCCTGTATATGAGCGCCTGGCCGACGTCGTCATGGATGTCCGTTCCGGATCCGTGGCAGAAATCAGCCTCCGCCTGGAGGAGCGGCTGCGCGAGCACGCAGCCTTGAAACAGGAAGTTGAAAAGTGAGCACCGAGGCAACTGTCATCAAGGTGACCGGCCAGTCCGCGAACGAGAACTACGACGTCGTAGTGGGCCGCGGCCTGTTGGAATCGCTCCCTGCCAAGCTGGGGGAGAGGGTGCGCCGTGTCCTCGTCATCCATCCCAGGGCGCTTCGGTTGACCGGCGATACCGTCCGCGATGAGCTGGAAGCCGCTGGCTTCACGGCCCTTACTGCTGAAATTCCGGATGCGGAAGAGGGTAAGCACATCCAGGTTGCAGCCTTCTGCTGGCAGGTGCTGGGACAGAACGATTTTACGCGCTCGGACGCCATTGTCGCGGTGGGCGGTGGCGCTGTCACCGACCTCGCCGGATTTGTCGCGGCCACCTGGCTCCGTGGCGTGAAAGTCATTCACATGCCCACGAGCCTGCTCGGTATGGTGGACGCTTCAGTTGGCGGCAAGACCGGTATCAACACGGCCGAAGGCAAGAACCTCGTTGGTTCCTTCCATCCGCCTGCCGGAGTCTTGGTGGACCTGGACACCCTGCAGACGTTGCCGCGGAACGAGCTGATTTCCGGCATGGCCGAGGTCATCAAGTGCGGTTTCATCGCCGACCCGGTGATTCTTGACCTGGTGGAGAAGAACACCGATGCAGTCTTGGATGCCGGATCAGACGTTGTCCGTGAGCTCATTGAGCGTGCGATTAGCGTGAAGGCAACGGTGGTCTCCCAAGATCTCAAGGAATCCGGGCTCCGGGAAATCCTGAATTACGGACATACCCTGGGTCACGCGATCGAGCTCGTGGAGCGCTACTCGTGGCGCCACGGGGCGGCGGTGTCTGTTGGCATGATGTTTGCTGCGGAGTTGTCCCGAAGTGTCGGTCGGCTCTCCGATGCCGACGCCGATCGGCACCGTACGATCCTCGAAGGTCTCGGGTTGCCTATCACCTACCGCAGGGACCGGTGGCAGGGCCTGCTGGACGGAATGCGGCGGGACAAGAAATCGCGTGGGGACCTGCTTCGCTTCGTTGTCCTCGACGGCGTCGCAAAACCCGGCATGCTCGAAGTTCCGGACACATCGCTGCTCTTCGCGGCATATCAGGAAATAGCGTCATGACCATTGCTCATCCCGAAGGGGTCAGCGACTGGCCTACTGGAGGCTTCCCAGGGGTCCGGATGAATCCCGACACGCTACTTCCCGTGGTGGTCAACGAGGACGCCATGGCAGCGGCATTGGCAGCTTCGAATGACCCGGCTGACCACATCATGGCATTGCTGCTGGAGGACCAGCCCAAGGAAGCCGCCGAGCTCTTGGCTGAAGCACGGTACAAGGATCCGGAATCCTTCCAGCTCCGCATCTTCGAAGCGGAAGTCCTGAGGGCGACGAGCCGCTTCGGCAGGGCAATCCAGTTGTTCCGGCAGTTGCTCCACGAGGTCCAAGGGACGCCAAGGGAAGCGCTCGTCCGGCAATATCTGGGACGCGCCTATTTCGTCAGCGGTAATGCCGTGGCGGCATCGGAGGAATTCGCCCGCGCCCTTGATCTGCGGGTAGCCATGGCGGCCGATGCCGCGTTGATCTATTCCTCCACGGTTGCCCTCCAGCGCGCCCGCAATGTCATGGATCTGGCGTCCTGACACCGCGCCAAAGGGTGCTCGCCAAGGCCACCCGGTATTTGCCGGTAGAATGGATCTTGGATTTTTGATAAATACGCGCTGGTGGGCCGTTTGGTGTGCCGGTTTGGCATACCAGGCTGGATGCTGGAAACCATAGCTAGAACCAGCGAAAGAAACCAGAGGATACGAGTGGCAACCACAAACGACATCAAGAACGGGACCGTACTGAAGCTCGAGGGCCAGCTCTGGAACATCATTGAGTTCCAGCACGTCAAGCCGGGTAAGGGTGGCGCTTTTGTTCGTACCAAGATGCGCAACGTCATGTCGGGCAAGGTCGTGGACAAGACTTTCAATGCCGGCCTGAAGATCGAAACCGCGACCGTGGACCGTCGCGACTACCAGTACCTGTACCAGGACGGCGAAGACTTCGTCTTCATGGACACCCAGGACTACGACCAAATCACGGTCTCCGGTGCCACGGTGGGTGACGCCACCAACTTCATGCTGGAAAACCAGATGGTCAACATCGCCATCCACGAGGGCACACCGCTGTACATTGAGTTGCCGCCGAGCGTCACGCTTGAAATCACTTACACCGAGCCGGGCCTTCAGGGCGACCGCTCCTCGGCCGGCACCAAGCCCGCCACCGTTGAGACCGGATACGAAATCCAAGTCCCCTTGTTCGTTGAGCAGGGCACCAAAGTCAAGGTTGATACCAGAGACGGTAGCTACCTGGGCCGGGTTAACGACTAGTGAGCGCACGCGGTAAAGCCCGCAGCAGGGCTTTGGAAGTACTCTTCGAGGCGGAGCAGCGCTCCGTGTCGGCTTTCGACGCGTTGAAAGCGCGTCGGGAGAAAACAGACCTGGTCATCAATCCGTACACGGTAGAAATCGTCGAAGGGGTTGTCTCCATGCAGCCCACCATCGACGAGTTCCTGCAGACTTATGCCCAGGGATGGACGCTGGAGAGGATGCCGTCGGTAGATCGCATCATTCTCCGCATCGGTGCGTGGGAGCTTCTCTACAATGACGAAGTTCCGGACGGGGTCGCCGTCAGCGAGGCAGTAGCGCTGGCCAAGACCATGTCCACCGACGAATCCCCGGCCTTCATCAACGGTTTGCTGGGAAGGCTCCAAAAATTGAAGCCTTCACTCCTGGCCTAGAACTTCTATGTCAGACATCAAAGACCCGCCCACAGCAAGCTGTGGAGCGGGTTTTTTGATGCGGGCCCAGGCCTTGCCTTGTGATACCTTGAACGTGCAAATATTCCTTTTTTAATTCCGTCCCGTGAGGCGGGGAAAGGGGAGACGAGCGATGACTGAAGTCACTTCAGCGCAGGTACCGTCGCGGATTGTTCTCAATCAAGCGGACATTGACCGGGCGCTGACTCGTATCGCCCATGAGATCCTTGAAGCCAACAAGGGCTCGCAGGACCTGGTTTTGTTGGGCATTCCCAGCCGCGGCTATCCCTTGGCCGTGAGGCTCGCCGAGAAGATCGCTGCCGCGGATTCATCAGTGGCCGCAGAGTCCATTGTGGGCCAGTTGGATGTCACCATGTTTCGGGACGACCTCTCGCACCAGCCCACGCGGCCACCGCACCACACTCGCCTGCCTCTGTCAGGCATCGACAACAAAGTGGTGGTGCTGATTGACGATGTCCTCTACTCCGGCCGCACCATCCGCGCCGCACTTGATGCCTTGGTTGACCTCGGGCGTCCCAGGATAGTGCGCTTGGCAGTATTGGTGGACAGAGGGCACCGCGAACTACCAATCCGTGCTGATCATGTGGGCAAGAACCTGCCCACATCCTCGTCGGAGAAGGTCCGGGTCCGCCTTGAGGAAATCGACTCGGTGAACGGCATGCCCGTCAACGAAGTCGTGATCGAGGCCGGTCAGTGAAACATCTCCTCTCTACCGAAAACCTCAGCGCTTCGGACGCCATTCGCATCCTTGATACGGCCGAGGAAATGTCCGCCGTGGGCGATCGTGAAGTCAAGAAGCTTCCGGCCCTGCGTGGCCGGACCGTGGTCAACCTCTTCTTCGAGGACTCCACCCGCACCCGCATCTCCTTCGAAGCCGCAGCCAAACGCCTCTCCGCGGACGTCATCAACTTTGCGGCCAAGGGATCGTCAGTTTCCAAGGGAGAGTCCCTCAAGGACACCGCCCAAACACTGGCGGCGATGGGTGCGGACGCCGTCGTCATCCGGCACTGGGCCTCCGGAGCTCCACACCGATTGGCGGCCACGGACTGGATCGATGCGGCCGTCATCAACGCCGGGGACGGCACCCATGAGCACCCCACCCAGGCCCTCCTGGACGCTTTCACCATGCGGCGGCACTGGTCCCGGGTCAACGGGACGGCTTCCGTCGCGGCTGACCTCAAAGGGATGCGCGTAGCGATCGCGGGGGATGTTCTGCACTCGCGCGTCGCCCGGTCCAATGTCTGGTTGCTGAAGACCCTGGGTGCGGAGGTTACGTTGGTGGCACCGCCCACGCTGCTGCCGATCGGCGTCGAACACTGGCCGTGCAAGGTGAGTTACAACTTGGACGAGACGCTCGAAGCCGGGACCGACGCCATGATGATGCTGCGGGTCCAAGGCGAGCGGATGAATGCCTCGTTCTTCCCCTCCACACGGGAATACTCACGCCGCTGGGGCTTCGATGACGCCAGGCTGCGTGCCTTGGATGACCTTGGCATGAAAGACACCATCATCATGCATCCCGGGCCGATGAACCGTGGCCTCGAAATCTCTTCGGCTGCTGCCGATTCGCCGCGCTCCACCGTCCTTGCGCAGGTTCGCAACGGCGTCTCGGTCCGCATGGCGGCCCTATACCTGCTGCTCTCCGGGGACTCCCGGGAAGCAGCCTCAACGAACGCAGCGACACTGGCTTTCGCTGGCCAGTCCAGCAAGGAGAGCAACTGATGGCTGAGAACACTTACCTGATCCAGGGCGCTGCCGTTTTGGGCGGTGACCCGGAGGATCTGTTGATCCGCGACGGCTTCATTGCGGCCCGCGGAAAGGACATCTCCGGCGCTGCAGGGGTCCAGGACGCAACGGTCATCGACGCCGCCGGACTAGTCGCCCTTCCCGGCATGGTGGACGTCCACACGCATCTTCGCGAGCCGGGCCGGGAGGACGCCGAAACGGTGGAAACCGGTACTCGCGCAGCAGCCCTGGGCGGTTTCACAGCCGTCCACGCCATGGCGAACAGCAACCCTGTGGCCGACACGGCAGGCGTCGTGGAGCAGGTTCACAGCTTGGGCCGCGCAGCGGGCTGGGTGGACGTTCGTCCAGTGGGGGCGGTCACGGTTGGGCTGGCCGGTGAGCAACTCGCAGAGCTCGGTGCGATGGCCGATTCCCGCGCCCAGGTGCGGATGTTCTCCGACGACGGCATCTGCGTGCACGATCCCGTGCTGATGCGCCGTGCGTTGGAGTACGTGAAAGCGTTCGACGGCGTGGTGGCCCAGCACGCGCAGGAACCGCGCCTGACCGCCGGCGCACAGATGAACGAGGGCGCAGTATCCGCCGTGCTCGGCCTGGCAGGCTGGCCCGCCGTTGCCGAAGAAAGCATCATTGCCCGGGACGTGCTCCTCGCCCAGCACGTTGGCTCCCGCCTACACGTCTGCCACGTCTCCACCGCCGGATCCGTAGAGATCGTCCGTTGGGCCAAGGCCCGGGGTATCAACGTCACCGCCGAGGTGACACCCCACCACCTGCTCCTGACCGATGAACTGGTACGCAGCTACGACCCCGTGTACAAAGTCAATCCGCCGCTTCGCACCGACGCGGACGTGCAGGCGCTGCGCGAGGGTTTGGCCGATGGCACCATCGACGTCGTGGGTACGGACCACGCGCCGCATCCCAGCGAGCACAAGGAATGCGAATGGGCCCAGGCCGCCATGGGCATGACCGGCCTCGAGACGGCGCTGTCCGTGGTTCAGGAAACCATGATCGAAACCGGCCTCATGACGTGGGCGGACTTTGCCAGGGTCACGTCCTTTACCCCCGCAGTGATTGGCAGGCTCTCTGACCAGGGCCGTCCACTGGAAGTTGGCGAACCTGCCAACGTCATCTTGGTGGACCCGGCTGCGCGTTGGACAGTGGACCCCCATAAAATGGCCACCATGGGCCGCAACTCACCGTTCAAGGGCAAGGAACTGCCCGGCTCCGTGGTGGCAACGTTCTTCAAAGGACACCCCACTGTTCTGGACGGACAGCTCAACACGCCGTACCGCTACCCGGCGCATCAGGAACAGATGGGTGCCGCCGGGGGAGTCAGCAGCAAGTAATGACCAACCAGACACTGACCGTGCTGATCACGGTGCCGCTGATCGTCGTCGTTCTGGCGTTGATCTGGCTTGGGTGGCGGAGCCGCCTGAGGCGACAGTCCGACGTCGAACGCCTCCCGGAGGTGCCGCAGCAACTGACGCCGGCCACCGTCGTCGCGGATGGCCAGTACGTTGTCACCACGACAGGTGGGGACTGGCTGGACCGGATCGCGGTCCAGGGCCTCGGCATCCGTACCAACGCCGAGTTGAGCGTCCACGCCGAAGGCGTGCTGTTCGACCGCAAGGGCGCGGCCCCGGTTTTCATCCCCGCCAGCGCCATCGTTGAAAGCCGCGAAGCAAGCGGCATGGCCGGAAAGTTCGTCGAGAAGGACGGGCTCCTGGTCATCAGCTGGAAACTCGGAACCCGGGAGCTGGACACCGGATTCCGATCCAAGCGCGCGGCCGACAAGAAGTACCTCCTCCAAGCCCTCCATAATTTGATCTCCGCAGCCCCTCAGGCAGATGCCGATAGTGGAAAGTAATAAAGTGACGGATAGTAAAGCAGCCACCACCCCCACCCCCTCAGCCGCAGTGCTGGTGCTCGAAGACGGCCGCATGTTCCGCGGCCGCAGCTACGGCGCCCAGGGAACGGCGCTCGGTGAGGCCGTGTTCGCCACCGGCATGACCGGCTACCAAGAGACCATTACCGACCCCTCGTATGCGCGTCAGTTGGTGGTCCAGACGGCGCCCCACATTGGCAACACAGGCGTCAACAGCGAGGACGCCGAGTCCAGGCGCATCTGGGTGGCCGGGTACATCGTTCGCGACGCCGCCCGCCGCCCCTCGAACTGGCGCTCAGAGCGCAGCCTTGACGATGAACTGACAGAGCAGGGAGTCGTTGGCATCCAGGGCGTTGACACCCGCGCCATCACCCGCCACCTTCGCGAACACAAGACCATGCGTGCAGGGATCTTCTCCGGTGAGGCCGCCCAGGTATCCGAGAAAGAACTGCTCGCTACCGTCCTGGCCAGCGCCCCCATGGAAGGTGCGGCGTTGGCCGAGGAAGTTTCCGTTGACGAGGCCTACGTCGTTGAGCCCAAGGACCACGGCTGGGAGGGCGAGCCACGGTTCTCCATTGCCGCCGTCGACCTCGGCATCAAAGCCATGACGCCGGTGCGCTTTGCCGAGCGTGGGGTGCGCGTCCACGTCCTGCCCGCTACATCTACCCTCGAAGACGTCAAGGCAATAAACCCCGACGGATTCTTCATGTCCAACGGTCCAGGCGACCCCGCCACCGCGGACCGCCAGGTTTCGCTGTTGCGTTCAGTGCTGGATGCAAAGGTGCCGTACTTCGGTATCTGCTTCGGTAACCAGATCCTGGGCCGCGCGCTCGGTTTCGGGACCTACAAGCTCCGCTACGGGCACCGTGGCATCAACCAGCCCGTGATGGACCGTCGCACAGGCAAGGTGGAAATCACCTCGCAGAACCACGGCTTCGCCGTCGACGCACCGCTCAACGGTGCCACAACTGCGCCGGAAGAACGCTACGGTCGGGTGGAAGTCAGCCACGTGTCGTTGAACGACGACGTCGTTGAAGGGCTTGCGTGCCTGGACATCCCGGCGTTCTCGGTCCAGTACCACCCGGAGGCTGCCGCCGGTCCGCACGACGCCGCGTACCTCTTCGACCGCTTCATCGACCTCATGGCCGACACCAAATCGAAAACAACCGGCGCTGCCGTCGCCACCGAATCCAAGACTGAGGACAAGAAGTAATGCCCAAGCGTACAGATCTCAAGAGCGTCCTGGTCATCGGTTCCGGCCCCATTGTTATTGGCCAGGCAGCCGAGTTTGACTACTCCGGAACCCAGGCACTGCGAGTCCTCAAGGACGAAGGCCTGCGCGTGATCCTGGTCAACTCGAACCCGGCCACCATCATGACCGACCCCGAGTTTGCAGACGCCACCTACGTTGAGCCCATCACTCCCGAGGTGGTGGAAAAGATCATCGCCAAGGAGCGCCCCGACGCCATTCTGCCCACCCTGGGTGGCCAGACAGCGTTGAACACGGCTATCGCGTTGGACAAGAACGGTGTGCTTGAGAAGTACAACGTCGAGCTGATCGGTGCCAACATCGCAGCTATCGAGCTTGGCGAAGACCGTGAGAAGTTCAAGGGCGTAGTGGAGCGTTGCGGTGCCGAGTCGGCACGCAGCCACATCATCCACACCATGGATGAGGCGTTCGTCGCCGCGGAAGACCTCGGATACCCCATGGTTGTCCGCCCGTCCTTCACCATGGGCGGCTTGGGTTCGGGCCTTGCGTACAACGAGGATGACCTCCGCCGCATCGTGGGCCAGGGCCTGCAGTACAGCCCCACCACCGAGGTCCTGCTCGAAGAGAGCATCCTCGGTTGGAAGGAATACGAGCTTGAGATGATGCGCGACAAGAACGACAACGTCGTTGTTGTGTGCTCCATCGAAAACTTCGATCCTGTTGGCGTCCACACGGGTGACTCCATCACGGTGGCGCCGGCACTGACGCTGACCGACCGCGAGTACCAAAAGCTGCGCGACGTTTCCATTGCCGTCATCCGCGAGGTGGGCGTGGACACCGGTGGTTGCAACATCCAGTTCGCCATCGATCCAGCCACCGGACGTGTGGTGGTCATCGAGATGAACCCGCGCGTATCCCGTTCCTCAGCCCTGGCCTCCAAGGCAACAGGCTTCGCCATCGCCAAGATTGCCACCAAGCTTTCCCTTGGCTACACCCTGGACGAGATCCCCAACGACATCACCCAGAAGACTCCGGCGTCGTTTGAGCCGACGCTGGACTACGTGGTGGTGAAGGTCCCGCGCTTTGCGTTCGAGAAGTTCCCGGCGGCAGATAACACGCTGACCACCACCATGAAGTCGGTGGGCGAAGCCATGGCCATGGGCCGTAACTTCACTGAAGCGCTCCAGAAGGCGCTGCGCTCCCTGGAGCAGAAGGGCTCACAGCTGGACTTCAGCCCGGTGCCAGAGTACGAGGTTGCCGAGCTCATCGAGAAGGCAAAGCGCCCCACGACCGACCGCCTGTACCAGGTTCAGCGGGCCCTTTTGGGCGGAGCCTCGGTGGAGGATCTCTTCGAAGCAACTAAGATCGATCCCTGGTTCCTGGACCAGTTGCAGCTTCTCAATGAGACGGCCCAAGAGATTCGCAAGGCCGGCGTCCTCACCGAGGAGATGTTGCGCACCGCCAAGCGCCACGGCTTCTCCGACGAGCAGATCGGCGCACTGACCCACAACAACGAGGCAGTGGTCCGCGGTGTGCGCCACGCGTTGGGTATCCGCCCTGTCTACAAGACTGTGGATACTTGTGCCGCTGAGTTCGCGGCGTACACGCCGTACCACTACTCCTCCTATGACGAGGAAGACGAGGTAGGCCTGCACTCCAAGCCTTCCGTCATCATCCTTGGTTCCGGCCCGAACCGCATCGGCCAAGGTATCGAATTCGACTACTCCTGCGTCCACGCCTCGATGGCCTTGCGCAAGGCCGGGTATGAGACCGTCATGGTCAACTGCAACCCGGAAACGGTGTCCACCGACTACGACGTTTCCACCCGCCTCTACTTCGAGCCGCTGACCCTTGAAGACGTCTTGGAGGTCATCGCGGCCGAAGAACGGACCGGCGGAGTGATGGGCGTGTTCGTTCAGCTCGGCGGCCAGACCCCGCTGAAGTTGGCCCAGCAGCTGGCGGACGCCGGTGTTCCCATCCTCGGAACGTCGCCGGAAGCCATCGACCTCGCCGAGCACCGCGGCGCATTCGCCCGTGTGCTGGATGAAGCCGGCCTGACGTCGCCCAAGAACGGCACCGCTGTTTCCTTCGAGGACGCAAAGTTGATCGCCGACGAAATCGGGTATCCGGTGCTGGTGCGTCCGTCCTACGTTTTGGGCGGCCGCGGCATGGAGATTGTCTACGACGAAGCCAACCTCTCCCGCTACATTGCCAATGCCACCGAAATCACGCCGGACCACCCGGTGTTGATTGACCGCTTCCTGGAGGACGCCGTCGAAATCGACGTCGACGCGCTCTTCGACGGTACTGACATGTACCTTGGCGGCATCATGGAGCACATCGAGGAAGCTGGTATCCACTCCGGTGACTCCGCTTGTGTGCTCCCCCCGATCACACTTGGGAATAACGTGATCGAGCGGGTCCGCACGGCAACACGTGCCATCGCCGAAGGCGTGGGCGTCCGGGGCCTCATCAACATCCAGTTCGCGCTGGCCTCCGATGTCCTCTACGTCCTCGAAGCCAACCCGCGCGCTTCCCGCACGGTTCCGTTCGTTTCCAAAGCGACTGGCGTGCAGATGGCCAAGGCCGCCGCGCTCATCGGCACCGGCGTCACCATCAACCAGTTGCGCAGCGCATACCGGATGCTCCCTGAAACCGGCGACGGTTCCACCTTGCCGTTGGACGCACCGGTAGCCGTCAAGGAAGCTGTCCTGCCGTTCAGCCGTTTCCGTACCCCGGAAGGAAAGGTTGTGGACTCCCTGCTCGGTCCGGAAATGCGCTCCACCGGCGAGGTCATGGGGATCGACAAGCACTTCGACACCGCGTTCGCCAAGAGCCAGGCAGCGGCCAATAATGCACTGCCCACCGAGGGCAAGGTGTTCGTGTCCGTCGCCAACCGTGACAAGCGCTCGGTGATCATGGGCGTCAAGCGCCTCTCGGATCTTGGCTTTGAGATCGTATCGACCGGCGGCACGGCCGATGTCCTGCGCCGTAACGGAATCCAAGCGTCCCCGGTCCGCAAGGTCGCCGAGGGCAGCAGCGCCGAGGGCGAAGGCACCATCGCGGACCTCATCATTGCCGGTGAGATCGACATGGTGTTCAACACCCCTTCCGGAGGCGAAGCACGCAGCGATGGCTATGAACTCCGCGCCGCGGCGACCTCCATTGGCATTCCTTGCATCACCACGGTGGCGGAATTCAATGCCGCCGTGCAGGCAATAGAGGCCCTGCGGACCTACGAGTGGTCAGTCACCAGCCTCCAAGAGCACGCGGCCAACCTGGCAAAGGCCGTGGAAGCTGCCAATGCCTGAGTCCACCGTCCGCAATGACACGCAGCAGCCGGCCCGGGAGTCTTTCGGCTCCCGGCTGGCTGCGGCCATGGCTGCCCGCGGTCCGCTCTGCGTTGGGATCGACCCGCACCCGCAGTTGCTGGCCGGGTGGGGATTGAACGACGACGCCGCTGGGCTGGAGCGCTTCTCCCTGACCGTTGTGGAAGCCGTGGGTTCCCTCGCTGCCGCGGTGAAACCGCAGGTGGCCCTCTATGAGCGTCACGGGTCTACCGGTATGGCTGTACTGGAGCGGACGCTTGCCGCGGCGTCGGACAACGGAATCCTGAGCATCGCCGACGCCAAGCGCGGGGACATCGGCTCCACCATGGCCGCATATGCCGATGCTTGGCTACGCGATGGATCGGCGCTGGCAGCGGACTCGGTGACCCTGAGTCCCTACCTTGGCTTTGAGTCCCTGCGACCGGCACTGGAGCTCGCTGCAGAGTACGGCAGGGGTGTGTTCGTGCTGGCCCTGACGTCCAACCCTGAGGGCAAATCCGTCCAGCACGTTGGTGGTGGGGATTCGGTCGCCCGGCGCATCGTGGCAGCTGCCGGCGTCGAAAATCAGCGCTACGAAGGCAGCCTCGGGTCTGTTGGCCTGGTTGTTGGAGCGACGATCGGATCTGCCCTCAAGGACTTGGACATTGATCTTGGTCCTGTTCGTGGACCCATTCTGGCACCGGGGCTTGGCGCCCAAGGCGCTACGCCTGCTGATCTCCGTGCAACGTTCGGCGCGGCCTATCCGACCGTCCTGGCTACCTCCAGCCGGGGGATCTTGGCGGCCGGTCCCTCCGGTGCGGCTCTGCGTGACGCCACTGAAGCAACCTTGGATGGGCTTCGCTCCTAGTCGGCTGCTTCTACTCATTGCGAAACGTGGTCCCTAACGGTAGGTTCAGCATCAGCGCGCGTGATCTGGATCACAAGCCTGATCTGACAGGGGTTTAGCAGTGGGCCTTAAGGAGTTGACGCCCCAGGAGCGTTCCGACGCGCTTGAGAAGGCGGCCAAGGCGCGGGCCACCCGCGCCGCAGCCAAGGAACAACTCAAGCGCGGAGAGGTGACCATAGGGGAGCTGATCTCCTCGGCGGATACCGATGGCGCGATCGCGCGTATGCGGGTAGTGGAGCTCCTGGAGGCGCTGCCGGGAATCGGCCCTGTACGGGCGGCCGCGATTATGGGCGAGATTGGCATCGCCGCGTCCAGGCGAATCAAGGGGCTTGGAATTCACCAGGCTCGCGCGCTGGTAGATTTTATGGATACCCAACAAAGCGTTTGACGCATTTTCCCGAAGGAATCCGTGAGCAAGAAACCCGGACTGACTGTCCTTGCAGGCCCCACTGCCGTTGGCAAGGGAACCGTATCCACCTACATCAGGGACAATTATCCGGAAGTTTGGCTTTCCGTTTCGGCCACAACCCGCGCGGCCCGTCCCGGGGAAACCGATGGCGTGCACTACTTCTTCAAGTCCGCCGAGGAATTCGACTCACTGGTCGCTGACGGCGAACTGCTGGAATGGGCCGTGGTCCATGGCCACAACCGGTACGGCACGTTGCGCAGCACGGTCAATGCTGCCATCGCCGACGGCAAATCAGTCCTTTTGGAAATTGACCTCCAAGGTGCCCGCCAAGTAAAGGCTGCCGTTCCGGACGCGAATTTCGTCTTCCTCGCTCCGCCCAGCTGGGACGAAATGGTTCGTCGGCTGGTGGGCCGGGGGACTGAAAGTGCGGAGGAGCAGCAGCGGAGGCTGGAAACCGCTAAACTGGAACTTGCTGCTGAACCGGAGTTTGACCACACCGTCATCAATGACGACGTTCGCCGGGCAGCAGACGAGCTTGTTTCACTCATGGGGCTCACCCCGCACGGGCGCTAAGCGCTTGCATTTGTTGGCCCGCTAGAATTTGGAGAATTCGTGTCCACGAACCTTGAAGGCATCATCAACCCGCCGATCGATTCGCTGCTTGAGGCTGCCGATTCCAAGTACGGCCTGGTCATCTTCGGCGCCAAGCGTGCCCGCCAGATCAACGCCTACTACGCCCAGCTGCACGAGGGCCTGTTCGAGTACGTTGGTCCGTTGGTCGATACCAAGCTGAACGAAAAGTCCCTATCGATCGCGCTCCGCGAGATCAACGAAGGCCTGCTGGTCTCCACCCCCATAGAACCGGCAGAATAAGCAGGACAACAACAGACTGCCTGTTGACGGAGGTCACGTGCGCATAGTCCTCGGAGTCGGGGGAGGGATCGCAGCCTATAAGGTTGCATCGCTCCTCCGGCTTTTTACTGAAGCCGAACACGAGGTCACGGTCATTCCCACGGAAGCCGCTACGCGGTTCGTGGGAGTCGCCACCTGGGAGGCGCTCTCAGGAAACCCCGTGAGCAACAGCGTGTTCGATGCCGTTGAGAGTGTGAACCATGTCCGGCTGGGGCATGAAGCCGACTTGATCGTCGTCGCTCCCGCCACCGCCGATCTC
This sequence comes from Arthrobacter sp. efr-133-TYG-104, assembly GCF_030208915.1. Lineage (NCBI taxonomy): Bacteria > Bacillati > Actinomycetota > Actinomycetes > Micrococcales > Micrococcaceae > Arthrobacter > Arthrobacter sp. efr-133-TYG-104. Next base: position 45,117 of record NZ_JARVTA010000002.1, read on the forward strand.
CTCGCCAGGGCCGCCGCGGGGCAGGCTGGGGATCTTCTCACCACCACGCTCTTGATGGCCCACGGTCCGGTCCTGTTCGCGCCCGCCATGCACACGGAGATGTGGCAGCACGCCGCAACGCAGGCCAATGTGGAGACGTTACGCAGCCGTGGAGTAACGGTGCTCGAACCGGCCTCCGGGCGCCTGACCGGCGCCGACTCCGGCCCCGGCCGCTTGCCCGAGCCGGAAGTGATCTTCGCCGCAGCGTTGGCTTTGGCCGAAGCTGCCCAAGCCGCGGAAGAAAACCCGTCACCGCGCACCTCCCTGGCCGGACGCTCAGTCACCATATCCGCTGGCGGAACCAGGGAAGCCCTGGACCCTGTGCGCTTCCTCGGCAACCGTTCCTCCGGAAAGCAGGGAGTGGCACTGGCAGCCGCAGCCTTGGAAGCCGGGGCAACGGTCCGTTTCATTGCCGCGCATATGGACATCGAGCCGCCGGCCGGCGTCGAGCTTGTCCGCGTTGAATCGGCCCTGGAACTGCGTGAGGCAGCGCTGGACGCGGCGGTTGATTCCGACGTCGTCATCATGGCTGCCGCCGTGGCGGATTTCCGTCCGGCAGCGGTTTCGGACACCAAGATCAAGAAGGTCGACGGCGAGGACGCGCCAGTAATTCAACTGGTCCGGAACCCGGACATCCTGCAGGAACTTGTCGAGCGCCGAAACACCCATGGTGGTCGGCAGCTGGTGGTGGGTTTCGCCGCGGAAACCGGTGATGCGCAAGGCGATGTCCTGGAGCATGCCACCGCGAAACTCAAACGCAAAGGCTGTGACTTGTTGGTTGTCAACCAGGTCGGTGTTGGCCGCGTCTTCGGCCAGGACGAAAACTCCGTGGTGATACTTTCGGGCCACGGTGCACAACCCCAGCCAGCCGCGGGATCCAAGGCGGACGTAGCTGCTGCCGTCATGGACCGTGTGGCATCGGAACTGACGCAACATTTCCCGGTCGCCTAACCGGGTCCCCAATTCTTCGCATAGGGACACACGGCAGATGCCGCCGTCCCGCAACACAGTAAGGTGGTCGAGTGACTTTACCGCTGCACCATGAACGCCATGGCACCCCGCCCAAGCTCCGGCTCTTCACCTCCGAGTCTGTCACTGAAGGGCACCCGGACAAGATCTGCGATCAAATCAGCGACGCCATTTTGGACGCGCTGCTTGCCGCCGACCCCGAATCGCGGGTAGCCGTTGAGACCATGGCCACCACCGGCTTGGTCCACGTGGCTGGTGAAGTCACCACGGATGCTTACGTCGAGATTCCGCAGATTGTCCGCGAGACGATTTTGGGCATTGGCTACGATTCGTCAGCCAATGGCTTCGACGGCGCGCGGTGCGGCGTTTCCGTTTCCATCGGCCAGCAGTCGAATGACATCGCCGGCGGAGTTTTCAACTCGCTTGAGGCCCGCGAAGGCCGCCAGGAGGACGACTACGATCTCCAGGGCGCCGGGGACCAGGGCCTGATGTTCGGCTACGCGAGCGACGAGACTGCGTCCTATATGCCAACGCCGATTTGGTTGGCCCACCGACTTTCCGAACGCCTGACTGAGGTGCGGAAGAACGGCGAACTCGCCTATTTGCGGCCCGACGGCAAGACCCAGGTCACGGTAGGGTACGACGGCGATCGACCCGTTTCGGTTGAAACGGTGGTCATCTCGAGCCAGCACGCGGAAGAAGCGAGCCTGGATCAGTTGCGGGCAGACCTCGCCAGTTACGTCATCGAACCCGTCCTGTCCGCGTCGAATCTAGATCTTTCGCGCACGGCCAACATCCTGAACCCCGCAGGGGCCTTCGTCATTGGCGGCCCGGTGGGGGATGCCGGCCTGACTGGACGCAAGATCATCGTGGATACCTACGGTGGGTTCTCCCGCCACGGCGGCGGAGCTTTTTCCGGAAAAGACCCGTCCAAGGTGGACCGTTCCGCGGCGTACGCCATGCGCTGGGTCGCCAAGAACGTGGTGGCCGCGGGACTGGCAAAGCGCGCCGAGATCCAGATTGCTTACGCCATTGGCCAGGCGCGGCCGGTGGGTACCTACGTTGAGACCTTTGGGACGGAAACGGTTGACCCGGCCCGGATCAGCGAAGCTATCGACGAGCTGTTCGATCTCCGTCCCCGGGCCATCATTGATGCCCTGGATCTCAAGCGTCCCATCTACGCCAAGACTGCTGCGCATGGCCACTTCGGCCGCGACGAGCCCGATTTCACGTGGGAGCGTTTGGATCGCGTGGCGGACTTGAAGGAATACTTCAACGCCTGATCAGTACGGTGCTCGTTTGATCAGTATGGTGCTTGCTTGGCGTTAGTCGCAGCCGGTTGCTGTTTTGTCAGTGGCCCGTGATTGGCTTGAGCCAGAGAGATGCCCGCAGTGGGTCCGTCCCGCTGCGGGCATCCGTCATTGAGGGCCGTGTCGGTTCCGCAGGAAAAACGCCGTGGAGGTGAAGGATATGGCAGCACGCGAGGGTCAGTCTTCGCTGCTTCAGCCCTCATTGCTGCAAGGATTCCCGGACCGGACACCGGCAAGCGGTCCTCCGTTGGCCGAGGACAATCCAGTGGCCCGCGTGGTTCTCGAGTCCGGCCTGCCCCATCTGGACCGGCCCTTCGATTACAGCGTCCCCGCCGAACTGTCGGCTGCCGCCGTTCCTGGCGTACGGGTAAAGGTCAAGTTCAACGGGCAGGAGTTGAACGGCTATCTGGTGGAGAGACGCGCGGACTCCGATGCCGCCCACCCACTGACCCCGCTTCATAAAGTGGTGTCCGGGGTGGCGGTCCTCACTCCCGCCGTCCTCGAGCTTGCGGGCACGGTGGCCGCCCGGTACGCCGGAACATTGAGCGATGTCCTCCGGACTGCGATTCCGCCACGGGTTGCCAAGGTGGAGAAGGAATTGCTTTCCGGAGACGCAGAAGCTGCAACGGGTGGGCCTGAAACGTCGTCGGTGCCTGCTCGCGCTTGGCGCGCCTACTCCAACGGCACACCGTACCTGCAGCATCTTGCTGCCGGTGGTTCACCCAAGGCCGTGCTCACCGCCCTGCAGGGTTTTGGGACGGAAGGGTGGCCCGAACTGGTGGCCACCGCGGTAGCCACAGTCCGATCCTCCGGGCGCGGTGCGGTGGTGGTGGTGCCCGACTACCGTGATCTTGAACGGTTGGAGGCGGCACTGGCTAAGCTTTTGCCGCCGTCGGACGTCGCCCGTCTCACTGCTGACGACGGCCAGACTCCGCGGTACAGAAACTTCCTCCGGGTCCTGAACGGGGCAGCCGGGGTGGCCATTGGGACCCGTTCGGCGGCGTATGCACCTGTTCGGGACCTCGGGTTGGTGGTGTGTTGGGACGACGGCGACGACCTCCACATAGAGCAACGGGCACCGTATGCGCACGCACGTGAGGTCCTGCTCCTCAGGGCCGAACAGGAGAACGCCGCATGCCTCATGGCTGCCCATAGCAGGAGTACCGAACTTCAGCGCTTGGTGGAGCTTCAGTGGGCCGTTCCCATCGAGGCCGCAAGGACAACCGTGCGGTCCACGGTGCCCAGGGTGCTCAACACTGCAGACAGCTTTGAGCAGGAACGCGATCCCTTGGCCCGGATTGCGCGACTGCCCGGGGCTGCGTGGCGTGCAGCCAAGGAAGGCCTGGAACGTGGCCCCGTTTTGGTCCAGGTGGCCCGGGCCGGCTACGCGCCGTCGCTGGTATGCGAGACATGCCGCGAGCTCGCCCGCTGTAAAGCCTGCCAAGGCCCGTTGGCTGTCTCCAGCGGCTCCGCGATGCCCACCTGCAAGTGGTGCTCCACCCCGGCGCCGCAGTGGCGCTGCAGTCACTGTCATGGGACCAGGCTGCGCAGGGGAGCCACGGGGGCCATCAGGACTGCCGAGGAACTGGGACGGGCATTTCCCGGCCACGCTGTGGTGACCTCATCCGGGGAGCAGGTCAAGTCAAGCGTGCCGGACGTGCCGGCCCTGGTGGTTGCAACCGTGGGGGCGGAGCCCGTGGCCACCAATGGCTATGCCGCTGCGTTGCTGCTGGACGGCAATTCCTTGCTTCGGCGGGAAAACCTTCGCGCCGGCGAAGACACGGTTCGCCGCTGGTTTAATGCCGCTGCACTGGTGCGGCCAGCAGCAGAGGGCGGCCTCGTGGTCATTACCGCGGACGACACCTCAGCTACCGGGGCATTGTTGCGGTGGGACGGGCCTGGATACGCTTCGCGGGAACTGGCGCTCCGGAAGGAACTTCAGCTCCCGCCAGCGGTCCGGGTGGCCTCAGTCACCGGCGACAGGGCCGACGTCGAGCATTTCGCCAACGCCTTCGAGGCAAGTGTCGCGCTGCCTGCCGGGACCAAACTTCGCGTTGCCGGGCCTGCCCCAGTAAATCTGTTCGCCGGAGCGGGGCAGGGCGCTGACCTTGAGGCCGAGGTGAGGACGCTGTACTTCATCCCTTACGCCCATGCGGCGGAGACCACCCGTGCCATGCGGGCTGTCAAGGCTGCCAGTGCCGCCAAACGGACGTCCGGCCCGGTGCAGTTGCGCTTGGACGGCGTGGACGTCCTCTAATTGCAGCCCGCTACTTCCTGTTCCCCCGCAAGGCCACAGCTTCCTCCGCGGCGGCAAGAAGTTGCCGGGCGGATTCGTCCCAGTTGAATTCCGCCGCTTGCTCCACGGACTTGCGGGAGCGCTCCTGCCAGAGCACGTCATCACCAAGGGCGGTCACTGCCGCGGCGAAGTCCGCGGACGATTCCGGGTCCACGTAACTCACGGCGTCGCCGCCGACTTCCCGGAAAATTGGGATGTCGCTGGCGATCACGGGCGTGCCCAGCGCCATGGACTCCACCAGCGGCAGGCCGTACCCCTCCGCACGCGAGAGGCTGATGAGCGCCGTCGCCCTTTTGAGAAGCTCTTCATACTCCGCATCAGTGACGCCGTTGTGGAACTGTACCGAAGCTCCGTGCGGAATCATGGCCTCCAGCTCCTCGCGTCGCTGTGGCGTGATCCGGCTCAAAAGGTGCAGGCTGAAGCCCGGGAGCCCGGCCATGCCACGGATCATGGTTTCCACGTTTTTGTAGGGCATGAATGAACCCATGTAGAGCACGGTCTTCTCCGCTCCTGCAGCGGGATCGCGTGGGGTCTGTCCCGGCTGGGGTGCGTTGCCGACAATCCGCACCGGCCTCTTGGTCAGCTTGTATTTGGCAATCAAGGCCTCAGTGGTGCTGCTGATCGTAGCCACGACGTCGGCCCGGTTCAGCAGCAGCCGTTGCGGCCAGAAGGCCTTGTGGTAGAGCCGCCAGAGCACTCGCACAGGCGCGGGAAGGAATCCCGGGGGGGCGGGGTGCTCGTAGTAGATCAGGTCGTGCAGCGTGAGGATCAACCCGTACTTCCGGCCGACTGTGCCCATGGTCTGCATGGGGCACACCACGACGTCGGCGTTAAGCGGGTTGACCTTCCGGGCCACGAACAACTCCATGGGCGACAGCGGGCTGTTGACCAGGACGTACGGCACGTCGGGAAGCAATGCCAACTGGCGCTTGTCGCTGATCAGCATGGTGACGTCTGCGACCTTCGATGTGGCGGCTATGAGGCTCGACCCGTAGCGGCTGATGCCATCGTGGTGGTCCGTCCTAGTAAAGCGGGCGTCGATGACTATTTTCACGCGGGGTGTTCCTCCAAGAAAGTACGGATGGCAGCAGCCGCCGGCGCCGGCGTCTCGTAATGGATCAAATGCCCGACGCCGGGAATTACTTCCAGCTTGGCGTCGGGTAGGCGCTTCACCAGTTTGTATTGGTCGGGCAGGGTGGCGATCTCATCCTTTTCGCCCGCGACAAGCAGGACGGGCAGCGCCAGTTTTTCGGCGACCTCCGCTACGTTGCCCGAAACCGAGGCTTTGAAGGATTCGAGCAGGCTCTTCCTGTCCGAGAACGCACTGAAGTAGGCATCGTGTTGCCCATGGATGAAGCGGCGGAGCCCCTTGTCTTTGGTCTTGGCCATGGTGATGCTCATGACCCGGACAATCGCACGGTTCCTCAGGATCGCCAATCCCAGCCGCCGGGGGAGCTTTGCTGACGCCTGGTAATAGAAGACGGCGAGCTTGGTCATGATGCCCTTAGGCCCTTCCAGCGCCGGAGCCGCGATGGGATTGACCAAGATCAGGGGAGAAACAGCGCCCGGATGGGCCGCCACGAAGTGGCTTGCCACGATCGAGCCGAAAGAGTGCCCGAGCAAGACCGTCTTGGGGCCTAGTCCGAGGGCGCTCATGAAGCCCGAAATGAACCGGCCATATCGTTCAACGGTATGCTCATCGCCCATGAAAGGATCAGAGCTTCCGAACGCAGGCAGGTCGGGCATGATCAGCCGCATCTCCGATAGGTGGTCAGCGACCCGCAGCAGGCCATGGTGATCCCCGCGGAATCCGTGGATAACCAGGATGGTGCGTGTTTGGGGCGTCAGCGTGACCGGTTCGTACGTCCAATAGGCTACGTTGCTGCCATCAACAGTCACTTCGAATGCGTGCGTCCTCCCTGCAAGGGACGCGCTGAAGAAGTCGCTGCGGGTCTGCCCGCCATGGGAGAAGCTCGCGGTCTCCACCTTTTCCATATGGCTGCTCCTAGTTCACGTTGTCCGGGTGCGAGCCCGTGCGATGGTGGCGTTCGAGTCCGGCGATTCCATCCATGTCTCCGGAGTCCAGCTCAAAATCGAAGACGTCAAAGTTCTCCTTGATCCTTTCCGCCGAGCTTGCTTTGGGAATGACCAGGTTCCCCAGTTGCAGGTGCCAGCGGAGAATGATCTGGGCAGGCGTCCGGGCATGTTTGTGCGCAAGCGACACAATCGCCGGGTCAGCCAAGACCTGGCCCCGGCCGAGCGGGCTCCAAGCTTCAGTGGCGATGCCAAGCTGTTCGTGCAGTGTCCGCAAGCTGGTCTGCTGCAACCATGGATGCAGCTCCACTTGGTTGACGGCTGGGACCACTTCGGCCTTGTGCATGAGCTCTTCAAGATGTCCTGGCTGGAAGTTAGAGACGCCGATCGCGCGTACCTTGCCCTCGCGGTAAAGCGTCTCCATGGCTTTGTAGGTCTCGACGAAGAGTCCCTTGCCGGCGCACGGCCAGTGGATGAGGTAGAGGTCGATGTAGTCCAGTCCCAGATTGGAGATGGAGGTGTCGAAGGCCCGGAGCGTGGCATCGTAGCCGTGGTGGTCATTCCAGACCTTGGTGGTCACGAACACGTCTTCCCGCATCAGGTTGTGGACGGCTTCACCGGAGCCGCCTGTAGTCCCAACAGCGGAATCTGCTTGTGCGGCGTCGCCGATCGCCCCTCCGATTCCGCGGCCAACGCCCACCTCATTGCCGTACATGGCGGCTGTATCGAAGCGCCGGTACCCTGCGGTAAGTGCCGTTGCAACGAGCAACCCGGCGTCAGCGGGGGGTACCTTGTAGAGACCGAACCCCAGGCGGTCCATCTGTACGCCGTTGTTTAGTGCCATTCGGGCAGGAAATCTCATAGCACGACTCTACCTATACCTCGCGATGTTGTTTCTGGAGGCTGGTGCTGCGGCGGGTTAAGTTGCGGGTTAAGGCGAGACCTATCCTTCGTGGGCGGAGGCGACCAAGCGCCGGGCAGAGGCTTCGTCGAGGATGAGGTCTGTGGCCAAACCTGCAGCGAGCGCCCCCTGCAGTCCGTTGATTTTTGACGCCCCGGACACCACGCAGATCCGTCGTCGGACTTGTCGTAGTTGTTCGTGGCTCGGTCCGGTTGACCGCTCGTTGAGCGTGATGCCGTCTGAGGAACCGTCGCTTCGGAAGAAAACGGTCGCTACATCGCCCACGACGTCGTCCGCCGCCAGGACTGCGAGGTCTTGTTCGTCCAGGTAGCCGCCTGCGTAGACGTGGCTCGGGTAATCGGAATGGACGGTGCCCACGCCGAAGATGGCGATACTCATACGGGCTTGAAGGTCCAGGATGCGTTGAACGCTGCGTTCATTCCACATAGCCGTCTTGGTTGCGGCGTGGTCAAAGAACGCCGGGACGGGAAATTGTTCAACCCGCGCACCGTACGCGGCTCCGAAGCGGCGCATGATGTCGCTGGCATATGTGATCCCTGTGGTTTGCATGTTTCCTGCGCCGTTGAGCTGCACCACGATGCTGTCGTGGGTGATCTTGCGCGTGAGCTGGCGGCTGACCGCGCTGAGCGTCGCGCCCCATGCCACGCCGATGATGGCATTCGAGTCCACCAAAGGTCCGATGGTCCTTGCGGCCTGCATGGCCACGCGGTCCAACGTCTCTGCTTCGTTCAGCGTGTCCAGTACGGGAACGACGTGGACGTCGACGCCGAATTGGCTGCGGATCTGGCTTTCCAGCTCAGGCCCTGTGTCAAAAGGACTCCTGATCTGGACCTGTACCAGGCCGGTTTCCCTGGCGGAGGATAGGAGCCTGGACACCGTGGAGCGGGATGTCCGGAGTTCCCGGGCGATCGCGTCCATGGTCAGGTCCTGCAAGTAATACATCTGTGCAGCTCGGAGCGCATCTGCGTGTCGTGATCGTGCCATCCCATATCCTTACTGCACGTTTGTGCAAATAGCTTGACTCCATTTTCCACCTTAGCCAGATTAGTGGTGAACGGTGCAGCAGCGAGCCTCGCAGCGCACGAGCCGAGCCCAAGGAGCAGTTTTGGGACACAACAAGAATTCAGGTACCTCCGGCCACGCAGCACAGCGTGATTCCGTCATTGCATTGCAGGAGCGGCCGTCAGCGAAGGTGCTCATTATCGGTGGTGGGATCAACGGCGTCGGAACCTTCCGTGATCTGGCGCTGCAGGGAGTGGACGTCGCCCTTGTGGAACGCGGCGACTATTGCCAGGGTGCCAGCGGTGCATCGTCGCACATGATCCACGGCGGTATCCGCTACCTGGAAAATGGCGAGTTCCGCCTCGTCCAGGAGTCCGTGGTGGAGCGCAACAGGCTGCTGCGCATCGCTCCGCATTACGTGAAGCCGCTGCAGACCACCATCCCCATTTTCAGCACCTTCTCGGGAATCCTCTCAGCGCCCATGCGCTTCCTGACGCACAAGCAGGGCAAGCCCAAGGAGCGCGGTGCGTTCCTCATCAAAGTTGGCCTGAGCATGTACGACTTCTTCTCACGTGACGGCGGCAGCGTTCCGCGCCACCAGTTCTGTGGCCGGAGCAAAGCCTTGGCTGAGCTTCCCAAGCTGCACTCCGGGATCAAGTACGCGGCTACCTACTTTGACGCCTCGGTCCATAACCCCGAGCGCTTGACCCTTGACGTCCTGCAGGACGGCGAGAAGGCAGGCCGCGGCGGCGGGCTGCCGGGAGGAAGCGCCCGTGCCAGCAACTACGTCTCCCTGGTATCGATGGGTGCGGAGGGTGTCCTCCTCCGGGACGAACTGACCGGCAAGGAATTCGAGTTCCAGGCTGACGTCATCGTGAACACTACGGGTGCTTGGGTGGACCTCACCAACGCCGCCATGGGCGCTGCCAGCAAATACATGGGTGGCACCAAGGGCTCGCACATAGTCCTGGACCACCCTGAGCTGCTCGCTGCCTGCAACGGCCGGGAGATCTTCTTCGAACACACTGACGGGCGCATCGTCCTCATCTACCCGATGGGTGATCGCGTACTCGTTGGGACCACTGATGTGGACGCTGAAATGTCCGAAGACGCAGTGTGCACGGAGGAGGAGATCGACTACTTCTTCGATCTGGTGGGCCATGTATTTCCCACCATCAAGGTGGAGCGCGAACAGATCGTCTACAGCTTCGCCGGTGTACGTCCACTGCCCCGCCACGATGCAACCCAACCCGGGTTCGTCTCGCGTGACTACCGGATCGAACGCAGCGTCCGCACCGGCAGTGATGGCTCGGCAACGCCTGGCGGTAAGGCCGCCGTCGTACTCAGCCTTGTAGGCGGTAAGTGGACCACCTTCCGCGCCTTGGCAGAACACATGACCAACGATGTCCTCCGTGAGCTCGGCATGGAACGTAAGGTCTCGACGGCGAAGCTCGCCATCGGCGGCGGCGCCGGCTTCCCGGCATCGGTGCAAGCCGAACAGGAATGGATCAAGCAGCACGTGGGCCCCGGCCTGGACGCCGATCGGGTAGCGATCCTACTGACACGCTACGGAACCCGTGCGGCGGCAGTCATCGACTACCTGAAAGCCGGGCACGACTCGCCGCTGCGCTCAACCCGTGAGCTGAGCGTCCGCGAGCTGGCCTACATGGCTGAGCATGAGCAGATCGGGCACTTGGTGGATGTACTAATCCGCAGGACATCCCTGGCTTTCCGTGGCCTGGTCACGGGGGAGTTGCTCAATGAGATTGCCGCAGCAATCGCCCAGCCCTTGGGATGGGACCCTGCACGCCGGGAAACCGAAATCCGTCACGCCCAGGACGTACTTCGCAGGTTCCACAAAGTCGAGGTGCACAGCCTCGTAGCCTGAGCGCAGGCGAGGCAAGAAGCTTGACCGTCCCACGTGCGGTAGGGGCGGAAATGGGGTAGGAGGACCGGCTGGTCCTCCGCACCGGGACGGTACCAATGATGTGCCGTCCCAACAGCCTTCCTCAACCCGCGAGGAGGCTGACAACAGAAAAATGAGGAGTCAAAGATGTCTCTTGGAATTGTTTTCCTTTCCGAAGTATTCGGAACCATGATGCTGACCCTGTTGGGTTGCGGCGTCGTGGCAAACGTTGCGCTCAGAGGCACCAAGGGCAACAACGCTGGATTCTTGATGGTGACGTGGGGATGGGGAATTGCGGTTTTCGCGGGCGTTTTCGTGGCCGCAAAGTCCGGCGCGCACCTGAATCCGGCCGTCACTTTGGGCCTGTTGGTCAAGGGCAGCAAGAACTACGCACCCGACGTCGCCGTTAGCTTTGGCTCGACGTTGACGTACTTTGGCGGGGAACTCCTTGGTGCTTTCCTGGGCGCCGTGGTTTGCTGGCTGGCCTACAAGCAGCACTTCGATGAGGAACCGATAGCGGCAAACAAGCTCGGTACCTTCTCTACGGGACCGGCGATCCGCTCCACCCCGTGGAACCTTGTCACCGAAATCATTGGCACGTTCGTCTTGGTATTCGTGATCCTGACATTCGGTGGCACACCTTCGGGACTTGGCCCGCTCGCTGTGGCCTTGCTCGTCGTAGGCATCGGCGTTTCCCTCGGTGGTCCCACCGGCTATGCCATCAACCCCGCCCGTGACCTGGGTCCCCGCATTGCGCACGCCCTCCTTCCCATCAAGGGCAAGGGGTCAAGCGATTGGGCGTATGCATGGATCCCGGTTGTTGGCCCACTGGTGGGCGGCGCACTTGCCGGCCTCGTGGCCATCTGGGTACCGGCCATCATGCCGGCCGTCGCCGGCTAAGCGGACACCGTCCGCACTGGCACCACAATCAAGCTGTATCCGACTAACACCAGCGAGCCACTAAGCCACTAAGCCATTAAGCGGTTAAGCCATTAAGACAAGGACGTCACCATGAATCAGTACATCATCGCCATCGACCAGGGCACCACCAGCTCCCGGGCCATCGTTTTCGACCACGCAGGCACCATCGTGTCCACCGGCCAGATGGAACATGAGCAGATCCTCCCGCAGGCCGGCTGGGTGGAACACAACCCGGCGGAAATCTGGAACAACACCCGTGAGGTCATCGGGTCTGCCCTGTCCAAGGCAAACCTGACGCGGCACGATATTGCCGCCGTCGGAATCACCAACCAGCGGGAGACCGCCGTCGTTTGGGACAAGAACACCGGGGAGCCGGTCTACAACGCCATCGTCTGGCAAGATACCCGCACCCAGCCGATCGTGGATCAACTGGCCCAAGACGGCGGCCTCGAGCGGTTCAAACAGAAGGTCGGCCTGCCGTTGGCCACCTACTTCTCCGGTACCAAGATCAAGTGGATCCTGGACAACGTCGACGGCGCACGCGAAAAAGCCGAGGCCGGCGACCTCTTGTTCGGCAACACCGATGCTTGGGTTCTCTGGAACCTGACCGGCGGCGTTGACGGGGGCGTGCACGTCACCGATGTCACCAACGCTTCGCGGACATTGTTCATGGACCTCGAAACACTCCAGTGGGACCAGGAGATCCTCGACGTCTTCGGGGTCCCGGCCTCCATGATGCCCACCATCAAGTCCTCCTCCGAGGTCTACGGCCACGTCCACACGTCGCAGCTGCTTCGTGAAACCCCGGTGGCTGGAATCCTCGGTGACCAGCAAGCTGCAACCTTCGGCCAGGCAGCCTTTCAGCCGGGTGAAGCAAAGAACACCTATGGCACCGGTTGCTTCCTCATCTTCAACACTGGCGAGGAAATCGTTCACTCCAAGAACGGCCTGCTCACCACCCTCGGCTACAAGCTGGGCGACGCGAAGCCGCACTACGCGCTGGAGGGTTCCATCGCGGTCACCGGGTCGCTCATCCAGTGGCTACGCGACAACCTCGGCATGATCAGCTCCGCCCCGCAGGTGGAGGAGTTGGCCGCCGCCGTCGAGGACAACGGTGGCGTCTACATCGTCCCCGCCTTCTCCGGTCTGTTTGCCCCTTACTGGCGTGCGGACGCCCGTGGCGCGATCGTTGGACTCACGCGCTTTGCCAATAAGGGACACATCGCCCGCGCTGCCCTGGAAGCCACCGCTTTCCAGACCCGTGAGGTCCTCGACGCCGTCAACGCTGACTCGGGTGTACCGCTGACCGAGTTGAAGGTCGACGGCGGAATGGTCGCCAATGAGGCCCTCATGCAGTTCCAAGCAGACATCCTCGGCGTGCCCGTGGTCCGTCCCAAGGTCGTTGAAACCACGGCCCTTGGCGCGGCCTACGCAGCCGGTCTCGCCGTCGGATTCTGGAAGGACCTCGGCGAGCTCAGTGCCAACTGGAACGAGGACAAGCGGTGGGAGCCGCAGTTGCCGGCCGAAGAGCAAGAACGTCAAATGCGGTTGTGGAAGAAGGCCGTCACCAAGTCGATGGACTGGGTCGACGAAGACGTGAAGTAGTCACCCACCAGAGGTTCCGGGGACTCCCGCCCCGCCCGCTTCGCGGTGCCCACCACACCATGGCGGGGAGTCCCCGGAACCTCTCTCGGCGCACGTACGTCGTGCGCCCCGGCCCAGGCGCTTGGTGCGGTAAGGTATTTGTATGCGTGCGATCCTTCTGCTTAGCTAGCCGCCCGGCACACCATAGCCGTGCGGCAGCCCCTCCATTGTTGAGGGGCTTTTGTGTGTCCGGGGCTTTCCGGGCAGCAGCAGGAGCCAACCCGCCATCGAAGAACAGAAGAGGGCAGCAGTGAGCGTTCAGCCGGAGACAGAGACCGGAACACCAGTGGCACCCGCGGCCGAAGCGCCTGAAGAAGGCGTCTACAGTTTCGCTGCCATGGAGGCCAAATGGCCACAGGTATGGGAAGACCTCGGCGTCTTTACCCCGCTTGACGACGGTTCCCGGGAACGCCGCTACGTGTTGGACATGTTCCCCTACCCGTCCGGTGACCTCCACATGGGCCACGCTGAAGCGTTTGCCATGGGCGACGTCGTTGCCCGGTACCTGCGTCAAAAGGGCTTCGATGTCCTCCACCCGATCGGCTGGGATTCGTTCGGCCTTCCGGCTGAAAACGCAGCCATCAAGCGCAACGCCCACCCCAGTGAGTGGACCTATGCCAACATCGACACCCAAGCGGCGTCCTTCAAGCGATACGCCATCTCCGCTGACTGGTCGCGCCGCCTCCACACCTCCGACCCTGAGTACTATCGCTGGACCCAGTGGTTGTTCAAGCGGTTCTATGAGCGCGGCCTGGCGTATCGCAAAGACTCGCCCGTGAACTGGTGCCCAAAGGACCTCACTGTCCTGGCCAATGAGCAGGTGGTCAATGGTGCTTGTGAGCGTTGCGGTACCCAGGTCACCAAGAAGTCGCTCAACCAGTGGTACTTCAAGATCACCGATTATGCGGATCGCCTGCTGGAGGACATGGACCAGCTCAAAGGCCACTGGCCCGAGCGCGTCTTGGCCATGCAGCGGAACTGGATAGGTCGGTCCGAGGGCGCTCACGTACGGTTCGTCATCGAAGCTACAGAAGACCGGGCCGAACGTGAGGTTCCCGTTTTCACGACGCGCCCCGACACGCTCTACGGTGCGACATTCTTCGTCGTAGCCGCGGATGCGCACTTGGCGCTGGATTTGGTCACCCCGGAGCAACACGACGAGCTCATGGCATACCGTGAGAAGGTCAAGGCGCTGTCCGAGATCGAGCGGCAATCCACGGAGCGTGAGAAAACTGGTGTGTTCACGGGCCGTTACGCCATCAACCCCCTCAACGGTGAGAAGCTCCCGGTCTGGGCCGCCGACTACGTCCTGGCCGACTACGGCACCGGGGCAATCATGGCCGTGCCTGCCCACGACCAGCGTGACCTCGACTTCGCCAAGGCCTTCGACCTGCCAGTGCGTGCAGTCGTGGATACCGGGGAGGAAGACCCGGCGGAGACCGGGGTAGCTACCGCGGGCGAAGGCACCTTGAAGAACTCCGGTGAGTTGGACGGCCTGTCCAAGTCGGAGGGCATCCCGGCCGCCGTCGCCATCCTCGAAAAGCTCGGAACGGGCGAGAAATTCGTCAACTTCCGGTTGCGTGACTGGTTGCTGAGCCGCCAGCGCTTCTGGGGAACCCCCATTCCCATCATTCATTGCGGCGAGTGTGGTGAGGTGCCGGTTCCCGATGACCAGCTGCCCGTCCGGCTCCCGGAAAACCTGCGCGGCGAGGCACTTGCGCCAAAGGGCACGTCCCCGCTTGCTGCCGCCGTCGAATGGGTCAATGTCGAGTGCCCCAACTGCGGCCGGGCCGCGCAGCGCGATACCGATACCATGGACACTTTCGTGGACTCGTCCTGGTATTTCCTGCGCTTCGTTTCGCCGGATTACACAGAAGGTCCGTTCGATCCCGAAAAGATCAACAATTGGATGCCCGTGGGGCAGTACGTTGGCGGCGTCGAGCACGCCATCCTGCACTTGCTGTATGCGCGCTTCTTCACCAAGGTCATCAAGGACATCGGCTTGATCGAGTCCAATGAACCGTTCACGGCGCTGCTGAACCAGGGCCAGGTGTTGAACGGCGGCAAGGCAATGAGCAAGTCGCTCGGCAATGGCGTGGATCTGGGCGAGCAGCTGGACAAGTTCGGTGTCGATGCCGTCCGCTTGACCATGGTGTTCGCGTCTCCTCCCGAGGACGACGTCGACTGGGCTGACGTGTCGCCGTCGGGTTCAGCGAAGTTCCTTGCCCGGGCTTGGCGCTTGGGCCAAGATGTCAGCAGCGAGCCTGGCGTCGATCCCGCCACTGGCGACCGCGCGCTCCGGACTGTTACTCACAAGACCATAGCTGACGCCGCGGAACTGCTGGACAACAACAAGTTCAACGTTGTGGTTGCGCGCCTGATGGAGTTGGTTAACGCCACCCGGAAGGCCATCGACGGCGCAGCCGGTGCTGCGGACCCTGCCGTTCGTGAAGCCGCGGAAGCCGTCGCCGTCATCCTTAGCCTCTTTGCCCCATACACCGCAGAGGATTTGTGGAGCGCCCTGGGCCATGAGGCATCGGTGGCAAATGCGGGGTGGCCGGAACACGACGAGTCGCTCTTGGTCCAGGAAACAGTGACGGCTGTTGTCCAAGTACAAGGCAAGGTCCGCGACCGCCTGGAGGTTTCGCCGGACATCACCGAGGACGCCCTCCGGGAACTCGCGCTGGCATCCGAGAATGTCCAACGTGCCCTGGACGGCCGCGGTATCCGCACCGTAATCGTGCGGGCGCCTAAACTGGTGAACATCGTCCCCGCCTAGCGGAGATTCGGCCGCCGGCGCTATGCCGGCGGCCGGCCATCATCGTTGGAGGTTGCGTGCCCGAGCGAGAACCGCCCGCCTGGATATGGCTCAAGGAACGGGTGTCACGGCTTCGCCAGCCATCCGCAACGGTACCTGTTGTTGACGGCCTGCGTGCGGACCCGTTGTCCGCCGTCGTTACCACTGCGGTGGTCACTGACTCGGCGGCAGCCCTGCCGGCCGACTGGGTGTCGGCGTTTAGCTCCGACGGCCGCCTGACCGTGGTTCCCATGCCGGTCATGGTGGGTGAGGAAATATACGGTGAAGGCGAAGACGACATCACCGAGACACTCTCTGTTGCGTTGGCCGCTGGCGCCTCAATCAAGACATCCCGGCCCTCTCCCGGCCAGTTCGAACAGGCCTACCTGGCCGCGCAGCGCCGTGGATTCAAGGCTGTTGTCTCCATACATCTCTCATCGGAACTCTCCGGAACCGTCGACGCCGCCCGCCTCGCTGCTGCACGCGTGCCGATCCCCGTAGAAGTTGTGGATTCCCGCACCGTGGGGATGGCGCAGGGCATGGGGGTCCAGAGCGCGGTGGTGGCGGCAGCGGACGGGCAGGGTATGGCCGAGGTTCGCGGCTTTGCCGAGCGGCGGATGGAACGCACCAAGGTCTATTTTTACGTTCCGAGCCTTGAGCAGTTGAGGCGCGGTGGCCGCATCGGAGCGGCTGCATCATGGTTGGGTACCGTTCTGGCCATCAAACCCATTCTCGCGGTCGACGGCGGCAAGATCGTGCCGCTCGAAAAGGTGCGTTCGGCGGTGCGTGCGGTTGCGCGCCTTGAGGAAATTGTGGCTCAGGACGTCTCCACCCGGCCGCCGGGGCAACAAAGGCTCGCGGTGCATCACTTCGGAAACCTTGCTGAGGCGCAGGGGCTTGCTGCTCGTCTCGCGGAGGCATGTCCGCAATGCCCGGCTCCCCAGATCAGTGCGTTACCGGCCGTTTTGGCAGCGCACGCAGGCTTGGGTGTGCTGGCCGTTATTGTGGGCGAAAGCAGTACACCCACGAGCTGACTATCTCTGTTTGTCCACATAGCCCATGTTCTCGGGGGCATGGCCGGAATGCCAGCCCATAGTCTCGATTCATGCCACGCCGCCACGGGAACGAATTTTCGCCAGATTCCGCTGTCGCTGCGAGGCGGCGGTTCGCGGCCCGGTTGTCTGCGGATCCGACGTCGGAGCCGTTGTTGGAGTTGTTGGTTGCAGAGGATGAAGCCGGAGAGCGCGGAGCTGCAGAGCACGGAGATGCAGGGCCGACGGGTGGGGATGCTGGGGCGGAGTACCTGGATGGGGACGTGCCGGCGACCAGATTCCGGTGGCGGACTCCATGGAGGGCAGCCGTGCTGGTGGCCGTCATCGCAGCACTCGTTGTCGGCTGGAATCTTTGGCAGTCAGCCGTGGGTTCCTCAACTTCGGAGCCGCTAGGCAGTGCTGGGCCGGTAGATGAACAAGCAGGTACAGCCGGAGCTGGTCAATCACCGGGGACGCCCCAGCCCTCTGCATCGGCATCGGGAGCCGAGGGTAACGGCAGCGTCGTCGTCGTGCATGTTGCCGGGGCAGTCCACAAGCCGGGAGTCGTTTCCTTGCCCCAGGGCAGCAGGGTCTTCCAGGCTATCGAAGCCGCGGGCGGCGCCGCTGCGGATGCCGCGCCTGACGGGCTGAACCTTGCAGAGGTCCTCAGCGATGGCGTGAGGGTGTACGTGCCGACTGTAGGTGAGCCAGCGGCCATCTCAGTAGTTCCCTCGAGTAGCCAAGCCGGAGCCGGTGGTGCCGTCGGCACCACCGCTTCGGGAACAAGCGCAGGGGCGAAGATCAACATCAATACAGCCTCTGCCGAAGAGCTCGGAACCTTGCCCCGGGTAGGTCCGGTCATGGCCCAGCGCATTGTCGACTGGCGGAAAGAGCATGGTTCCTTCGCCTCCGTGGATGAACTCGACGCTATCGACGGAATAGGTCCCAAGCTCATGGAATCACTGCAGAAACTTGTGACGGTGAACGGTGGGTGAACCGGCTGCCGGGGGAGCGCCGCGAGGCCGTCGCTTGGACCTGAGGGCGGTGCCCTCCGTGATGATTGCGTGGATTACCGCTCTCGCCTGCGGTGCCCTGGAGACTTCGTGGTGCCTTGTTGTGGCGGCCACATTGGCTGCTGGTGGAGGACTGCTGCTGGCACTGGGATACCGACAGCGCAGGACGGCCCCGCGCGCCCGGACCATGACCGTGACGTTTGCCCTGGCGGGTGTTCTCGGGGCCGCCGTCGCGGTTCATTGTGCCGTGGCGGTAAGTAAGCGCGAAGTCGGTCCGCTCGCTCACGTAATCCAAGCAGGCGGGGGAGTGGTCATGGATCTCCTGATCACCGACAGTCCGCGTAAGGCCTCCTCATTCGGTCATGAGGCGCTCGGTCAGGCCGAGTCTGGCAATGCGGGGGAAGGACGGTGGACGGTATCGGCAGCACTGCTCGACGTGACCTCCAGCGGCACGGTGGTTCGGGGTTCAGCGGACATAGCAGTCCTGGGAGGAGAGGCTTGGCGGAACGTCCATCCGGGAGACCGGGTCCGCACTACGGGTGTGCTCAAAGACGTCAGAGAAGGACAATCACAGACCGCGGTCCTTTCGGTGTCGTCCGCACCTCTGATCACAGGTGCGAGGTTTGACATCCGTGGGCCCGCCGGTCTGCTCCGCGAATCCTTCCTGAATGCTGCCCGCTGGTTGCCCGGGGATGCTGCCGGCCTGTTGCCCGGAATGGTGATAGGAGACACCAGCGGCTTGCCGGAGTCACTCAAGACGGACATGAAGACGACGGGCATGACGCACCTGACGGCGGTTAGTGGCGCTAACTGCAGCCTGGTCCTCGGCGGATTTGTCCTGATGGCCCGGTGTTTGCGGTTGTCCAGACCGGTGGCGGCCATTCTGGCCTCGTGTGGTTTGGTGGCTTTCGTGGTCATGGTGGGGCCTGATCCGAGCGTCATGCGTGCCGCCCTCATGGGAGGAGTGGGACTGGCTTCCTTGGTTGGAGGATGGCGCGGGAGGTCCCTCACATTCCTCTGCCTGTCCGCAACAATGCTTTTGCTCATGGATCCGCCCATGGCATCCAATATCGGCTTCCTGTTATCGGTCCTTGCCACGCTCGGCATCGTGTTGTTGGCCGTTCGCATTGCGGCATGGATTCCACCGCGGATACCACGCTGGTTGGCCGTCGGATTCGCGGTTCCATTGTCCGCGCAGTTGTTGTGCACTCCCGTTATCGTGGCACTCCAGCCACAGTTCACGCCCTACGCACTGCTTGCCAACATCATCGCTGGTCCGCTTGTGGCTCCCGTAACAGTCCTGGGGACCATTGCCGTCCCTGTCTCCGGAGTCGTCCCCGGGCTGGCGTGGCCGCTCATTGCCGGGGCAGGAACCGGCGCGGCACTCGTGGCAGCTACAGCGCGGTTCATGGCCGGATTGCCGGGCGCTGCCCTGCCTTGGGCTGAGGGCTTCACCGGCGTTGCCGCCATGGCTGTCTTTTCCGGGCTCACCCTTGTCGTCGTGTGGGTGCTGCTTCACCCAAGGACGGTGATGGTGCATGCCGGGGACCTCCATTGTCGCATCACAGCATGGTTGGAACGGCACACCGAGCCACGCAATGTCCGTTCAGGCAGAGCGGCCAGGGGTGGGCTTGCCGCGTCGAAGGTACAAGACGACGAAAAACCCAACAGCCAGGCCGGCGGAGATCGTGCCGCAGAGGACTGTTCCCGCTCCTTGAGCAGGCCAGGCGAGCCACCCTAACGTGAAAAAGTACTCCACGCCGTAGATGAGGCCGAGGAGCAGCACCGTCAGGTTGATGTTCCACGCGTAGTCATAAAAAAGCATCAGGAAGCGGGTCCAGGCCGTTTGTCGTAGTGGAACCATCGACAATGCCGTGCTGCCTGCCGCAGGGCCGATCGAAGCGCCCGGTGCAGACTGGGAGGTGAAGGACAACCGCTCTGACCGATATGCCGGACGCAGTGAACGAACGAAATAGGTGAGCGACAGGAAGCAGAGAGCTAGGGTTCCGAACACCAGTGCCAACGTGGCATATCCCAGAATCGCAGCTACCAACGGCACCGCGATGAGCGCGCCCATCGTCTCGCCCACTGAGGAGAGGGTGTTCTTGATCATGGGCCCGGTGCCGAGCGGCAGAGCACCCTCGAAATCAGAGACCACCAGAACGGGGATCAGCAGAACCGTAACGTAAAACGACACTGCCGCCAGCGCTGCGTACACCATTGCCATCCCGAGGTATCCGAAAGGGCGTAGGGCGAGCTGTACGTTGGAAGGTGCCGAGGATCGGACGCGCGCCTTGCGCCGGAGCCGCACTTGTTCAGTCCTTCGATCTGCTTCCTTCTTCGCTACCCTGTCAGGGCGGCGGAAGCTCTCCGTTTTTTGATCCATTTCGTGCTCTCCCCGGTTACACCAACGCTGGTCAGTCTAACCAGAAAATCCATTCGAGAGCGTAATTCCCGCAGACCGTCGCGGCGCTGGCATGACAGACTTAGGGGTGGCAATAAATCGTCCGGAAGGAATCCCTGTGGCTGCAGGCCAAAATGCGCGGGCAAAGAGTGGCGCGGCGAATATCGTCAGCTGGCGGGACGCGGCACCAGCTCTGGTGGTCCTGGTCTCGGGGCCGGAGGAGTATCTCGGAATCCGGGCTATGGACCACATACGCACCACCGTTCGAGCGTCCGCACCGGACGTGGAGTTGACCCGGCTGGAAGCGGGGTCCTATGAGGCTGGATCCTTGGCCATGACCGTGGCCCCTTCCCTGTTCGGGGAAGCGAAGCTCATTGAAGTTTCCGGTCTCGAAGCCATGAACGATGCCTTCTTGTCGGATGCGTTGGCATACCTTGCCCACCCCGAGGAAGATGTGGTGCTGGTTCTGCGCCACTCCGGCGGGACGCGTGGCAAGAAGCTCCTTGACTCCGTCAAATCGGCC
Source organism: Arthrobacter sp. efr-133-TYG-104 (assembly GCF_030208915.1). Lineage (NCBI taxonomy): Bacteria > Bacillati > Actinomycetota > Actinomycetes > Micrococcales > Micrococcaceae > Arthrobacter > Arthrobacter sp. efr-133-TYG-104. The sequence goes on from NZ_JARVTA010000002.1 coordinate 65,928, forward strand.
GGATGGCCGGTCGTCGAATGCCAACCACTGAAGAAGGACGTGGACAAGTCCGCGTTCGTCGTGTCGGAGTTCAGGGCAGGTGGACGGCGAATCGACGGCGAGGCGGTGCAGGCACTGGTGAACGCGGTGGGAGCCAACCTTTCGGAACTGGCAGCGGCATGCAGCCAATTGATTGCCGACGCAACCACCACCGTTGATGCCTCTACAGTGGAGCGCTACTACGGAGGTCGTGTAGAGGCGACGGCGTTCAAAGTTGCCGATGCTGCCATGGGCGGAAACGGGCCCTTGGCGCTATCTACCCTGAGGCATGCCCTGTCCACTGGCGTGGATCCCGTTCCCTTGGTGGCTGCGTTGGCTGCGAAGCTGCGGACGCTGGCTAAGGTTGCCGGTGCCAACGGCTCGTCTGCATCAATCGCCAAGAACTTGGGCATGCAGCCTTGGCTCGTCGAACAGGCACAACGTGACGTCCGCCGTTGGACGCCGGAGGGGCTCATTCGCTCCATCCAGGTGGTGGCCGAAGCCGATGCACAGGTCAAGGGCCTTTCGCGGGATCCTGTGTTCGCCGTTGAACATGCGGTAACCGTGATCGCGTCGTCGGCCAGTCGGCGCTGACCCCTGGCGCGCCGGCGGATGGGAACGCACCTGTAGCGACGCCGTGCGGGTTAAACCCAAAGGCCGGCACCCAACGGGCGCCGGCCTTTTGATCAGCTCAGTCGAACTGGAAAACCTTAGAGTGCGTTGACCTTTTTGGAGATCGCAGACTTGCGGTTTGCAGCGTTGTTCTTGTGAATAACGCCCTTGCTGACAGCCTTGTCCAGCTTGCGGCTGGCAGCAGCAAGTGCAGTTCCAGCGGCATCCTTGTCTGAGGACTCAACGGCCGTGTTGACGGCGCGGATGGCCGTCTTCAGTTCGGACTTGACGGCGTTGTTACGCAGGCGAGCCTTCTCGTTGGTGAGGATGCGCTTCTTCTGGGACTTGATATTAGCCACGTATGAACTCTCTTTTTAATGCGGAAATGGTCTAGAGGGTTATCAGGTTGGCCATCGACTGAGCGGCGTGGGGATGCCTATGGCAGCCAACCATGCATGGCCGTCGACCTGCACGGACACACAGCTATAAAGGATAGCAGAAAGTTAGCCTTTACCCGATTCCGCTTCAGCTCCACCCGTGCCGTGTGCGTAAGACGGCGGCGACTTGCCGGAATCGGGCCTTTTCCAGGACGGCACCTTCACGACGAACTCTGCCAGGATCCAGCCGGATGATCCGGTCGACTTTGACTTCACTGGGACGCCGCTGCGGATCCCACGTACCCGCCCCGATGTCCATGTAATCCTCCGATGCGGGTCCGCCGTCGTGATCCTTGCTCGTCAGCATGAGCCCCAGCAACCAATCCCCGTCCCTGCCGATCAGAAGCACCGGACGGTCCTTACCCCTGGAATCGTCCTCTTCATAGGGGACCCAACTCCAGACGATCTCCCCAGGGTCCGGCCTGCCGTCAGGTCGGGGAGAATAGCTGACTTTGGCAGACCCGCGGAAGTCGCCCGGATATGCGCCGGGACCGGAGCCCGCAATAGGCCCGATGGCGGCTGGCTGGCGTTGCGCCCGGGGCGGACGTGTCGGGGTGGAACCTTTCGTGGTGCCAGCCCCCAGCGACTTGATGGAACGCAGAATGAAGTGGCCCAGCGGCCGCAGGTCAAAAGCCATGACACAACGCTACAACTCAGTACGGAGCCATGCCCGAAGGCGAAGTCGGGGCAATGTACGGCGAACCCCCGGTTCGTGGGAGACTAGAGGATCAGATGCGCGGCGTGTCCCGGCTGGCCTATGCCACGTCGGCCAGTTTGCCGTGCGAGCGTCGACAGTAAGGACCCTGCGTGTCTCCCATGGCCCGCACCGCACCGGTGCCCGCCGCGACAGATCCGGCCATCATCCGGAACTTCTGCATCATTGCCCACATCGACCACGGTAAGTCCACCTTGGCCGACCGCATGCTGCAGTACACCGGCGTCGTCCAACAACGCGACATGAAGGCCCAGTATCTGGACCGTATGGATATCGAGCGTGAGCGCGGCATCACCATCAAGTCCCAGGCTGTACGCATGCCTTGGGAACTTGATGGCACCAGCTACGCCCTGAACATGATCGATACCCCCGGCCACGTGGATTTTACCTACGAGGTCTCCCGCTCCCTGGCGGCGTGTGAAGGCGCCGTGCTGCTGGTTGATGCGGCGCAGGGCATTGAGGCCCAGACGCTGGCCAACCTGTACCTGGCGATGGAAAACAACCTCACCATCATCCCGGTGCTGAACAAGATCGACCTCCCGGCCGCCCAGCCCGAAAAGTACGCGGCGGAGCTGGCCAACCTTATTGGCGGGGATCCTGAGGATGTTCTCAAGGTTTCAGGCAAGACAGGCGTAGGTGTGGAGGCGCTGCTGGATAAAATTGTCCGTGACCTTCCGGGCCCCGTAGGCGATCCTGACGCTCCGGCCCGTGCCATGATCTTTGATTCGGTTTACGACACATACCGCGGCGTCATCACCTACGTTCGTGTGGTGGACGGCATGCTGCATCCCCGTGAACGCATCCAGATGATGTCCACAAGGGCTACTCACGAGCTCCTGGAAATCGGTGTCAGCTCCCCTGAGCCCACACCTTCCAAAGGCCTCGGCGTGGGGGAGGTCGGATACCTGATCACCGGCGTTAAGGACGTCCGCCAGTCCAAGGTGGGCGATACCGTCACCAACCTCGCTAAGCCCGCGTCGGAGTCCCTGAGCGGTTACGCAGACGCCAAGCCGATGGTCTTTTCCGGTCTTTACCCCTTGGACGGCACGGACTACCCGGTACTGCGTGACGCGCTGGAAAAACTGATGCTTAATGACGCCGCCCTTGTCTACGAGCCTGAGACGTCCGCTGCGCTGGGTTTCGGATTCCGCGTTGGATTCCTGGGCCTGCTGCACCTCGAGATCACTCGTGATCGACTGGAACGTGAGTACAACCTTGATCTCATCTCCACCGCTCCCAACGTGGAGTATGAGGTAACGCTCGAGGACAAGAAGGTCATCCACGTCACCAACCCCAGCGAGTACCCCACGGGTAAGATCTCCGAGGTCCGTGAGCCCATGGTGTCCGCGACCATCCTTGCGCCCAACGAGTTCGTCGGTTCCATCATGGAGTTGTGCCAGAGCCGCCGTGGCCAAATGAAGGGCATGGACTACCTGTCCGAGGACCGCGTGGAGCTCCGATACTGGATCCCGCTGGCGGAAATCGTGTTCGACTTCTTTGATCTCCTGAAGTCAAAGACGCGTGGTTACGCGTCCCTGGACTGGAAGGCCGACGGCGAACAGGTAGCTGACCTCGTGAAGGTGGACATCCTCCTGCAGGGTGAACAGGTGGATGCGTTTAGCGCTATCACCCACCGGGACAAGGCCTACGCCTACGGTGTGATGATGACGGGCAAGCTCCGCGAGCTCATACCGCGTCAGCAATTCGAGGTGCCCATCCAGGCCGCCATCGGATCGCGCATCATCGCCCGTGAAAGCATCAGGGCCATCCGCAAAGACGTTCTTGCCAAGTGCTACGGCGGCGACATCACCCGAAAGCGCAAACTGCTGGAAAAGCAGAAGGAAGGCAAGAAGCGCATGAAGATGGTGGGCCGCGTGGAAGTACCGCAGGAGGCCTTCATCGCAGCACTCACCACGGACGAATCCAAGGACAAGGCCAAGAAGTAGATGCCCAGCGTCCTCCCTTTGGGCGACCCGGCACCTGCGGACGGCATTTTGCCCCCGCAGGTGCTGTCCGGCGTCGAGCATCGCAAGTTCGGGCTCTACGTGCACATCCCGTTTTGCGCAGTCCGCTGTGGTTATTGCGACTTCAATACCTACACGGCTACCGAGCTCGGTGGTGGCGCTTCCCAGGACGCGTATGCTGAGACCGCCATCTCCGAGTTGCAGTTCGCCGGCACCGCACTGGACGCTTCGGGCCTTCCCCGCCGTCCCCTGAGCACGGTGTTCTTCGGCGGCGGAACTCCCACGCTGCTTCCGGCCGAAGACCTCGCCCGCATCCTCGGTGCCGCCGTCGAAAAGTGGGGCTTGGAGCCGGATGCTGAGGTGACCACCGAGGCCAACCCCGATTCCGTGACGCAGGAATCGTTGAAGGTACTGGCTGACGCCGGTTTCACGCGCGTCTCCTTTGGCATGCAATCAGCCGTTCCCCACGTCCTGAAAGTTCTGGACCGTACACACACTCCCAGCCGCGTTCCGCTCGTGGTGCAGTGGGCGCGCGAGGCCGGTTTGTCCGTCAGCCTGGACCTCATCTACGGTACGCCGGGGGAGTCCATGGCCGATTGGCAACTGTCGCTGGAAACGGCACTTTCCTACGCGCCGGACCACATCAGCGCCTATGCGCTGATCGTGGAGGACGGCACCAAGCTCGCCGCCCAGATCCGCCGCGGCGAGGTGCCCGGAATTGACGACGACGATCACGCCGCCAAATACGAACTCGCCGATAAATTGATCTCCGAGTCCGGGTTGAGCTGGTACGAAGTCAGCAACTGGTCCCGAACACCGGAGCAGGCATGCCGGCATAACCTCGCCTACTGGCGCGGAGACGATTGGTGGGGCATTGGCCCCGGGGCCCACTCCCACATGGGCGGCGTTCGCTGGTGGAACGTCAAGCACCCCACGGCATACGCCTCACGGCTGGCTTCGGGAAGTTCGCCTGCCGCCGGGCGTGAGACATTGGACTCCGCTACCCGCGAGGTGGAGCGAATCATGCTCGAGGCGCGGTTGGGGACCGGATTGCTCGTTAACGCCCTGGATGCCGTGGGACGCCATGCGATGGCGGGCCTAATCGCGGACGGACTAGTGGACCCGGTGGCCGCTTTCAAGGGCCGCTTGGTGCTCACCTTGAAGGGCAGGCTGTTGGCCGACGCCGTGGTGCGCCGGATTCTTCCCGACTAGCTGCCTCGCTGCGGAACTACTTGATCCAGCGCAGGTTCAGCTTGTATCGATGCGGTTGACCGTGGTTTACCCGGATCCCGGCCGATACGGAGAAGCACGTCAGCGCAACCCAAATGGCGGTGGCGATGATGGCAAAAACGTTGCCCACCACAGGCAAGAGGACCAGGATGTTTGCCAGTACAGCGGCGATCGTGGGAGGTAGCGTGAAGTTCAGCGCCTCCCTCGATTCCTGGGCGGTGAACGGCCCGCGATCGCGGAAAATCAGGTAGATCAGCAGGGATGGCAAGCACCCGAGGATCCCTCCGAAGTGCGCCAAAGTGGCCCACTGCCGGTCCTCGCCGGCAGTCAGCGGAAGTGCGTTGGCAGGCGCGCCATGGTACTGGGGCTGGCCTGCGGCTCTGCCTGGTTCGTCAGGAGCGTTCTCTGCCACGGTGTCTTCCCTTTGCTTTACGATGCTGCGGTGTTGCTGTCCCAGAATACTTGGTCCTGTGCCCGTCCCAAGACCAACGCCGTGTCACTGCGCTGTCAGGAAGTCGATCACTTCTTCCACCCTGCCCAATAACGACGCTTCCAGATCAGCGTAGCTGCGGACTGCGCCCAAAAGCCGTTGCCATCCCAAGCCGACGTCCTCGGCAGTTTCGTGGGGCCAACCGAAGGCACGCAGGATCCCGGTCTTCCAATCCAGCCCCCGAGGGACCGCGGGCCACTGCTCAATGCCCAGCACCTTCGGCCTGATGGCCTGCCAGACGTCCACGTAGGGGTGGCCCACGATCAACACGTTGCCTGCGGCGCCCGGCACCGTCATCGCTTCCGCGGCAATGCGCGACTCTTTGGAACCGGACACAAGGTGGTCCACCAGAATGCCAAGTCGGCGTGTGGGACCGGGAGAGAAAGCGGCAATGGCTGATTTGAGGTCGTCCACCCCGTGCAAGGGTTCAACCACAATGCCCTCGACGCGGAGATCGTCTCCCCAGACTTTCTCTACCAGTTCGGCGTCGTGCTTGCCCTCAACCCAGATCCGGCTGGACATCGCTACCCGGGCGCGCTGGCCTTGGACCTTGACCGAGCCGGAGGCGGTGCGGCCGGTGGATGCGCCTGAAGCAGGACGGGGGACAGGGGGCAGGAGCCGGATCGCTTGGCCCTCCAGGAGGAAGCCAAATCCAAGCTGGAACGACTTCGTCTTTCCACGCCGGTCCTCCAACGACACGATGTGCATGCCGCCGGACTTCTCCACCCGTGTCACTTCGCCGACCCATCCGGACTGCACGTCTTCAAGGACCATGCCACGCTGGACGGGTACCTCGGGAAGTTGGCGTTTGGCGGGGGCCGCCAGGTCCTGGGGGCCCCAATGGTCGAAAGCCAAGGTCTTCTTACCTCTTCGCGCTCGAATCAGACCGGTTTGCTGCCGGCCCCGCGCGCTTGAATCTCCGCGGGCGGTTTCAATGCTAGCAACGCGTTGGCTCATACTAGACTTGTTAGCACTTGGGCATGTTGAGTGCTAACCCATGAGATGTCAGGAGGTGGAGCAATGAGTGAGCCGCGCAAATTGGAAGTGCTGCGCGCAATCGTTGAGGATTACGTTCATTCAAGGGAGCCTGTAGGATCCAAGGCCCTGGTTGAACGCCACCACCTCGGCGTTTCAAGTGCCACCATCCGCAACGACATGGCTGTCCTCGAAGAGGAGGGCCTCATTGCTGCACCACACACCAGCGCGGGGCGTATCCCTACGGACAAGGGCTACAGGCTGTTCGTGGACCGCATCTCGCAGGTTAAGCCGCTTTCTGCGGCTGAGCGCCGTGCCATCCATTCGCTGCTTGAGGGCCCCGACGACGTCGATGACATCCTCGAACGTACCGTGCGGCTCCTGTCCCAGCTCACCAACCAAGTCGCCGTCGTGCAGTACCCGCACTCAAGGAGAGCGGTGGTACGCCACGTCGAATTCGTGCTGCTGGCGCCCCAGCAGGTGCTAGTGGTCCTGATTGCCGATACCGGAAGCGTCGGGCAGAAGGTCATCGATGTAGGGTTCGACGTCGGCAATGAGGCGCTGATGATGTTGCGGTCCAGATTCCTCGGCAGTATCTCAGGCACCCAGGTGGATCTCTTGCCCCAAGTCCTTCCTTCCGTCGTGGCGCTTTGCCCCCCTGAACTCCGTGGGGTGGCGCAAACCCTGGCACATGGCCTCCAGGTGCTCAGTGGCAATAGCCGTGAAGAGCGCATCCTGATGGCCGGCACCGCAAACCTGGCGCGTTCCAACGTGGACTTCCCTTTGAGCATTGGTCCGGTGCTGGAGGCCCTTGAGGAACAAGTTGTCATGCTCCGGTTGTTATCGGATATGGGTGATGACCCCCGGGGAGTAACTGTCAGTATCGGGAGGGAAAATCCCTATGACGGTTTGGCCGAGGCGTCCGTGGTGGCAACTGGCTATGGATCCGGTGCCAAGGTGGGCATTTTGGGACCGACCCGGATGGATTACCCAACAACCATGGCCGCCGTGCGAGCGGTGGCCCGCTACCTTTCCCGCATTCTCGGCGACTAAGACGCCGTCCATCATCGGAATACCTGCAGTAACAACAAGGAAGAGACACAGACTTTGAGCAGCCACTATGACGTTTTGGGAGTCTCGCCGGAAGCCACCGGGGAAGAGATCAAAAAGGCGTACCGCAAGTTGGCGCGGAAGCTCCACCCGGACGTAAATCCCGGGGAGGATGTCGCTGAGCAGTTCAAGGCCGTGACGCATGCTTATGAAGTTCTGTCGGACCCGCAGAAGCGCCGTGTCTACGATGCAACCGGTAACGAGAACGGCACTGACAATGGCTCCGGCGCATATTCCGGCCAAGGGTTTGCCTTCCAAGACATCTTCGACACCTTCTTCGGGGGAGGCGGCGGACACGGTCACGGTGGTCCTGCTTCGCGTGTCCGGCGCGGCCAAGATGCCCTCATCAGTGTGCGTATCGATCTCAAGGATGCCGTCTTCGGCGTCAACAAGAAGCTTGAGGTGGACACAGCCGTGGTTTGTCCCACCTGTGACGGCAGCTGCTGCCGTCCGGGAACCCAGCCGGAGCGCTGTGACATCTGTGGTGGCAGCGGCCAGGTCCAGCGGGCCGTCAGGTCAATCCTGGGCCAGGTCCTGACCACCGCGCCCTGTGGGTCATGCGAGGGATTCGGTACGGTCATCAAGGATCCTTGCAACGAATGCAGTGGGCAAGGCCGGATTCGCAGCCGCCGCTCCCTGACCATCAAAGTTCCGGCAGGCGTTGCCACGGGTACCCGGATTCAGCTGTCCGGACAGGGCGAAGCCGGCCCCGCCGGCGGCCCTGCTGGTGACCTCTACGTGGAAATCCGCGTCAACAACGACTCGGTCTTCGTGCGGGAAGGCGATGACCTCCACGCGACGCTCAGCGTCCCGATGACAGCAGCCGCCCTGGGGACTGAGGTGCAGTTGGAAACCTTCGACGGCGAGCAGGACATCGATGTCAAGGCGGGCACGCAGTCCGGGGAGATCATCACCCTCCGGGGCCTCGGTGTAACCCATCTCCGTGGCTACGGCCGTGGCGACCTCAAGGTGCACCTCCATGTGGAGACACCCACCAAACTCGACCCCGCCCAGGAGGACCTGCTCCAGCAGCTGGCCAAGCTTCGTGGTGAGCAATTCACCGAAGGCAAGCTGGTGGCCAGCGGCGGCATGTTCGCTAAGCTTCGGGACAAACTCGGTAACCTTTAGCGGTGAGTAATCCCGTTTTCTTCGCAGAGGCCGGCAGCCTTGACACCGTCACACCGGGCGCGAGGTTCGTCCTTGAGGGGCCAGAAGCCCGGCACGCCGTCACCGTCAAGCGAATCGGTATCGGTGAGTCTGTTGATATATCCGACGGCGCGGGGTTCCGGTTGACGGGAACGGTGGCCGAAGCGGGAGCCGGGACACTGACGGTCACAGCGTCGGGTGTGGAATTCGAGGATCGGCCGGCCGTTCGGCTGGTGTTGGTTCAGGCTTTGGCCAAGGGCGACCGTGACGAGCTTGCCATCGAGACGGCAACGGAACTTGGGATCGACGCCGTCGTGCCCTGGCAAGCGGAACGCTCCATCGTGAGGTGGAAGGGTGATCGCGCGAGGAAGGCCCATGCGAAGTGGCAGTCCGTGGTCACGGCCGCAGCAAAGCAGGCACGCAGGGCGTGGATCCCCGAGGTGCGCCCCATTGTGGAATCTGGCGGGTTGGCCCCGCTGGTTGCAGCAGCCGATTTGGCCATCATCCTGCATGAAGACGCCAAGAATTCGTTGCGGGGAGTTCTTGAGGCTGCTGCGGGACTTGAGTTGACGGCATCGGCGCCTGCACGCGAGGTTCTGCTGATCGTCGGCCCCGAGGGCGGAATTTCCCCTCGCGAGGTCACGCGCCTCAGTGACGCCGGGGCAGTGACCGCGCTCTTGGGTCATCACGTGTTGCGGTCCTCAACGGCCGGTCCGGCCGCCGTCGTCCTGGCAAGCGATATTCTCGGGCGATGGTAGTTGGGTGACAAGCTCTATCCGACAGTGAAAAGCTTGGTGTCCGTGCTCGTTTCGATCGTCGCGCCGGAGCCGTCCACCCGAGACACGCGGACCTCGTACTTGCCTCTCTTCAGGGTGGCGCTGAAGGTGAAAAGTCCATACTGTCCGGCGTCCCCGTTGGCTTTGGTTTGCCCGGTTAGCAGGCTCGTCTTGTCCGACGTTCCGTTGTCTTGGAGCAGCTGCCAGGTGATCGGCTTGGAACTGTCCGTGCTCCGACCATTGAACTTGACCAGGCCTGCAGGAACGGTCGTGTCTTCCTGGGGATCAATAATCCACAGCGGCGCCACCACGGCGGGGTCCCTATCCATCGGGTCTCCGAGTTTCACCTGACCGAATGCCATGTAGTCCTTGTGCCCGTCCACAAGGATGACCACTTGGATCTGTTGGCCGGAGTTGATGAGCCCCGATGAGGAAGCAGCCGCCGTCGCTGTATAAACCAGTTGCTGGACGGCACGCTGGGCCATTCCGGGATCGAGGTTCGAGTTGAACGCGTCCTTGGACAGATCCACCGTGATGACGTTCTTGCCGGAGATGGATGTTGCCAGGTTCGCCGGGCTCTGCCATGGCGTGAACAGGTCATGGTCCAACGGCTTTTGGGACATCATGATGCGCAGCGCGCTGGTTACCGGGTTCCCGTCTCCCGGGAGATCCCGAAATTCGCGGTAGAGGTAGACCTCGTCCTTGCTGCGCCCGATCCAATACACCGGGATCTTGGTTGACGCTTGGGTGGTCTCCAACGGCGCGTTGCTTGCCGGAGCATCTTGGACGGACACCGTGGGAGAGCTCGGCACGGACTGGCTGGTTCCGCTGTTGGCGATACAGCCGGTGAGCAGGAAGACAGCAAGCATCGCAGCAACGGCCATGGCGGTTTTCCGCTTCCGTGCGTTGGATACGTGGCTTGCTGGCAGTGTGATGGAGCGTCCTGTCTCAAGTGTGGTCCGTGGCATTGGACTGGTGCACGGCGGCGTTCTCCGCCGGACCAGTTCTGCCGGTGCTTAGTTACCCCCTATGCCAGCTTTGCATACAGCCGACGGCGGTCCGTTGCGAATAGCGTGAAGCGCGCTAACTGAAACGTGATTGATACCAGCCCGATGCGGAGTTGAGACCAACGCCGACATCGAGTCAGGCTGGCGTAGGATTGAAGTGGTTCGAGGACGCTGGTGAAGCCACAACAAGCGCCGCTGGAATCGATGAATTGCCTAGACAACCAGAGGAGAACAGGCTTAGCAGCCAGCACCATGAGTGAATCTTTGAATGGGAGGCCGAGGACCGGTATCGGTAACCCGGCTCCGACTGAGTTCCCGCACACCTTACCGGGCACGCGCACGGAAATCGTCACGTTCGACAACTCCGACCAAATGGTTCACTCGCTAGGCAGCCATGACGAGGCCTTGCGGTACATCGAGGAACAATTCCCGGACGTCAACTTCCACGCACGCGGTAACGAGTTGTCCATGACCGGTCCTTCGATCGTCATACCTCGGATCATGCGCCTGCTTGAGGAAGTTCGCGGGCTCGTTGCCAAGGGGACTCTGGTTACCCCGGACGTTTTGCAGCAGTTGGTTTCCCTGTTGCGGACCCAGTCCGTCCAGAATCCAGCGGACGTCCTGACGCACAACATTCTTTCCAGCCGGGGTAAGACCATCCGCCCCAAGACGCTGAACCAAAAGAACTACGTTGACGCGATTGATGACAACACGGTGATTTTCGGTATCGGCCCCGCCGGAACGGGCAAGACATATTTGGCCATGGCCAAGGCCGTACAAGCTCTTCAGCTGAAGGAAGTCAGCCGCATCATCTTGACCAGGCCCGCTGTGGAAGCCGGAGAGCGCCTTGGGTTCCTGCCGGGAACGCTGAGTGACAAGATCGATCCTTACCTTCGGCCTCTGTACGATGCCCTCCACGACATGATGGATCCGGAATCGATTCCCCGGTTGATGGCTGCCGGCACCATAGAGGTCGCCCCGCTGGCGTACATGCGCGGCCGTACCCTCAATGATGCGTTCATCATCCTTGACGAGGCCCAGAACACAACCCCGGAGCAGATGAAGATGTTCCTCACCCGTCTGGGCTTCGGCTCAAAGATGGTGGTTACAGGGGACGTTACCCAGATCGACCTCCCGTTTGGAGCCACATCGGGGCTGCGGATTGTCCGCGAGATCCTTGACGGCATCGATGACGTGAACTTTTCAATCCTCGACGCTGCGGATGTCGTCAGGCACCGCCTCGTGGCGGACATCGTTTCTGCCTACAGCTCATGGGATGACGCTCATCGCACGGAAAATCTTGCTGGTGCACAGCACAAACGGGGAGACCGCCGATGAGTATCGAAGTCAATAACGAGTCCGGCGTGGACGTCGATGAGGCCCAACTGGTGACACTGTCACGCTTCATCTTTGAGCGGCTCTACATCCACCCGCAGGCGGAGCTGTCCATCCTCCTGGTTGATGAAGCCGCCATGGAGAAGCTCCATATGGAACTGATGGACGAGCCCGGGCCCACGGATGTCCTCTCCGTACCCATGGATGAGTTGTCGCCGGGCACTCCGGATAGGCCGACCCCGCAGGGAATGCTGGGGGACATAGCGATCTGTCCGCAAGTGGCCGAAGTCCAGGCTCGAAACGCGGGCCATCCCACCCAGGACGAAATGCTGCTGCTGACGACGCACGGCATTCTACACCTGCTTGGTTTCGACCACGCCGAACCGAGGGAAAAAGAAGAGATGTTTGGCTTGCAGCGGGAACTGCTGTCTGAATTCCTGGGCAAGGATGCCCCCATGGAGACCATGCAGTGACGTGGGCCATCCTGGTTGGCATGGCGCTGGTTTTTCTCAGCTTCGTTGCTTTGCTGACCGCAGCCGAGGCTGCATTTAACTTCCTACCCAGGCACGAGGCCGAGCAGTCGCTCCACCGCGGGAAGGGGAGGGGCCTTGCGCTGGGAAGTATCCTGAAAAATCCGATTGCCCACATGCGTGCCCTCCGTTTTTGGCGGGTTTGGTTTGAAATGGCTGCCGCCGTCGCCGTTGCCTTGGTTTTGCTGGGCTTGCTGGACAACATCTGGCTTTCGGGATTGGTGGCCACCGTCGTCATGGCGGTTATCGGCTTCATGCTGGTGGGCGTCTCGCCCCGGCAGCTGGGACGGACGCATTCCGGGCCGGTGGTCAGGTTCACGGCGCCCTTGATCAGGTTCCTCTGCTGGATACTTGGACCCATCCCTGGATGGCTGGTTGCCCTGGGACAAGCGGTAGCCCCCGGAGCCCCCGCTGGGGACGACGCGTTTGTCAGCGAAGAAGAATTCCGTGAATTCGTCGATCGCGCCGCTGAATCGGACATGATCGAGGATAACGAAGCCGAACTCATTCATTCGGTCTTCGACTTCGGCGACACTTTGGTCCGTTCGGTTATGGTTCCACGCACCGACATTGTCAGCATCGGCACAGGCTCAAACCTCGATACGGCGATGGGCCTCTTCCTCCGTTCGGGCTACTCACGGATCCCGGTGATCGGCGAGAACACAGACCAGATCCGTGGCATTCTCTACCTCAAGGATGTGGCGGCTGCCATGTATCGTGTGGAAGCCGCCGTCGAACCCCGGTACGTCGACTCGATCGCGCGCGAGGTGCGTTACGTTCCGGAATCCAAGCCTGTCAGTGACCTGCTCAAGGAACTCCAACAGGAATCGACGCATGTGGCCATTGTCATTGACGAGTACGGCGGAACTGCCGGCTTGGTCACCCTCGAAGACCTCATCGAGGAAATCGTGGGTGAAATCGTGGATGAGTACGATTCCGCCGCTGAAGAGTGCGTCGACTTGGGAGATGGCACGTACCGGGTAAGCGCCCGCATGAGTATCGACGACCTCGGCGAGCTGTTCGACCTCGACCTCGACGACGACGAGGTGGACACCGTGGGCGGCCTGCTGGCCAAGGCGCTCGGCCAGGTCCCAATCGTAGGCAGCTCGGTCGATGTGAATGGTGTGTCCCTGAGGGCAGATAGGCTGGAGGGTCGCCGGAACAGGGTCAGCCACGTTATTGCGGCGGCCATGCCAAAGGAAGACACTGACTTTGAAGGCCTTCTCGACGAGGCCGATGCAACACAACAGGGAGAACCACGTGAGCAAGCAATATAAGAAATTCGACGCCGATGAGGACTTCGGCGGCTTCCACGCTGGTTTTTCCGTGCTCGTTGGCCGTCCAAACGCGGGGAAATCGACCCTGACCAACGCTTTGGTGGGCCAAAAGGTGGCCATCACCTCAGCAAAGCCGCAGACAACCCGGCACACCATTCGAGGCATTGTTCATCGTGACGATGCTCAGCTGATCCTGGTGGACACCCCGGGCCTCCACAGGCCCAGGACGCTCCTTGGCAAAAGGCTCAATGATTTGGTTGCGGATACCCTCGCTGAGGTCGACGCGATCGGGTTCTGTTTGCCGGCCAACGAAAAAATTGGTCCGGGCGACAAGTACATTGCGGCCCAGTTGGCTGCCGTCGGCCGTAAGCCAATTGTTGCCCTCGTGACGAAGACCGACTTGGTGGATCGCCAGGCATTGACGGAACAGTTGCTTGCGGTTGCCGCGCTGGGTCGGGAAGTCCTCGGTGAGCAGGGGTGGGCAGACATCGTTCCCGTCTCAGCTGCCGACGGCTTCCAGGTCAGCACTGTTGCCGACGTCCTGATCAGCCACATGCCGCCGTCGCCTCCTTTGTATCCGGACGGCGAGTTGACCGACGAGCCAGAGGCCGTCATGATCGCCGAACTCATTCGGGAGGCCGCCTTGGAAGGCGTGCGGGACGAGCTTCCCCACTCGTTGGCCGTGGTGGTGGATGAGATCGTTCCGCGCGAGGGCCGGGCCGAGGATAACCCCCTCTTGGATGTACGGGTCAATCTTTACGTCGAGCGGCCTTCCCAGAAAGCCATCATCATCGGCAAGGGAGGAAGCCGGCTGCGCGAAGTTGGTACCAATGCCCGTAAAGGTATTGAGACCTTGCTTGGTACCCGCATTTACCTCGACCTCCATGTCAAGGTAGCCAAAGATTGGCAACGGGATCCCAAGCAATTGGTCAAGTTGGGTTTCTAGGCAGCGATCTTGCCGCATTGTTGGCCCGGCGTGGCTTTGCGTGGATGGAGAACTTCCCGTTTTCTGCAACTATGATTGCGGGAATCCACGTGTTTGAGGAAAGGTAAACCGAATAGTGCGACGTCGTGAGGCCCGCCGGCAGGGCACCGGCATCGCTGGAACGCCGGCGGGAGCGCCAGGAGAAGATACCCCTGGTACTCCCCGGCATATGAACGCTCCCAAAGGCCTTCCGCTATGGATAAAGGTTGTCAGCGGAATTGTGGCATTGGTCCTCTTGGGAGGTTTTGCCTTTGCAGCATTTTGGTTGGTCCGGTTGCAGTCGAACATCACCAAGGCGCCCCTCAGCGCGGCGGAGACCCGGGATGCCAGCGAAGCCGTAGCGAATGACAAGTCCGATCGCCTGCAGATCCTTATTCTCGGCTCGGACACCCGGGACGGGAAAAACTCCCAATACGGCAGCAGCGCCGATTCCACCGGCTACGGCCATTCGGATGTGATGATGCTGTTGGATATATCGGCCGATAATAAACGCGTCAGTGTGATGAGTTTCCCGCGTGACCTGCTGGTTGATGTGCCGCAATGCACCGACCGTACCAACAACCAAACCTTTCCCGCCCGCAGTGGCGTGATGATCAATGAGGCCATGGCCGAGGCAGGCATCGGTTGTGCCGTGGATACCATCGACAAATTGACCGGTTTGAAGGTGGACCACTTCATGATGGCCGACTTTAATGCGGTCAAGGAACTATCCAAGGCTGTAGGCGGCGTGGACGTATGCGTCAGCGATCCAGTTTTTGATCCGGATTCCGGTCTCCGCCTCCCCAAAGGCAACTCACTCGTCGAAGGCGAACAAGCACTTTCATTCCTCCGCACACGCCACGCTTTTGGTGATGGCAGCGACCTGGGCCGCATTAAGGCACAGCAAGCGTTCCTCTCCTCATTGACCAGGAAGCTTAAGGCCGACGGCACACTTGGCAACCCGCAGAAACTCCTGCAGATTGCCGACGTCGTCACCCAGAACCTTACTGTCGACGAAGGTCTCGCGTCCGTTCCTTCGCTGCTGACAATCGGGGGACGCCTTAAAGACATCGACGTGTCCAAAGTGGCCTTCGTTTCGGTGCCCACCCAGCCAGCGGCGGTGGACCCAAACCGCTTGGAACTTGTGGAGCCCCAAGCGTCGCAGCTGTTTGCCGCGCTGCGCGCTGACCTGGATCTGACCACCCCCGGCGCAACGTCGAGCCCGGCTGCCAGTGCATCATCGCAACCGCCAGTCGCCGCTCCTCCCGCTCCTGCGTACAACAAAGCCATCCAACCTGTGGCGGTTGCAAACGGCAGCGGCGTCGCAACCCGCGGCCAGGAACTGACGGCGGCCTTGGCTGCCAACGGCTTCACGGACTCCGTGGCCTACCTTGCTAATCCTGTGGACCAGACGGTGCTGTACTACGGTGCCGGGTTCGCGGACGTCGCCACCGATGTGGCGGCCCTGTTCAAGATACCGGCCGCGCAAGTGAAAGAGGCTCCCTCGGTGTCCGGGGTCCAGCTGTCCGTGGGCACGGACTTCTTGACGGGGACGGCCTATGGCACGGCATCCGTTCCTGCGAACGTTGTCAACCAAACGGCCAACGATGCCGTGTGCCAACAGGTCAACCCGCTGAACATCACGCAGTAGTGCACAGGCTGTGCCCACCAGGCCCGGCCTGGTGGGCACAGGCTGCCTACCAGATGCTGACCCTGTCAGCGGGCTCCATCCACATTCCGTCCTCGGGCGCCACGTTGAACGCTTCATGGAAGGCGTCGAGGTTTCGGGCGATGGCGTTGGTCCGGAACTCGTTGGGTGAGTGGGGATCCGTAGCCAGCCTGCGAATGGCTTCTTCGGTGCGGATGACTTGGCGCCATCCCGCTGCCCACGACATAAAGAACCGTTGAGGGCCGGTGAAGCCATCAAGGACCTCCGGCTGCTTTCCGTCCAGGCTGAGCATATAAGCCTTATATGCGATGGTCAGGCCTCCCAGGTCCCCGATGTTCTCGCCCAGCGTCAACTTTCCGTTCACTTTGTGATCCGGCGCCGCGTAGGGGGAGAGGGCGTCGTACTGGGACACGAGCTTGGCGGTACGGGTTTCGAACGCGGCGCGGTCCGAGTCCGTCCACCAGTTCCGCAGCGCTCCGCTCCCGTCGAATTGGGAGCCTTGGTCATCGAATCCGTGGCCGATCTCGTGGCCGATGACCGCGCCGATACCGCCGTAATTCACGGCGTCATCGGCGTCGGCGTTGAAAAACGGCGGCTGCAAAATCGCTGCTGGAAAAACGATCTCGTTCAGCATGGGGTGGTAATAGGCGTTAACCGTCTGTGGGGTCATCAGCCACTTGTTGAGATCCACTGGCTTGCCGATTTCGTCCAGGTGCCTGTCGACGTCGGCATTGTGGGCACGCTCGACGTTCCCCAGCAGGTCTGCCGGGTCGATACGCACGTCCGAATAGTCGATCCACTGGTCGGGGAATCCGATCTTCGGGCGGAATGCCTGCAATTTCTTGAGGGCCTCGGCCTTGGTGTCTTCACCCATCCAATCCAGGGACGAGATGCTGTCGCGATAGGCGGCGATCAGGTTGGCGACGAGGGTCTCCATCCGGGCCTTGTGACCCTCGGGAAAATGCCGCTGGACGTAAATCTGGCCCACGGCCTCGCCCAGCGCAGCTTCGACGACGGCGACGCCCCGCTTCCAGCGTTCCTTGTTCCGCGGCGTGCCGGTAAGCGTGGTGCCGTAAAAGTTGAAGTTGGTCTCGACGAATTCGCTTGACAAGTACGGAGCAGCGGAGCTGATAACCCGCAGCACAAGCCATTCCTTCCAGGTGGACAACGGCTGGGACTCAAGCAACTCCGCGGCCCCGGCAAAAAAGTCCGGGGTGCTGACTACCAGCTCGGAACGCTTGTCGCTGTCGATGCGCGCGGCCTCGAACCACGTGTCCAGGAGTGGGAACAGGGCTGTAGCTTCTTCGGCGGATTTGAGATTGTAGGTCTTTTGCGGGTCGCGCAAGGTGACGTTGTCCCAGTGATGTGAGGCCAGCGCGGTCTCCAGTGCGACGATGCGTTCCGACGCGCCTTCGGGGTCAGGGACGGCTGCCAACGTCAGCAGCCGTGAAATGTACTCGCCGTAGGCCGAGACAACGGGGGCAAACTTGTCATCCCGGTAGTAGGACTCGTCCGGAAGACCCAAGCCACCCTGGCCGATGTAGAGCAGAATACGTTCAGGGTTGCCGGCGTCGGGGGCCGGGTAGATCGAGAACAACCCGGAGACGTCCGCCCGGAACAGTTTGCCCACCAGGGCGGCCAGTTCCGCAGATGATTCCACCGAGCGTACCTCTTCGAGACGGCTGTTAATGGGAGTCATTCCCTTTTCTTCCGCCGCGGTCTCGTCCATGAAACTGGAGTAGAGCCCGCCAATTTGCTGTTCGACTCCGGTTGCTGCCGCACCCTTGGCCGCAGCTTCCTCGATGATCGATTTGACGGCCAGTTCGGCGCCGTCGCGCAATGCGGTGAAAGTTCCTTCAAGAGCTCGGTCGTCGGGAATTGAGGTGCTGTTCAACCAGGCACCGTTGACGTGCTGGTAGAGGTCGTCCTGGGCGCGGACGCCAGGATCGATGTTGGAAAGAGTAATCCCCGACTGTGGCACTGTGGCTCCTTGTGTACCGTGCAGCGGCGTTGCCCCGCTGCCGCGTCTGCATGGTGGACGTAGCTAGAGGTGTTGCACTGTCATCATACGCACCGTGCTACTCTGGCCATGTGCGTGCGGGAATGCTTCTTCTTAGCTGCCGCGGCGAGGCCTGAAAGCTATCTGACGCTGGGCCATCCTCGCCGCGGAGTTTCGGTGTGCCCGGCTAAGCTTTCCAATAGTTCTTAGAGAAAAGGCCCACGCCATGCGTAATGCACAAAAGCCCTCCGGTATGCCCACCCATCGCTACCTGCCGTTCCAAGACCAGATCACTGTCAACGTTCCGGACCGTACTTGGCCGGACAAGGTCATCACCAAGGCTCCGCGCTGGTGCGCCGTCGATTTGCGGGACGGCAACCAGGCCCTGATAGACCCCATGAGTCCGGCCCGCAAGCTGAAGATGTTCCAGTTGCTGGTCAAAATGGGCTACAAGGAGATCGAAGTTGGCTTTCCCTCTGCATCGCAGACGGACTTCGACTTCGTCCGCCAGCTCATCGAAGGTGGCCACATCCCCGACGACGTCACCATCCAGGTATTGACGCAGGCACGTGAGCACCTCATCGAACGGACGTACGAGTCCTTGGTGGGGGCAAAGCAGGCCATCGTGCACCTGTATAACTCCACATCGGTGTTGCAGCGCCGTGTCGTCTTCAACCAGGATGAAGACGGCATCCTGGACATCGCCTTGCAAGGCGCCCGGCTCTGCAAGAAGTACGAGGAAACCCTAGCGGACACCCACATCACGTACGAATATTCGCCGGAGTCCTTCACGGGAACAGAACTCGAATATGCGGCACGGGTGTGCAATGCCATCGCCGACATCTTTGAGGCCTCCGCCGACAAGCAAGTCATCATCAACCTGCCGGCCACCGTGGAAATGGCGACCCCCAACGTCTATGCCGATTCCATCGAATGGATGCATCGGAACCTGCACCCGCGCGAAGGCATCATCATCTCCCTGCACCCCCACAATGACCGTGGCACGGGTGTCGCTGCCGCTGAGCTCGGCTACTTGGCCGGTGCTGACCGTATTGAAGGCTGCTTGTTTGGCAACGGCGAGCGTACGGGCAACGTGGACCTGGTGACGCTGGGGCTGAACATGTTCGTGCAGGGCGTCGACCCCATGATCGACTTCTCGGACATCGACGAAGTGCGGCGCACAGTGGAGTACTGCAACCAGTTGCCTGTTCCGGAACGGTCGCCCTATGGCGGCGACCTCGTCTTCACGGCATTTTCCGGATCCCACCAGGATGCGATCAAAAAGGGCTTTGAAGCCCTCGAAAAGGACGCCGCAGCAGCAGGCAAAGCAGTGGAAGACTTCACGTGGCAGGTCCCGTACCTGCCCATCGATCCCAAGGACCTGGGCCGCAGCTACGAAGCCGTGATCCGCGTCAACTCGCAATCGGGCAAGGGTGGCGTGGCGTACCTGCTGAAAAACGAGCACAACCTGGACCTGCCGCGCCGGGCCCAGATCGAGTTCTCGGGCGTGATCCAGCGCCGCACCGATGCTGTCGGCGGTGAGGTAAGCGGCAGTCAGCTATGGCAGATGTTCCAGGACGAGTACCTGCCATCACCTGAAATGGAAGCGCAATGGGGCCGTTATTCCCTGGGCAGCGTCAGCACCGAAACCGATGAGTCGGGCGCGATGACGATGACCGCGAACCTGCGCATCGATGGTGTGGAAGTCCGCCGAACCGGGCGCGGCAATGGTCCGATCGCTGCATTGCTGGACATCCTGCACCACGACGGCGTGGATGTCCGCGTCCTGGACTACAGCGAGCACGCCCTCTCCGAAGGCGGCAGCGCCAGTGCAGCTGCGTACGTGGAGTGCGCTGTTGGTGATCGTGTCCTGTGGGGCGTCGGGATCGATCCCAGCACTACCACGTCCTCACTGAAGGCCCTGATTTCGGCCGTCAACCGGGCCGTTAGGGACGCGCAGGCATAGGGTCATTCCCGGACCGCCGTGTGGTGACGGGAAATAGCGTCTCCACACGGCGGAAGTGCCAGTTCCTGTGTCCCCGTAGTGCGAAGATTAGTTGTGGCCAATCCGTCTTTTGCAGCTCGGTCCTACCGGGATGATGCCGTGGTGCTCCGTACCCACAAGCTGGGGGAAGCCGATCGCATTATCACTTTGCTGACCAAGCATCATGGCCAGGTTCGTGCTGTGGCGAAGGGCGTGCGGAGGACTACCAGCCGGTTCGGCGCACGTTTGGAACCATTCATGGTCGCTGACTTGCAGCTCGTCGCTGGACGCACGTTGGATATCGTGACGCAAGCGGTTGCGAAGGGGGCCTACGGGAGCAGTATCGCGGCCGACTACGGGCGGTTCACCGTCGCTGCGGCGATGACGGAGACTGCAGAAAAGCTTACGGACGTTGACGCGGAGTCGGGAACTGCACAATACAACCTGCTGGTCGGGGCCTTGGCCTCATTGAGCCGCTCCGACCACCCACCGGAACTGATCCTGGACTCGTATCTCTTGCGGGCACTTTCCACCGGTGGGTGGGCGCCAAGCTTTACCGATTGTGCACGTTGTGGACGCCCCGGGCCTCATACGGCTTTCGCGGCACCCCTGGGTGGCATGGTGTGCAACGATTGCAGGCCACCGGGTTCCCCTGCGCCCGCTCCCGAGACGGTAGGGTTGCTCGGTGCCTTGCTGACCGGCAACTGGTCTGTGGCCGATGTTTCTGATGCACGGCATAGACGCGAAGCGGCCGGACTGGTGGCAAGCTATTTGCAATGGCATTTGGAACGGGCCGTGAAATCACTCAAACATGTGGAGCGTAGCTGACTGTGGCACTTGGAAAGAAGACTGAGGCACGCGCAGCCAGGAAGACCCCGGTCATTGCGCCCTACAAGCATCCTTCCGGTGCTGAGCCGCCGCGGATTCCCAGTGAGCTGATCCCGCAGCACGTAGCTATCGTCATGGACGGCAATGGCCGCTGGGCAAATCAGCGTGGCCTGCCGCGCATCGAGGGCCACAAAGCAGGGGAGCCTGCGTTGCTGGACGTGATGGCCGGAGCCATAGAACTTGGCATCAAGTACGTGAGCGTCTACGCCTTTTCCACGGAGAACTGGCGGCGGTCGCCCGAGGAGGTGCGCTTCCTGATGGGATTTAACAAGGACGTGCTTCGTCGCCAGCGCAACCAGCTCGACGAATGGGGCGTCCGCATCCGCTGGGCTGGGCGGCGGCCCAGGCTATGGGGCTCGGTCATCAAGGAGTTGGAAGACGCTGAAGACTACACACGTGCCAACGAGACCTGCACGCTAACCATGTGTGTTAATTACGGCGGCCGCGCTGAAATAGCCGACGCCGTTGCAGCGATCGCGCGCGACGTCGCCGAAGGGCGGCTCAAGCCGGGTTCGGTGTCCGAGAAGACAATCCAGAAGTACTTGGACGAGCCGGACTTGCCGGACGTGGACCTGTTTTTGCGTAGTTCGGGCGAGCAACGGCTCTCCAATTTCCTCCTGTGGCAGTCCGCTTACGCCGAGTTTGTCTTCATGGATACCCTGTGGCCGGATGTTGACAGGCGCACGCTATGGGACGCCGTCGAAATCTATGCCAAACGTGACCGTCGGTATGGGGGAGCGGTGGACGCCGCAACCGCGGTTGGTTAGCAGGCCTGTGCTACTACTGAAGGAATCTCTTCATCCAGCGCGCCACGCGCGCGTATGCGTCCCCGCGGACGTTCGGCGCTGACAGGAAAACGTCATGAAGGGCGCCGTCGATCCGCTCGATGGTGACCGTTTTGCCCAGCGACATGGCACGCAGGCCGATAAGCCTTACGTCCAAGACCGCATCCGAGCGTCGCATGGACTCGTTCCACACCATGCCCGTGGAACTGCCCGAGGAGATCAGCACCAACACCGGGATTTCCAAACCCAGGCCCCGGGCTACCGCGGCGTGACCGGCAAAGACGGCTCGGAGCCACCCCACCCTCACCGGGAACGCAAAGGGTGGCCGAAGCTTCTGGTCCAAGGCCCATTCTCCATCGGCCGAATCACTGATGCTGCGAAAGTAGAATCCCCGTTGTGGCAAGCGAAGGACCGCTTCGGGCCTGATGCTTGCAGCGGGTGCCAAGAGCGCCTGCGCCACCCGTCGAACCAAGGCACCCCCGTGCATCTCCAACCAGGGACTGTCGAGGATCAACCCGTCCAGGCGCCCAGGGTGGCGGCTTGCCCACAGGGCGGCTATCAGGCCTCCGGTTGAGTGACCCATCAAGATCACGCCCGCCGGTGCCGCAGCGTCTCTGTCTTCCTGCACCGTTTCGATGGCCCAACCGATCTCGGCATCGTAATCAGCCAGGTCCGCGACATATCCCGCCGTGACTCCCGGCTCTATGTTGCGGCCATGGTTGTGCAGGTCCAAGGCATAGAAATCGTAGCCCTGCGCGTCCCAAAACCCGGCCAGCTCCGTGTTGAAGAAGTAATCACTCCAGCCATGGAGGAACAACACAGCAGTGGAATGCCCGGGGCTACGACCGCCGGACCTATACCTGACCAGCGTGGCGCGGCGGACTCCACCAGCCGGTGCCTGCGACTCATACCGGTAGGCCTCGAAGCCAGGTCCCAAGATGTCGTCAGTCCAGCCCATGGTCCAAGCCTAGGTGCTGGATGCGGCATCCCGGCCTGCCGCCCTCCCGGAGAACAGGCATCCACCCAGGAACGTCCCTTCCAGTGCCCGGTACCCGTGAATGCCACCCCCTCCAAAGCCTGCAGCTTCTCCTGCCGCGTACAGCCCCGGGATGGGATCCCCGGCAGCATCCATTACCCGCGATCTCAGGTCAGTCTGGAGGCCCCCGAGGCTCTTCCGGGTCAGGACTGATAACCGGATGGCTATCAGTGGTCCGTGGGCAGGGTCCAAGAACTCGTGCGGTGGAGCAACCCGCATCAGTCGGTCTGTGGCGAAGCGGCGGGCTGCCCGGATGGCGGCAAGCTGTGGATCCTTGCCCAGACCGGAGGCGACCTGCAGATCACGTGCACGGATCAGCGACTCCACAGAATCCGCGTCCAGCAGTTTGTTTCCAACCAACGCGTTCATCTTGGAGACCAATTGGGCCACGGATCCCGCCTGGAGGAAGTCCACGCCGCGATCCAGGAATCGCTGGATGGGCGTATCACTGCCGGGCCTGAGGCGTGAGAAAAGCAGCTGCACACTCTGCCCCGTAAGGTCCGGGTTCTGTTCAGACCCGGACAGGCCAAGTTCCTTAAGGGCGATGGTCCGGTCGAGAACGAACCACGAGTAAGGATGACCCGATGCAGTGATGTGTCGAAGTGCGCCAAGGGAATCGAAACCGGGGAAAAGCGGTGCGGGGAGTTGATTCCCTTCAGCATCCAGCCACAACGACGACGGGCCGGGCAGGATGCGGATGCCGTGGCGTGGCCAAACAGGGGCGTAGTTGTGGATGCCCTCCGGGTAGTGCCACATACGGTCGCCGTTGATGAGTGCCCCGCCCTCTGCTTCCACGACCGGAAGGAATTCGCCATCAACGGAGGAAGGCACACCGCAGAGCATCTCGGCGGGGGCGGCCCCCGGCCACTGCCGGCGAACAGTCGCGTGATTGCCTCCGATCCCGCCCGTTGACACGACGACGGCGCCCGCTCTGGCACGGAAGTGCCCGGTGACAGCCCTCGACGAGGCCTCGCCGCGTGCCGCCGTCGACAGTTCCAAAACATCGCCGGCAACGCCCACCACGCGGCCATTGGTTGTCGTCAGCGCACGGGCCCGGTGGCGGAAGTGCAGGGTGACCCGTCCGGCGTCGACCCCTTCTTGCACCTTCGCCGCAAACGGCTTGACCAATGCAGGACCAGTACCCCAGGTGACATGGAAGCGCGGAACCGAGTTGCCGTGGCCGGTTGGCCCGTAGCCGCCCCGCTCGGCCCATTGGACCAGGGGAAAGAATCCGACGCCGAGGCTCCTGAGCCATGACCGCTTTTCTCCTGCCGCGAAGTGGACGTATGCCTCGGCCCATCTCCGCGCGAGCGAGTCCTCCGGCCGGTCGAAAGCCGCGGAAGACAGCCAGTCGGAAAGGGCGAGCTCCGCACTGTCCTTCACCCCTAATCGGCGCTGCTCGGGTGTATCGACCATGAACAGGCCGCCGAATGACCAATGGGCCTGCCCGCCCAAAGAAGCGGAGGGCTCCTGGTCGAGGATGGCAACGCGCTTGCCAGCGGCGTACGCGTGGGCTGCAGCAACCAGTCCGGATAATCCGGCACCAATCACCACTACGTCCGCATCGATCCTGCTCCCTGCATGATCTGCGTCACCATTGAGTCCGGGCATGGCTACATGCTAGCGGCATCCCCCTACATGGGTTTGGTGTGGGGTGCGTAAGCGGGAAAACTAGGAACATGCGTGTATACCCCACCTTCTTCAAGTTGGCCTTCTCCTGGATGGATGCCGAAAAAGCCCACAGGATCGGTTTCCAAGCCATCCGCGCGGCCCACCGGTCCGGTGTAGGCCGCATCCTGGCGAGGATGACCCAGCCCGAGTCCTGCCTTCGGACCGAGGCGTTCGGGCTTACCTTCCCCTCCCCGTTTGGGCTGGCGGCAGGTTTCGATAAGGAAGGGCATGGCATCGAGGCGCTCGTCGACTTGGGTTTCGGCCATGTTGAAGTGGGGACCATCACCGGCCAACCGCAACCGGGCAACGGCAAGCCCCGCCTCTTTCGACTGGTTGAAGATCGGGCGGTCATCAACCGCATGGGATTTAATAACGACGGCGCTGCCGCCGTTGCGCCGCGGCTCAAGTCTGCCCGGGCTGCTTTGCAGCGGACGCACCCTGACGTGCGCCCGCTGATCGGCGTCAACATTGGCAAAACCAAAGTTGTGGAGCTTGAGGACGCAACCGAGGACTACCTGGCGAGTGCCAGGAGCCTGGCGCCCGCGGCCGACTACCTTGTGGTCAATGTCAGCTCGCCCAACACACCCGGCCTCAGGCTCCTGCAGAACGTCGAAACCCTACGCCCGCTACTGCGCGCCGTCGGTGACTGTGCCGATGAAGCGGCCGGACGCCATGTTCCGCTGTTGGTCAAGATCGCGCCGGACCTGGACGACGCCGACGTCGACGACGTCGCAGGGCTCGCTTTGGACCTCGAATTGGATGGCATCATTGCCACCAACACCACGATTTCCCGCGAAGGCCTTACCTCAGATGCGCGCAAGGTCCAGGCACTGGGTGCCGGTGGCCTCTCAGGTGCGCCGCTGAAGGGCCGCTCTTTGGAGGTCTTGCGAAGGCTGAAGAGCGCGGTGGGGGACAACCTCGTCCTCATTGCAGTGGGAGGAGTCGAGTCCGCCCAGGATGTCCAGGACAGATTGGATGCAGGTGCAACCCTGGTACAGGGCTACACTGCGTTTCTCTACGAAGGGCCGTTCTGGGCTGCCCGGATCAACAAAGGTCTGGCGAAGATCCGCAAACGCGGCGCCTGATATCGCATACGAAAAGACCCTGGACCGGCGGTCCAGGGTCTTTTGTTGCGTGTGGGGTCTACGGGCCTAGGGAGTGTCCCTTAGCGGGGGTACTCGTCCCTTAGCTCGGGTACTGGCCGCGCTTGACCAGTGGCTTGGGAAGACGGAGCTTCCTGAACTGAAGGGAACGCATGCAGCCGTACCAAATGGTTCCGCGTTCCACCTGGCCAAACTTGGCCGTGAGCCGCTTGCGCAGTTGCCGCGACAGGATGAAGGCATCGACAAAAACGGCGAGGAACATGACCCAGAAGGCGACAAGGACGTAACTGATCCCCACACCGTTGGAGGGGATGACCAGCGTAATTACCACGAACAGCAGCGCGCCGAACATCAGGTATTCGCCCAAGCTGAAACGTGCATCGACAAAGTCCCGGGTGAAACGTTTCTGGGGTCCCTTGTCCCTGAGGGGCAGGAACTTCTCGTCACCGGTGTCCAGCGCCCGACGCATTTTTTGACGTTGGTCCTGAATGGCGACACGCTCGGCTTCTTTCGAAGCTTTCCGGTCAGTCTGGACCAGCGGACGTTTGCGGGCCGCTTCCTGAACCTTCCGTTTGGGCGTGGGGGAGCCCTTTCCAGGGCCCGTCTCCGAGGCGGCATACGCCTGGTCTACTACTGATTGAGCGCTGGGCTCTTCCTTTTTGCGTCCGAACACCCATACAGAATACCCCGCAGGAAGGTGGCGCAGGTTACGAGTAGCCGGGCGGGTGGCGCTCATCCAGCAGCCCGGCCCGGACAAGCACGGGGGACGCGCGGCGGTAAAGTGTGGGCCATGACTTCAACACGCGGAGAGATCCCGCAGAACAAGCAGAGCAATTCCGGTGATACGCCAGTAGAAGCGCTTGCCGCCGCCGTCGAGGCGTCCTTCGAAACCACCCTGGCTTCACTCAAAGACTTGGTCGGTATTCCGGGTATCGCTTGGGCCAGCTTCGATCCCCGGGAACTCGACAGGAGCGCCCAAGCAGTGGCCGCACTGGCCACGGCCGCTGGCATGGAAGAGGTCCGTGTCCTCCGTTGCGACAAAGCGGACGGCACGCCCGGCGGTCCCGCCGTCGTCGCACGGCGCCCCGCCGCCGTCGGCAAGCCGACCATTCTGCTCTACGCCCACCATGACGTACAGCCGCCCGGTGATCGTGCCCTATGGATGTCTGAGCCGTTCGTGGCCGAAGAGCGAGAAGGGCGGCTGTACGGTCGCGGCGCCGCCGACGACAAAGCGGGCATCATGGCCCACCTGGCAGCGTACGCAGCTGTGACAGAAGTTCTCGCCGACGACTTCGGACTGGGGGTGACGTTCTTTTTCGAAGGCGAAGAGGAAGCAGGATCACCGACGTTCAGGACGTTCCTCGAAGAGCATCAGGAACTTCTCCGGGCCGATGTCATCGTTGTCGCCGACTCCAGCAACTGGAAGGTCGGCGTGCCCGCGTTGACCACGAGTCTGCGCGGGCTGGTGGACGGAACGTTCGAAGTGCGGGTCCTGGACCACGCCGTCCACTCCGGAATGTTCGGCGGACCTGTGCTGGATGCGCCAACTCTCCTGTCCCGCCTGATTGCCACCCTCCACGATGATGAGGGTAATGTGGCGGTGCCTGGCCTGGTGTCCCGGGACGAGGTGGCGGTCGATGTGGATGAAGCCGATTATCGTGCGGATGCATCAGTGCTCGACGGCGTGAGGCTCGCCGGGAGCGGGACGATCGCTTCCCGCATGTGGACGAAGCCTGCGCTTTCCATTATCGGCATGGACGTCCCGGCAGTGGATGTAGCCTCGAACACCTTGATTCCTGCTGCACGGGCCAAGTTCAGCATGCGTCTGGCCCCCGGCCAGGATCCCGATGCCGCCATGGACGCCTTGAGGGAGCACCTCGAGGCCAACGCTCCCTTCGGGGCGAAGATGACATTCACCCCGGGGGAGCGGGGTACTGCCTTCTCCACCGATACCACTTCACCGGCCGCGCGCGTGGCTCTTTGGGCGTTGGAGGAGTCTTGGGGAGTCAAGGCTGTGGAGATGGGCATCGGTGGTTCCATTCCCTTTATTGCAGACCTCGTGGACATCTATCCGGAAGCGCAAATCCTGGTGACCGGCGTCGAGGATCCCGATTCCCGGGCCCATAGCGCCAATGAGTCGCTGCACATCGGAGATTTCCGCCACGCGGTCCTCGCGGAGGCGCTGATGCTTGCACGGCTCAACTCGTCCGGGCTCGGCGAATAGACTCCAGCCAGATGGGAACAAGTAGTAGCAGCACACGGTTACGCCAAGAGTTATAGCTAGGCGTCCGCGCGACGTAGCATATAGGTATAACCCGTACGTAATTTGGGTAAGGGCAGGCAGTGCTCCGACACTGTCGCCAAAAGCTTCATAAGAAGGTAGGCCAATGAGCACTGCAACCAACGAAAACAGCACCGGAGCGCAGGTCATTACCAGCGATGAGCTCCCCACGCACGAGGTCGCCCTGACCGACGTCGCGGCAGGCAAGGTCCGCAGCCTCCTGGAGCAAGAGGGCCGGACGGACCTTCGCCTGCGGGTTGCAGTGCAACCCGGCGGTTGCTCCGGCCTGATCTACCAGCTCTACTTCGATGAGCGCCTTCTCGACGGCGATGCCGTACGTGACTACGACGGCGTCGAGGTAGTAGTGGACAAGATGAGCGTGCCCTACCTCAGTGGCGCCAGCATCGACTTCGAGGACACGATCTCAAAACAGGGTTTCACTATCGACAACCCCAACGCGGGTGGCTCGTGCGCCTGCGGCGATTCGTTCCACTGACGTAGGTCATTGCCCCATGTCGGCGCCGTTTCCTGACCGTTATATCGCCTCGGGAGCCACGGCGCCGACATGTGCGCAAAAACCGCTTCGTAGCGGTAAGCTCTACATCGGGTAGTAAAACTTTTAGTGTGCCCGGTTGGCCTCCGGCCTGCCGGGAGATAGCAACAAGAGGAAGGGCCGTCTGTGAGTTCGCAGAACCGAACCGGCAGCCGACGCGTAAAGATCACCTCGATCACTGGCTTGGCAGTTGCCGGCGCGTTGGTTTTGACCGGATGTTCACCAGAGGTAGAGAAGGGTTGGTTGCCGACAGAGCGCGGCACTACCGACCACACCGCCCGGATCATGGACCTCTGGGTCAACTCATGGATCGCCGCCTTGGCAGTGGGCATCATTACTTGGGGTCTCCTGGTTTGGTGCATCATCGCCTACCGTCGCCGCAAGGGCACCACGGGTTTCCCCAAGCAGTTGAGCTACAACCTGCCGCTCGAGGTCTTCTACTTGACCATCCCGCTCTTCATGGTGTTGGTGTTCTTCTACTTCACCGACCAGGATCAGCGCGCCATTGATGACCGATCGCAGCCGGCCGACGTCGTCGTTGACGTCCGCGGCAAGCAGTGGGCCTGGGACTTCAACTACAAAAAGGGCCAGGTCATCACTGAAGACCTGCACGAGGCCGGTGTCCAGGCACACCTGACGGGTAACGACGTCAACAAGGACCTCCTCCCCACGTTGTACTTACCGGTCAACAAGTCCGTGGACCTGGAACTCAACTCTCGCGACGTCATCCACTCTTTCTGGGTTCCCGCCTTCCTCCAGAAGCGCGACATGATTCCAGGTAAGACGAACTACATCAGGTTCACTCCCACCAAGGAGGGCACTTACGATGGCAAGTGCGCTGAACTTTGTGGCGAGTACCACTCCGAAATGCTCTTCCGTGTCAAGGTTGTCTCCCAGTCTGAGTTTCAGGCTCACATGGACGACCTCCGCAAGGCAGGCAACACGGGTCTCCTCGGTGCGGACTACGACCGCAACCCGGACCTGACCACCACGCAGACCAAGTAAGGGGAGCGACGTGGCTACGTACACTCAATCCGCCGGGGTCCTTGAGACTCCAGTAGTTCCAAAGTCCAAGGGGCGCATCGTCGTCAACTGGATCACCTCCACGGACCACAAGACCATCGGGTACATGTACCTGATCGCATCGTTCGTCTTCTTCTGCCTTGGTGGCGTGATGGCGCTGCTGATCCGCGCTGAACTCTTTGAGCCGGGTATGCAGATCCTGCAGACCAAGGAACAGTACAACCAGTTGTTCACGATGCACGGCACCGTGATGCTCCTGATGTTTGCTACGCCCCTCTTCGCAGGCTTCGCAAACGTGATCATGCCTCTCCAGATCGGCGCGCCCGACGTCGCCTTCCCGCGACTGAACGCCTTGGCTTTCTGGTTCTTCCTTTTCGGTTCCACCATCGCCGTCTCGGGATTCATTACTCCGCAGGGTGCAGCTTCCTTTGGTTGGTTTGCCTACGCGCCGTTGTCCGACACCACGTTCAGCCCGGGTGTTGGCGGTGATTTGTGGGTCTTCGGGCTTGCGCTGTCCGGTTTCGGAACCATCCTTGGTGCGGTCAACTTCATTACCACCATCATCTGCATGCGTGCCCCCGGCATGACCATGTGGCGTATGCCGATCTTCACGTGGAACACCCTGGTGACAGCGATCCTGGTACTCATGGCCTTCCCGCCGCTTGCAGCTGCTTTGTTCGCACTTGGCGCTGACCGCCGGTTCGGGGCGCACATTTTTGATCCGGCCAATGGTGGCGCCGTGCTGTGGCAGCACCTGTTCTGGTTCTTCGGACACCCTGAGGTCTACATCATCGCCCTGCCGTTCTTTGGCATCGTGTCCGAGATTTTCCCGGTCTTTAGCCGCAAACCGATCTTTGGTTACAAGGGTTTGGTCTATGCGACGATTGCCATTGCAGCGCTGTCCGTCACCGTGTGGGCACACCACATGTATGTCACCGGCTCCGTGCTCCTGCCGTTCTTCTCCTTCATGACCATGTTGATCGCCGTACCTACCGGCGTGAAGTTCTTCAACTGGATCGGAACCATGTGGCAGGGTTCGATCACCTTTGAAACTCCGATGCTTTGGAGCATTGGGTTCCTGGTGACCTTCCTCTTTGGCGGCCTCACCGGAATCATCCTCGCCTCACCGCCGCTGGACTTCCACGTTTCGGACTCCTACTTCGTTGTGGCCCACTTCCACTACGTGGTGTTTGGCACCGTGGTGTTCGCAATGTTCGCCGGGTTCTATTTCTGGTGGCCAAAGTGGACGGGCAAGATGCTCAACGAGCGTCTCGGCAAGATCCACTTCTGGTTGTTGTTCCTGGGCTTCCACGGAACCTTCCTGATCCAGCACTGGCTTGGCGTTGAAGGTATGCCGCGGCGTTACGCGGACTACCTTCCGCAGGACGGTTTCACGTGGATGAACCAGTTCTCCACCATCTCGTCGTTCGTCCTTGGCGCCTCCCTCCTGCCGTTCTTCTGGAACGTCTACATCACGTGGCGCAGTGACAAGAAGGTCGAAGTTGATGACCCGTGGGGCTTCGGTGCCTCGTTGGAATGGGCAACCTCTTGCCCACCTCCTCGTCACAACTTCACCTCCTTGCCCCGAATTCGCTCCGAGCGCCCGGCCCTGGACCTGCACCACCCGGAACTCGCCCAGATCGTTACCGCCGGGGCTCCGTCTCCCGCAGCTGCCGCCTTGGGTAACGCCGACCAGAAGGACGTCCGAAAGTGAAAGTCGAATCATGGCTCTTCGGAGCCGGCATCTTCTTCTTCGTCCCCGTAGCTATTGTTTACGGCTTCCTGACCGGCTGGTCTGAGTGGGTAGGCATCCTCGGTATCTTGCTGGTGGGTGGATTGGCCGGCATGATCGGCGCGTATCTCGGATTCACCGGACGCCGGGTTGGATTGCGCCCCGAGGACCGCGCCGACGCTGAAGTGCACGAGGGCGCTGGCGAACAGGGGCACTTCAGCCCTTGGAGCTGGTGGCCGTTGGTACTGGGTATCTCTTGTGCAAGTGGGTTCCTCGGTTTGGCCATTGGCTTCTGGATCACGTTCATTGCAGCTGGGTTGGCTGTCGTAGCCCTGGTTGGCTGGGTGTTCGAGTACAGCCGCGGCGATCACGCCCACTAGTAAGTTCTCTTCAATAGCGCGATGGGCCCCACCACTGGTGGGGCCCATTGACGTTTTATGGCTGCCGTTCGTGCCCTAGTTGAGTTCTGGGCGCTCCAGAACCGCGGAGAGTGACCTGAGCGAGTCGGCGGCATTGGACACGCTGGTAGGGCCAGGGAGGGCGTCAGGCGCAACCTCAAGTAGGACCTCGCATCCATGGCCAAAATCTTCACTCATTACTTCCAGGAGGGAGCGGGCGTCCACGGCTGATCCGTTTGGTTTCCGGATTGTCACCGGCAGTCCTGTGTCGGTGACTGCGCGGACGAAGATCGCAGCCGCCCGTGCGTGGAGGCCAAGGGCCGCAGCCACTATGGATCTTTGTTCGGGCAACACTGCTCCTCCGCTCGGGCGGTCCCCGCCGCCACTATAAATTGACCTTACAAGCGTAGCCTTCGAGGTTTCCGTTGAACGAACGGTACCGCCACGCTGGTCTAGACCTTTAGCCAGGGTGAACTACGCTTGAACCATGAGTGATCCTCTGCAGGACCAATACCGTGGCTGACGCGGCGAACATTGCGGGCGACATTGACCGCACCAGCGTGACTCCCATCTATGTGCAACTCCGGGAGATACTGCGGTCTTTCATTGCGCAATCGTGTCCGCCCGGTTCTGCCCTTCCCTCGGAACGGGATCTTTCTGAGCGCTTCGGACTGGCGAGGATGACGGTCAGGCAAGCAATCGATGCCCTCGTTGGTGAAGAAGTCCTCGAGCGCGTTGTTGGACTGGGCACGTTCGTGAGGAAGCCCAAGTTGGACCTGCAGGTGAAGCTCACCTCCTACAGCGAAGAGATGCAACGGCGTGGCATGGTACCCGCTGCTAAGGTACTGAGTTTTGAGCAGATAGCCGCCAGTGCCTTTCTGGCCCGCGAACTGCAGCTGGAGGAGGGAACACCCTTGGTTCGCTTCCGACGCCTCTTGCTGGCCGATAACGAGCCGATGAGTGTGGACGAGAACTTCATTCCGGCCCATCGGGTACCTGGTCTTTTGGATGAGGCACCGCCGACGTCCCTGTACAACGTTCTCAGTGAGCGTTATGGCTTGGTGATGGAATGGGGTGAGGACATGATCGAGGCCACGGCGGCCTCCCCGTCAACGGCCCGCCTGCTGAACGTCGATGTGGGGTCGCCACTGCTGAAGATCCAGCGCCATGCATTTGTTGCCAGGGCGATGGTGGACTATTCAGTGTCCTATTATCGCGCTGACCGATACAAGCTGTGGGTGCCGTTGCAGCGCCCGGGTGTCCGTCCCACCAGGAATTACGCTTCGGGATATCGCACCCATTAGCCAGCGCTTTGCGCGGACACATGAATGTCCTGGCCCGGGCAACTGAATGTACAGCAAAGGGGAAGGCCCAGTCCTTATGAACTGGGCCTTCCCCTTTTGGAAATGAGCTGGTTAGTGGCTCAGGCTCTTCTGGTCTGCGCCTGCTTCGATGGTCTCGTGGTGACCATGTGCGTGGGCTGCCTCGAGCTCGGCAGGTGTTGCCGGAGCAACCCTGTCCTCAAAGAACCATTTGGAAAGAGCCGCGCGTCGCTTCTCACTCCGCGTCACCACGCCGTGTCCGTTCGGCTGGGCCGGCAAGGGGAGCGGTGACTCGAATCCTACGAGCTTGTAACGCTTGTATTCATCCAAAGGAGCGTGCACCTCAATGAACTCACCGTGCGGAAGCCGGACGATACGGCCGGTTTCGCGACCATGAAGGGCGATTTCCCGGTCCTTACGCTGAAGTGCCAAGGCAACGCGCTTGGTAACGAAGAAGGCGATGAACGGTCCGATGAAGAACAGCGTCCGGAGCCAGTAGGTGACGTCGTTCAGCGAAACGCTGAAGTGCGTGGCGATAAGGTCCGAACCGGCGGCCGCCCACATGACGCAGTACCAGGTGAAACCTGCCACGCCGATGGCCGTACGGGTGGGAGCGTTCCGCGGACGGTCCAGAACATGGTGTTCCCGGTTGTCTTTGGTGATCCAACGCTCGATCCACGGGTACGTGAACAACACGGTGAAGATGATGCCGGCCGGAACGAGCGCGGGGAGCAGGACATTCAACGTCAGCGTGTGTCCGAAGATGGTTTGCTCGACGTGCCAGCCGTTGATAACACCCGGCATGAGTCGGAGGGCACCATCAACGAAACCGATGTACCAGTCAGGCTGTGTTCCAGCGGAGACGGGGGAGGGGTCATAAGGACCGTAGTTCCAGATCGGGTTGATCGTGAACGCAGCAGCCATGAGTGCCACGACGCCGAAGACGATGAAGAAGAATCCACCGGCTTTGGCAGCGTAAACAGGTCCTAGGGGGTATCCGACGACGTTCCCATCGTTGCGGCCCGGGCCGGGGTACTGGGTGTGCTTGTGGACCACAACCATGAAGAGGTGGATGACGATCATCAAGAGGATCAACGCCGGTACCAGCAGGATGTGGAGGACGTAGAGGCGCCCAATGATTGCCGTTCCCGGGAATTCCCCACCGAAGAGGAAGAACGAGATGTACGTTCCAATAATGGGGATGGACTTGATGACGCCGTCAATAATGCGCAGACCGTTGCCGGACAGGAGATCATCAGGCAATGAATAGCCCGTGAAGCCAGCAGCCATCGAGAGGATAAGCAGGACACCGCCTACTACCCAGTTCATTTCACGTGGCTTGCGGAACGCTCCGGTGAAGAAGACGCGCAACATGTGAACGCTGAGCGATGCGACGAACAGCAGTGCAGCCCAGTGGTGCACCTGGCGCATGAACAGCCCACCGCGTACATCGAAAGAGATGTTCAGTGAGGAGTTGTAGGCCACCGACATATCCACGTTGTACAGCGGAGTGTAGGAACCCTGGTAGTGGGTTTCCGCCATGGACGGATCGAAGAAGAACGTCAGGAACGTACCTGACATCAGCAAGATGACGAAGGAGTACAACGCCACTTCGCCGAACATGAATGACCAGTGGTCGGGGAAGACCTTCCGGCCAAACTCGCGCAGGATGCCTGAGCCGCCCACCCGCTCATCCACGAAGTTGGTGAAACGGCCAACTTTGGATTCCGGTACGAAGGGGGCTTCAGCTGTTGATGAGGCGCTCATGCTCGTCACGCTCCCAGTAACTCGGTCCTACAGGTTCTTTGAAGTCGCTGGTTGCGACGAGGTAGCCTTCAGCGTCAACTGCGATCGGCAGCTGGGGGAGCGGACGGCTGGCCGGTCCAAAGATGACCTTGCATTCTTGCGTGAGGTCGAACGTGGACTGGTGGCAGGGGCACAGAAGGTGGTGTGTCTGCTGCTCGTAGAGGGCAACAGGACAACCGACGTGCGTGCAGATCTTGGAATACGCAACGATGCCGTTGTAGCTCCAGTTTTCCCTTCCCGCGGACGGGTTCAAGGAGCTGGGATCGAGCCGCATGAGAAGGACTACGGCCTTGGCCTTGGCATTGAGCTTGCCTTCCGGAAGTTCGTTGAGACCTTCGGGAATGACGTGGAACGCTGAACCAATGGTGACGTCTGAGGCCTTGATGGGCGTGCCGTCGGGGTCGCGGGTCAGGCGCTTGAGCTTGCCGCCGTCGGGAGCCCACATGGTGTGTGCGAGCGTGTTGTCGGGACGGGGACCCAGGTCGCCGAAGACGGCCAGTGCCGGAAGCGGTGCCAAGGCAATAGCGCCAAGAAGGGTATTGCGGATCAATGGCCTGCGCTTGATGCCGGTCTCTTCGACGATATCGTCAACGATGCGGACAGCCGCTTGGCGGTCTTCCTCGGTGCGAATGGCATGGCGTTCCTCTGACACTTCGTGGTCGGGCATAAGGGCCTTGGCCCAGTGCACGATGCCGGTGCCGATTCCGAGCATTGCAAACGCCGTACCGAGCCCCAGCAAGAGGTTCTGCGTACGGATCGTCGCAATGGTTGAATCCTTGCCCAAGTCGATGGCAAAGTACGCCACCAAGAAGACCAGCGTGCCAATGACAGAGATGCCAAACAGAATGGCTACCTGACGCTCCGCACGCTTTGCGGCTACCGGGTCCGTGTCAGCCAGGCGCAAACGATGCGGAGGAAGTCCAGGATCCTGGAATTTCTCCACCTCATTCTGACCAGCCGTAGCTACGGTGCCCGAGTGGTTCGGACTGCCGTCACTATGGTTGCCCATAATTCGCCTCATCCTTCTCTCGTTGTCTCGACCTGGGCCGAGTTAATTTTCAGTTCCAAACTGCTGTGTTCCAGCAGAAGTTTTCTTAGTGCCGGGAAAGGCTAGGACGTGCGGGACGTCAGCCAAATCGTAAAGGCGATGATGACGCCGAGTCCGGCCACCCAAACGAAGAGCCCTTCGGACACGGGGCCCAGAGAGCCGAGTTGGGCACCGCCCGGTGAACCGTTGGCGTCAATGGTCTTCAGGAAGGTGATGATGTCGCGCTTGCCTTCAGGGGAGACGTTCGAGTCATTGAAGACGGGCATGTTCTGCGGGCCCGTTGCCATGGCTTCGTAGATGTGCTGGCTGCTGACATCGGACAAGGAAGGAGCGAACTTGCCCTGGGTCAGGGCACCGCCTGCGGCTGCGGCGTTGTGGCACATGGCACAGTTCACACGGAAGAGCTCGCCACCCTTGGCGGCGTCACCCTTTCCGTCCAAGAGGCCGGCTTCCGGGATGGCGGGGCCTGCGCCCAGCGAAGCTACGTATGCTGCCAGCTGAGAGGTCTGCTGGTCGTTGAACTGCACTGGCTTCTGCTGGGCCTGCGGTCCATTCATCTGCATGGGCATACGACCGGTTCCAACCTGGAAGTCAACCGCTGCGGCACCGACGCCGACCAGCGAGGGCCCGTCTTTGGATCCGCTGGCACCCATGCCGTGGCAGGTAGCGCAGTTGGCGGCGAACAACTTGCCGCCCTGCTCTACGTCACTTGCGCTGGCAGTGGGGGTGTCGGCTTTGGCCTGGTTGACAGATGTGGCGACGGCGTACAGCCCACCAGTGAGGAGTAGGCCCATCAGCAACAGCGCAATGGCTGCCAGTGGGTGACGTCGCTTCTGCGATAGTGCCTTCACGTGGTGGTTCCTTTTTTCGATCCTGCGTCGGCTCTATGAGCCGCTTCTTGAAATTCTGCCTCTTGTAGAAAAAGAGTCAAGGCCGGGCTTACTTGAGGACGTAGATGACCAGGAAGAGGCCGATCCACACAACGTCGACAAAGTGCCAGTAATACGAGGTGACGATCGCTGATGTTGCCTCAAAGTGCCCGAACTTCTTGGCTGCGAACGCGCGGCCGATGATGAACAGGAAGGCGATGAGTCCACCGATGACGTGGAGGCCGTGGAAGCCGGTGGTCATGAAGAAGGCGGATCCGTAGGCGTTGGCAGACAGCGTGACGTGCTCGGAGACAAGCATGGCGTATTCCGTCGTCTGGCCGGCCACGAAGAAGGCGCCCATCAAGAACGTCAGGGCAAACCACTCCGTCATACCCCAGCGGGTGAACTGCAGAAGCCCACCCCTGCGGCGCGGCTCGAGGCGTTCAGCGGCGAAAACGCCCATCTGGCACGTAAACGAACTCGCCACAAGGACGATGGTGTTCACCAGCGCGAACGGGAAGTTGAGCTTAGCTGTCTCCTCCGCCCACAAGGATCCTGAAGTGGACCGGAGGGTGAAGTACATGGCAAAAAGGCCGGCGAAGAACATCAACTCACTGGACAGCCAAACTACGGTTCCAACAGAAACCAAGTTGGGGCGGTTCAGCGTCGGGTGCGCCGGGGTACTGGGGGCATGGGTCGCAGATGTCACAAGGACATTATGTCTGTAAAAGTCCAGAGTTCCCAATGCAAACCACCGTTTGGGGGGACTTTTTCTACAAAGACGCGAAATCGCGCGGAAAAGTTCCCGCGTCGGTTCACATTCGTCATGGGCATGGCTACCTAGATAGCATCAGAGGGTGACTTCTCCGGCATCGGCACCCGCAGCCAGCAATACGTGGCCCGGGCTCATCTCTGCACTGATTAATG
Source organism: Arthrobacter sp. efr-133-TYG-104 (assembly GCF_030208915.1). Lineage (NCBI taxonomy): Bacteria > Bacillati > Actinomycetota > Actinomycetes > Micrococcales > Micrococcaceae > Arthrobacter > Arthrobacter sp. efr-133-TYG-104. The sequence continues at coordinate 103,608 of NZ_JARVTA010000002.1, forward strand.
GCGACGACCTTGCGGTGGAGAACACCGAATGGGCCATGAATACGATCATGGCCGGCGAAGCGACTCCGGCGCAGATTGCCGGATTCCTGGTGGCGCTTCGCTCCAAGGGCGAAACGGTCGAGGAACTAGCCGGTCTCGTGGCGGCGATGGTGCAGAACGCCAACCCTATATCGATTTCCGGAGAAAAGCTCGACATCGTGGGCACGGGAGGCGACCGCCTCAATACCGTCAATATCTCTACGATGGCCGCGTTGGTCGCCGCCGGGGCGGGCGCAAAAGTGGTCAAGCATGGAAACCGCGCCGCGTCGTCGACGTCCGGTTCCGCGGACGTACTGGAAGCGCTGGGCGTCCGGTTGGACCTCTCCATTGATCGCGTGGCCCGCAACGCCGAAGAAGCTGGCATCACTTTTTGCTTTGCGCAGGTGTTCCATCCTTCGTTCCGGCACACAGCCGTGCCGCGCCGTGAGCTGGCCGTGCCAACCGCGTTCAACTTTTTGGGTCCGATGACCAACCCGGCGCAGGTGCAGGCTTCCGCCGTCGGTGTGGCGAACGCCCGCATGGCGCCCCTTGTGGCCGGCGTATTGGCTCGGCGGGGGAGCCGAGGCCTTGTTTTCCGTGGCGACGACGGCTTGGACGAGCTGACGCCGACCGGGCAGTCCACCGTGTGGGAGATCCGGAACCGTTCTGTCACGGAACAGGTTTTCTCGCCCATTGAGCTGGGGATCAAGGCATCAACGGTGGCCGATCTCCGGGGTGGCGATGCTGCTGCGAACGCCGTCGTCGTCCGGGAAGTGCTGGACGGGAAGACCGGGCCCATACGCGACGCCGTTCTCCTGAACGCTGCCGCAGGCCTGGTGGCCGTGGACCTGAAGTCCGAGGGTAGCTTGATTGACCGCATGCGGGCCGCCTATGCGCACGCGGCAGAGTCAGTGGATTCGGGCCGGGCTGCAGAGGTCCTGAAGAAGTGGATTGAGCTCAGCCAAGGCTGAACCTCCTCCGGTACTTATTCGAATCCGAGCGCGAAAGCCGCATCCAAGTCGTGTTGCGAGTAAGCACGGAACGCAATGTGGGTGGTGGTGTGGACTACCGATGCCACCTTGGAAAGACGGTCGGCGATCACATCCGCGAGCTCTTCATGCTTGGTGACGCGAGCGACTGCAATCAGGTCCCATTCCCCGGTCACGGAGTAGACCTCGCTGATGCCCTGGATCGCTGAAATTTGCTCAGCAGTTTCCGGGATGCGTGAAGCATCGGTCTTGATCAGAACGAATGCAGTGATCACATGGAACCTTTCCGTGAGGGCATCATTGCGGTGTGTTTACAGCCTAGTCCATGGGGCTGCACGGGGATGGCGCAGGGGTCTACTCGGTGATGGCGCGGGGTCTACTCGGTGATGGTCAGGCCCTGCGCTGCCGCTTGCGCGACATCCGGATGACCAATGCGGTGACCGCTCGGTAACCCAAGAGGAACACACCAAGGGAGATCAACGCTACGATCACGAACGGCAGCACCACTGTTTGGCCGGTGGCCGCCCTCAGCAGCATTCCAAAGATGACGGCGCCGATCCAGATGCCTACCCCCGACGGCCAAAGAACCAAGGGGGTTCGCCATGCCCGCAGCGCTATCCATCCGATCGCGGCACCCGCCAGGAACGGCCAAGCCGTCATGAAGGCACCCCCGATAATGTCGCCGCGAGCATGGGCGTCGCGGCCGATGGCGGCGAAGGCAAGGATCAGCAGGAGGTCCGCGATGGCGGCGTAGATCCACGCTTTGAATGGTGATGTCATGACTTCGACCATAGCGGGGTGGTGGCCCCGGGACGAAGTTTGGACGTTACCGCCGTCGACCGTTGTGTGGGCGGGACGGCCGTATTAGCCTCGGACGGGGGGGACAACCGGGTCCCGACATGGATCGAGGAGCGGTAGATGCAGAAAATTTCGACCTGTTTATGGTTTGACGGACAAGCGGCCGAGGCCGCCGAGTTCTACACCTCCATCTTCGACAACTCGTCCATAGGGGAAACCGTGCTTGGGCCTGACGGCAACGCCCTTACCGTTGGGTTCGAGATCGAGGGCAGGCAGTTCGTAGGCCTTAATGGTGGCCCCATCTTCACGTTCAATGAGGCCGTCTCGCTCGTGGTTAACTGTGATTCCCAAGCGGAAGTTGACCGTTATTGGGAGGCACTTCTGGTTGGTGGCCAGGAGAGTCAGTGCGGGTGGCTCAAGGATAAGTTCGGCTTGTCCTGGCAGATTGTCCCCACGTCCATGCCAGCACTCCTCAATGGACCGGATCGTGAAGGGTCCCAGCGCGCCCTCGAGGCAATGATGAAGATGCGCAAGCTTGACATGGACGTTTTGCAAAAGGCCTACGACGGTGTTTGAAATGCGTGTTTGAAAAGGTGGGGACACACAGCACCCGCCGCTGTTAGCATGACGGCACGGCCGCCACTGGCCCACGACAACCCGAGGAGATCCGACCGATGGCAACCCGCCTGAACCCCTATATCTCGTTCCGTGACAACGCCCGCGACGCGATCACTTTCTACCAGTCCGTCTTCGGCGGGGAGCTGAATGTCAGCACTTTCGGTGACTTCCAGGCCAACGAGGACCCTGCGGAAGCGGACAAGGTGATGCATGCCATGTTGGTGGCGCCGAATGGCTTCACGCTGATGGCCGCGGATACACCCAGCAGCATGCAGCACAACCCCGGGGATAACATCTCCGTGTCCCTCAGCGGCGAGTCCTCGGATGACGCAGAGCTTCGCGACTACTGGGAAAAGCTTATCGACGGCGGCACGGTCACCATTCCGCTGGAGAAGGCGCCTTGGGGAGATGCCTTTGGCATGTGCGTGGATAAATTCGGCATCGCGTGGCTGGTCAACATCGCAGGGGCTCCCCAAGAAGGTTGATCCGGCTATACGACCCTCCGTCCGTCCGTGGTGAGCCGAATACCCATGTGCTTTGGGGTACGGAGCACTATCGAGCGGTCCATGATCTCGGCGAACGGCAATCTTTCGCCAAGCTGCCTCTCAAGTACTGTCATGTCTTCAACGCGACGAAGCCATACCGTCATGAGAATCGAATACATACCCGCCGTGGTTGCGACCAATCGCACTTCGTTGAGTCCGGTCAGCTTTCCTGCAACGTCTTCAACATGGGTTGCCGGCACGCGGAGGAAATACCACACGGCTAGCGGCCACGGCGTATAGGGCCGGGCCACTTCGAGGCGCATTATCAGGCGCTTCTCTGCCAGGAGAGCGGACAACGCGTTCTTGGCCCGGGTTTGGCTTATTCCCAGCCAACCGGCGATGTCAGCTATGGTGGCCCGGCCGTCTAGCGCGAGTATTTTGGCGAGTCCATTCTCGACGTCGGCCGGGACTCCTCGCTGCCCGTTTCCCGGTTCCGGGAGATCGATCGCCAACCGATTGGCGTCGCGTTCATTCAGCGACCGCAGCCTCCATACTTGTGCGTCGGCGAGAAGTTTGATCCCCCGGTGCGTTCGAGTGCTGGTGACGCCGGACACGGACGGTAGTTTGTCCAGGACGAATTCGCCGAGGGCTGCTTCGGAGCGGCACTGAACCGTCACCACTAAATCCCGCCCACCGGCGACTTGATCGATGGACAGGACCTCAGTGTCGCGGGCGAGCTCTTCCGTGACGGGGGCAATGCTTGCCGGTACGCAGTCGATTTCCACGATCGCTCCGGCATACTTGGCGCCCGGTCCCTTGTAGGAGGTAATCCAGGCAAGACCTGAGTCTTGGAGAGCCTGCCAGCGTCTTGCCAATGTGACCGCGTCTGCGCCGACCACGGGCGCTAACGCTGTCCAGGGCGCCCGCGGACGTATCTGAAGTGCATGCAGTAGACGGAGATCCCGCTCATCGAGCAGATATTCCTGCATCGGACGCTCTTTTCTCGGAAGAAGCCTGCATTTTGAGTGTATTCGATCACTTGCTGGCTAGGTTTGGTTCGCCCGTTCCTCACTTGAAAGGCAGCCATGTCTCCTCTCATCAGCACATCAGCTGCCAGCAGCCTGAAACCCATGTTCGATACCCCTCGCCCCGGCGAGTCGCCCGTTCCCAACAGCCGCACGGAAGATGAGGTGGGTGCGGGTGCAGGGTCGGATGACGCAGGCCTGATCGCCCTGGTGCGGGAGGGGGACCACGAAGCATTCGCGGAACTGTACAGGCGCCATCGCAAGGTCGCGGGCTACGTGGCGCGGGCCGAATCAGATAGTTCCAGCGAAGCCGAGGATGTTGTTTCCGAGGCGTTCGCGGCGGTGTTTGCAGCGCTGACCTCAGGAAAAGGGCCCCGCGAGTCATTCCAGGCATACCTGGCCACTACCGTAAGGCGCATGGCCCACCGCAGGAACGTGACAGTGCGGCGCTCTGCGACGTTGGGCTATGGAAGCGCGCTGGATGTTTTGACACTCGAGGAAAACACCACAATCGCAGCTTTCGAATCAACGATCCTGATGCGGGCATTCCGCTCCCTACCGGTGCGGTGGCAGACCGTTCTATGGTGCATGGAAGTCGAAGGCCTCAAGCCGGCTGCCACGGCCCGAGTGTTGGACTTGACGCCGAACGGTGTGTCCTCGTTACTGATACGCGCAACGGAAGGACTGCGGCAAGCGTACCTACAGCAGCACGTGGGCAAAGCCGCCATTGAGGAATGCACGGACTTCGCACGGCACTTGGGCAAGTTCGTGAGGAACGCGGTACACAAGGCTGCCCGCTTGAGAGTGGACGAGCATGTTGCCCAGTGCAGGCATTGTGCCAATGCGCTGGCTGACCTGCAGCATATTCAGGCAGGCATGAACCCACAGCCTCGCGTGGTGGTCCCAGCGGCGTTAGCACGATAGGTGCCCTGCTGACGACGGCGTTGCGGCCCTTTGTGTGCTGACACCGTCCAGCGTCCACCTCACTCAGTCACAGCGGATTCAAAGATTTCTCGACGCGCCCGCATAGCATCCGCGCCTAGCCTGAGTGGGTGAAGGTTGAACGAGACCCTGGAACCCACGACGACGGCGAGCTCGCTCCGGCCAGTGAGCATGGGCGAGTATCTCTGCCGCTGAGCCGGCGTCGCCTCCTGCACGGAGCCGGACTGATAGGTGTTGGAGCGCTTGGCGCGACCGGCCTATCCAAAACCGGACTTATCCCTGGCTTGGCTGCTCAGACGACGATGGTCACAGCCTCCCCATCTGTTCCCACCGCTTCCCCTTCATCTTCACCGTCGCCCCAGGCCGTGGCGCCGCCTGACCGTACATTCGTGACGACGCACCTCACCGCCCCGCATGTGGCCAGTTGGTCCACGGGATCTTCGGCGCCCGGGCTGTTGTTTACAGGTCCCATGGGACACGGTTCGAACGGAATGATCATGAACAACGTCGGCGAGCCTGTCTGGCTGGAGCCGACAGGTGCCGGTGTGATGGATCTGCGCGTGCAATCCTTCGAGGGCCAGCCTGTGCTCACCTACTGGACCGGAACCGGCGTCGGCGGCCACGGGATGGGCAAGGGGGTAATCATGGACAGCAGCTATCGCATTATTGCCCAAGTCACGGCAGGCAAAGGGATGCAGGCAGACCTCCACGAGTTCACCCTGACAACGGCGGGAACCGCGTTGCTGACCGCCTATCCCACCGTTCAGCACGACCTGTCCGCGGTAGGTGGGCCGGTCGCCGGCAATATGTTCAACTGCCATGTGCAGGAGGTGAATGTCCGCACCGGAGCTGTCTTGTTGGACTGGGACGCCTTGGAACACATTCCCTTGACGGATTCCTTTCTGCGTCCGTCCGACGACGCCGGCAGTGACGGCTCGACGCCGGACAAAGCCTACGACCCGTACCACTTGAATTCCGTGGAGGAGAGCGGAGACGCGCTGCTGATTTCATCCCGGCACACGCACGCTTTGTACCTGGTGGACAGGATGAGCGGAACCGTCCGATGGCGGCTGGGTGGCAAGCAAAGCGACTTCAAGCTCGGGCCAAATGCAGCATTCGCTTGGCAGCACGATGCACGACGGCGGCCGAACGGACTGATCAGCATGTTCGACAATCACTACTATTCCGGCACGGCGGGGACATCGCGTGGTCTGGTGCTCGCCGTTGACGAGAAAGCCCGGACGGCCGCGGTCCACCAAGAGTTCATCAACGCAGGCCACCGAGGCAATGCCATGGGTAGTCTCCAGTTCCTGCCTAACGGAAACGTCCTGGTCGGTTGGGGCGCAGACCCGGCCGTCACCGAATTCACTGCTCAGGGCGCCGCCATTTATGAGGCCACCCGTGTGGGTAGCGGTTCCTACCGGGCTTACCGAAGCGCGTGGAGCGCACACCCTGCTGCGCTCCCCGACGTAGCTGTGGTCCCAGGTAATGGCTCAACGATGGAGGTCTACGCGAGTTGGAACGGCGCCACGGAGGTTGCCAAGTGGCGATTCCTCAGCGGCACCAGTCCAAGTGCGCTGCGCGAGGCTGGAACGTTCCCTAAACGCGGCTTTGAGACCTCAGCGGCGATCGCAGCAGCTGCGCATGTGTCGGTGCAGGCACTGGATAAGAACGGTGCTGTGTTGTCGACGTCGGTAACGATCGCAGCATAACCGCAGCTACTGGGTTTGCGCCTAATGGGCCACGATTTCCGGAGCCGGGCGCCCGGCTGCTTCCCGTAGGCCTGCCAAGTGGACGGCGTGGGACAGGGCGTCGACGGTGTCGCTACCCAGTCGCTCCCGAGTCGCCGCGTCCCATGCAGAGACGAGGCTGTCCATCCTGTCGAGTCTGGCGCTGCCGTGGTCGGAGATCTGGACGGTGACTCGACGGCGGTCCTCGGGGCTGGGAATCCGGAAGACAGAGGCGGCATCTTCCAACGAGTCGATCACCCTGCTCAGGGACGCGTTGGCCATGCCCGAGGAGGCGGCAAGTTCGCCCATCGTCGGGGAATCAAACTTCGAGACCAAGCTGAGTATCCGCCACTGTTCCACGGTGGCGTCCTCCTCGCTAAGAGCTAGTGCGAGACCGTCGAGTAGCGCTTTTTCGATGGCCGAGAGGGCGGAGATAACCTGGGCGAGCGGGACGCCGGGTCCGTTTTTATCCCAAACCGGGAACATGAGTCGTCCTCCTGAATCGCTCTGTGGCTCCCCGATGCGGCAAGATCGGGTTGTGACCTCTGCCACCAGCCTAGTGCTTCCGAGCACTCTCTTGCTGCGGGGCCCTACTCCGGGAACCCTGAGTATTGGGCTGCTCGCTCCGCTGTCGGGGGTGATGGGTATCTCGGGTCCGTCAATCCTGAACTGCGCAGTCCTTGCTGCCGAGCACGTGGTTGAACGGGCCGGCGTTGTACCTGAGCTCGTCGTGATCGACGCCGGTCGGGGACCCGCCGAGGCGGCACGTATCGTAAGTCAGCTTGTCGGCGCCGGACTTGTCCAGGGCTTCGTCGGGGCCCACACCTCGGATGTCCGTGCGGCTGTTTCGCGGGTGGTTGGTGACCGGGTGCCTTACGTCTTCACGCCTCCACACGAGCGGGAACCAGGAGGGGCGGGTACGATCTTTATCGGTTCGGGTCCGCGGTTGCAGCTTCAGGGGCCCCTCGAATGGATTATCGCGCACCGCCGGGTGCGCCGGTGGGCTTTGATCGGCAACGATTACATCTGGCCACGACAGGTTCACCGCGCCGCCGCCCAGCTTCTACGAGGGCTAGGGCAGGACGTTGTTATGGACCGACTCGTTCCCGTGGGCTCGGTCGATGCGGAGCAGCTCTTGGATGAGTCACGGAAGAATGGCGCGGATGCAATCTTGATCTCGCTCGTTGGCCGCGACGGCATCACCTTTCACCGTTCGACAGCGGAGATCGGCGCTGACCAGCGCTTCATCCGGCTGTGCACCACGCTGGATGAAAACAGCCTCTTGGCGGCCGGAGGGGACTCAACGGGCACGCTGTACTCAGCGATGCCCTCATTCATTGGCCAGAGTGATGAGCGGCATCAGGGCTTACTTGAGCTGTATAAGGATCGCTTTGGGACATCCGCACCCCTTCCGGCGTCGTATGCCCAAGGCTGTTATGACGGAGTCGTCCTGCTGGTGGAATTGTGGCGGAGCGGGCTCTTGGAGTCGATGCCGCCTAGTAGGGCCGCTCGGCGTCTAACTTCGACGGCGGGGTCCGCAGGCTCTGCCTTTGCTCGTCCAACCGCCGGTTGGGAAATTGCCGTGGCCGCGGGGAACGACCTGTTTGTGATCTAGGCCTCATCCCAGTAGTATGCAATCATTCCATCTGGAAATAAATTCTCCACCCCCCCGCAGACGATGCCGTCTGCGGCTGACCATTGGATAAAATTGATGTCTATCAAGGGATCGAGCGCAACAAACGACGGCGCTGTTTCGCCTGAGATTGCGGGCGAGAGGGGCGACGGGATCGAGGGTTTCGGTTACCGTCAGGAGCTTAAGCGCAGTCTGAAGTTCTCCGACTTGCTGGTCTACGGGTTGATCTTCATGGTGCCGATCGCCCCGTTTGCGATTTTCGGGAGCGTCTTCCAGGCCTCCGGCGGCATGGTCGCGATGGCCTACATCGTCGGGATGCTTGCCATGATGTGTACGGCGAACTCGTACGCGCAGATGGTCCAAGCCTTCCCGATGTCGGGTTCCGTCTACACCTATGTGGGCCGCGGAATTACACGGATCCTGGGATTCGTAGCCGGCTGGATGATCCTTCTGGACTACGTACTCATCCCTGCACTCCTATATTTAGCGGCGTCGATCGCCATGAACGGGATGATCCCCGCTGTGCCCCTTTGGATCTGGCTGATCGCATTCGTCGTGCTCAACACCGTGGTCAATTATCTTGGCATCGAGTTCACCGCCCGGGTCAACAAGGTCATGCTCGTGTTGGAACTGCTCGTATTGGCGGTGTTCCTTGTGATCGGATTTACGGCTGTCGCCAACGGTCAGGGCACCTTCAGCTTCGACGCTTTCTTCAACTCCCACACGTTCGACTGGTCCTTGATATTCGGAGCGGTCTCGATCGCAGTGCTGTCCTTCCTCGGCTTTGATGGCATATCCACCCTCGCCGAGGAAAACTCGGGGACCACCAAATCATTGGGTCGGTCAATGATCGCCGCACTGCTCCTGGTCGGCGTGCTCTTTGTTGTACAGACGTGGGTGGGATCCATGCTCGTACACGACCCGGCCAGCCTCATCGCCAACGGCGATCCGGACGGAACGGCCTTCTACGCTGCCGCCCAGAACGCCGGTGGCCCCTTCCTCTTTATCCTCACGGCTGCGGCGACCGCCGTCGCGTGGGGTTTCGCTAATGCCTTGGTCGCGCAGGCAGCGACATCCCGGCTTCTGTTCGCCATGGCACGGGACCGCCAGCTTCCGAAGTTCCTGAGCCGAGTGCACCCCAAACGCGGTGTACCGGTGAACGCCACATTCCTTGTCGCCGGTATCTCACTCGTACTCGGCCTTTACCTCGTCACCCAGCCCAACGGCCTCACTGAGATCTCCACCCTGGTCAACTTCGGCGCATTGACTGCGTTCTCCTTGCTAAACGTCGCAGTGGTGTGGTGGTTTGTTGTCCGCCAGAAGTCGCGTCGGTGGATGGTGCACCTGGTGCTTCCGGTTCTCGGCTTCGCCATCCTGGTCTCGGTCATCATCAACGCCAACATCGCCGCGCAGATCCTCGGTGTGGTTTGGCTCGTTGTTGGTGTCATCGTGGCCATCATCCTGCAGAAGGCAGGACGAATGACGGATCCCTCCGGAGCGGCCTCCCCGCTCGAGCTCAATGAGGTGGGCTGATATGGCAATCCACTCTCTCAAGCCCCGCCCGGATCAGTACTCTTACGTCTTTGGGGGAGTCGAACCACTCATCAGCGTGAAGCCCGGCGACGTCGTCGAACTGAGCACGGAGGACTGCTACGGAGGCCGGGTCACCAGCGCAGAAGATCTGCCGAGCAACGTGGTCCCGTTTGCTGAGCTTAATCCGGTCTCGGGTCCGATCCACGTCGAAGGAGCGGAGGTCGGCGACGTGTTGGCCGTCCATTTCGTGTCGATCGTACCTGCCCGCGCCCACGCAATCTCCAGCACTTTCCCGCTCTTTGGGGCATTGACCCCAACCCGCGAGACGGCGATGCTGTCGGAACCGCTCGAGGAACGCGTTTGGTTCTATGACCTCGATCTTGAGTCGTGGACGGCTACGTTCCGTGCCCGTCGGTCCGATTACGTACTCAGGCTTCCCCTGGATCCGATGCACGGTACTGTCGGCGTCGCCCCCGCCAGTGGGGAGGTCCGGCTGGTGGTGACTCCGTCAACTCACGGGGGCAACATGGATACCCCTGAAGTGCGGGCAGGGACAACGCTTTACCTCCCGGTCAACGTACCAGGGGCGATGCTCTCCCTCGGCGACGGTCACGCGCGGCAAGGGGAAGGCGAGGTCTGCGGGACCGGGCTGGAATCGGCAATGAACACCGCAATCGTCGTAGACGTCGTCAAGGGAGGAGCCTTGGCATGGCCAAGGCTCGAAAATGACGACTACATCATGAGCACCGGCTCAGTTCGGCCCCTCGATGACGCGTTCCGGATCAGTCAAGCCGACCTTGTGTCCTGGACCTCTGACCTCACCGGCATGGACACCCTCGATGCTTATCAGCTCGTCAGCCAACTCGGTCTTGCTCCAGCTGCCAATGTCTGCGACCCGAACTACACGATGTTGGCGAAGTTACCGAAGTGGTCGCTGAAATCAGCTGAGGCCTACGGTGGAGTCCACCGTAGGCTCCGTACTGCCGCCGAAGAGTACAAGGGACGCTAGCAAGAAGGCTGGCCCGGTTCAGGGCGCCGCAGAACCGGGCCAGCCTCAAAACGTTCGAGGGGTTTGCCCTAAATTTGCGTTGAATTAGGGGAGAGGCGGGCCGGTCGCGAACCCGCATGGGTTCGGGCCAGGGGTCTCTCCAACGCCAGCCCCGGGCAACCGGCACTCCGCCTGAAGAGACAATGCGGCCAGCCTTGATGACGGTGCGGGGCCGGTTCGCGTCCCAAAGCACGGATGGCTCCTCGAAGGGATTGCCGTGGAGCATCACAAGGTCCGCGGAGGCCGCCTCCGTAATGCGTCCCAAGTCGTCCCGCCGGAGCGGTGCCGCGATGGTCGGCGTCGCCCAGGGGAGTGCATCGTGGACCCCCAACACTTCGCACCGCAGGCGAAGCCCGGCATTTGCTCATCCTGAAGCTCACCCATAAGGTCTGTGCCAAAGCCACCTCGGTAAGTCCATTCGCGAGCCTTGAACCAGCAGCCTCATCGAGCTGTCTGTTAGTTACCCGCCGGACGTTCCTGGCTGGCCAAGGCCAAGGAGTTCACAATGACGAATTCCCGCCCGGTGATTGCCGTAGCAACACTGGGCTCTACCCTGCTGCTGGGAGCATGCTTCGGTGGACAAGCCGTCACGCCGGCCCCGCCGACGGTCTCAACAGTCCCATCCACAGTGACCCCGTCCCCGAAGCCACAGACCGCCAGCCCGGACCCGACAACGTCGCCGCTTGTTGCCCCGCCTGTTGCCCCGTCCGCACCAGCCGCGCCAGCTACGGTCCCGCCAGCCGTCGTCGCACCTCCCGCCCCTCCGGCACCTGCCCCGCCGGTCGTCGTCGCTCCGCGTCGGGAGGTCAAGGAGACATGTGGGCCTTGTCGGAGTCGCGGTGGTGCTGCTCATCAGTGGTTGCGCTGCCATGGACCAGAAGCAGGTGACGGCGAGTGGCTCATCCGGAGGTACGCAGTTCGCATGGTTTCAGTCCGGCCTCGGACCCGATGGATGGAAAACGATGGAACTTCCGGACCGAACGGCGGTACTGTCCATACCGCCCGGTGCCGCTGCGGTGAAAAGCGATCCCGGGAGTGTCTCGGCGGAAATCACAGCACCGAATGGTGACCTTCAGGTCTGCTTCGACTCCACCCCGCGCCGAAATGCTTCAACGATTCGTCAACGAGACCGACATTGACGTGATCATGCTGGCCGGCCGGTACACCCTCTTGGAACAGGGAGCGGCAACTGAGTTGCTTCCTGCTTGCCTGGAACACGACGTGGCCGTGGTGAATGTGGGCGTCTTCAACTCCGGCCTGCTGTCCAAGAACAGGCCCGCGGCCGATGCCACGTACAACTACAAGGCGGCGCCCCGGGAACTGTTGGACCGGGCCAACCAGCTAGCCGACATCTGCTTGGCGCACGGCGCCACACTGCCTGCCGCCGCCGTCGCATTCCCGTACCAGCATCCTGCCGTGACAAGGGTGGTCTTGGGCATGCGCACCCCGGAGCAGGTGCAACAAAACCTCGATCTGGTAGCCCACGTGATCGCGCACGTGTCATCCAGCGGACGTGCCCTGGTTGGGCTGATCGACTGGGCGACCTCCGGGGAGGAACGCCGGCTGTACGCGTCCCCTGAAGCGCGCACCGAGGCTATCGCCGCCCTTGCTGCCCTGCCGCGGGAGGAACTCCTGGCTGAAGTGCGGGACCGCCTTCGCCAGTGAAGCCCAGCGGCTGACGGGAGAACTTGCAGCACCGGAAGTAAAGGTGGGTGGCCGGGAGCTGCCGGCCACGTCCATCGTGGGGCTGCGGATTGCCGAGGTGGTGGTGCATCACCATGACCTCGAGACTGCCTGGACCATCGAAGAGGCTGATCCCGATTCCCTGCTGAACGCTGTCGAGGCCGTGGTACGTGCGTTGCGTGCCAAAGGGGCGCCGGGCATGACGCTGGTCACCGAGGAGCGCGATGAATGGGTCATTGGTGACGATGCTCTGCGGGTTGAGTCCGACAGGGAGAACCTGCTCCAATGGCTGGCGGGCCGAAACACCCAAGACGGCGATCACCTCGACTCGAGCGGACCATTACCGACATTGCCCTCCTGGTGAAGTGTTGCCCGTAGCTCGACCATCAAACTATTTGCTGGCGAAGTCAGCTACTCATCCGCAAAGGGAAACTTTCCTGCCGTTCGAATTGGGGACGTCCCGCGAAATTCCGGAGTGAATCGTACTGGGTCCGCCCTCGAGTTTGTAGCCATAAATCTTGGCCGTGAAATCCCGTTCGTCGGCCCGGAACAGCCCAATGTCCGGATCCACCAGCATCCGTGGGACGAAACCCGGGACGGAAGCACTCACAATGACCTCTAAACCACGGAAACATGCACAAGATGCAGGAGGGCTGCAGCCATAAGCGATCGGAGGGCAAACTCGACCCTGGCCACAGACAAGCGACTACAGCAGAATATGGCCTGACCTGCGCAAACGTCGTAGTAGTCGACGGACGGGAGTTGGTGCAGCTACTTCTCCTCCCGTTGCTTTGAAGGCTGATTATGGATATTCCGTCAACCTGGGGGAGTGGTACTGGGCGCAGCCACCGTCAGCGGATGCCGCCAAGATCACTGTCAATGTAGGAACCAGGGCGGTTTCCGTCGTCGTGCTGGCAACCGCAGTGACCATCCAGCTGTAGCCGAACGGTCACGGGACTGGATGAGTCCAGTTGAATATCCACCGAGTCCTTCCCGTTGCTGCTAACTCGAAGAGTATGTACTTGGTCGTTGAGCTGGGTCATAGTAAAAGCTTTCTATAGTTCGGCTGTGTCCAGGCGGCACGGGCCGCGAAGCCACGCGCCTCCAAGGCGGTTTGGTGCATCGGGTGAGCAAGCTGTTTATTGTCCGGGCCCGGACGGCGGTGCAACCGGCGTTGTCGAAAACGTTGTAGCCATGAGATTAGTCACAAATTGTCTGCAGTAAAAGCGCAAGATTTGAGAGATAACAGTGCAGAATGGGTGCATGATCGATCCGCGGCTTGCAAGGCTTCGGGTCTGTCCTCGGTACGGCCCAGTCGGCGCAACCGCAGAAACCAAGGGTTACTCTCCCTCCGCCCTCTCCGCGCAAGTGCGTGAGCTCCAGCGCGTGGGGATCCGGTCAAACGCAGGGAGTGCGACTGTGCCAAGTCTAAGGCGCTATGAGGATTGACTACGTGGCGGCCAGTCGCTGGTGGAGGAGGCGTGATGGCGCGTTGAATGCGATAATCACGGCTTTGATGGCGAAGTACGTTATCCGATTTCTCGCCATGCGCGGGCGTTATGGACGCTGATTCTTCTTGAAGACGATGTAGTCGGACATTCGTGTGGCTGCGCGGGCTGCGTGCTGTGTGATGACCGCGGGGCTGTAGTCCAGTAGATCAATGAGTGTTCGGGCATCGACTTCCTGGCTGAGGTCGCGGAGTGTGGCGTTTCGGGCCCGTTGTGCGTCGATTCCTAGGACTTTGAGCCGCTCGGAGAGGGTCGCCGGGTGAAGGTGCTGGCCCGCGCGGGTGCCGGGGAAAAGCCACGAGGTATTTAAGTTCGTCGTGTTCTGGTTCTCAGATCCCTCACGCTGGCTCCAGAACATCTCGGTTATTGCTGCGGGGATGGTGGCTGGTGTGGTCCCTAGCTTGAGAAGCATGCCCTCTGGAGTGATGCTGATGTGTTCGTTGCGGAGCATGACGATCTTGTTCAGGGGATGCGCCCAGAGCAGCAAGATCAGGCCGGCGAGGCGTGTGGACCTGATGACGTGGTCGTGTTCCAGGCAGTTGCGCACGAGTTCAATACGTTCGGCCTGAGTGATCATTGGCGTGGATTGAGCGGGACGGAACGGCGCGTCGAGGGGCCCTCGTCGTGTGCTGTCGCGGTTGAGCCACCGGACAAAGTTACGGATGTGCTTGCGGGTGCTGGGCCCGGTACTGAGGTATTCGTCGATGTGGGCTTGTCTTAGTTCGCCTGCTGCGATGCCGTGGGAGTGCCGGAGCCATATGAGGAGCTTGCCTGCTTCGGTGATGTCCTGTTTGGCCGCGTGGGTAGCGGTCTCAAGATTCACGGCCGGGTCTGTGGCTTTGTCCCGGATGCGTTTGAGGTGGTGCCATGCCGCGTAGCGTTCGATCAGTTGGCTCGTGCCGTCGTTGGGGAGGTTGCTGATCCTTGCGGCCAGCCAGTGTTCGAAGCGGGTGAGATTTTCATTTCCGCGCCCTGGCATCATGCGGTGGTGGACCAGCAGGGCGCGCAGGTGTTCGGCGGCCGTGGACCGGGGGAGCGCGTCGAAGGCCTCGTGAGTGAGCGGGAGTGTTCGATCCCCGATTGCTTCGAGTAGTGCCCGGGCCTTGGTGCCGCGGCGCATGTAGGTGTAGATGCTCTCGGGCCTGCCGGTTTCCGTGAGGAGGCCGATCAGCCGGCGCAGACGGAAATCATCACCGGGTTTGAGCACTGCCGTGAGGTCGTCTGTGAGGGTGCAGCGGATGCAGAGACCGCCCCGGAACCGTTCGGATTCGCGTTTGCATCGTGTGCAGGTCAAGGCAGTAGTGATGTCAGCGCAGTCGCGGCAGATGGGTTCTTGGTCTGGCGAGCGGCCAGGGAGCATGCGGGTCTCACCGCAGTTGGGGCACTTCCCGCGGCGGTGGGTGGCCTCTGTGAAGCAGGCTCCGCAGACTGGGCCGTCGGGCCAGTGCACCCGGATCTTGACGACTTGCTGGTGGCACCGACCGCAGGTGTAGTCTCCGCTTGAGCGTGGTCGGCCGCGTTTTTTGGGGGTGGGCAGATCGGTGAGTGTTGGCGGGCGTGCGGAGCCGTTGCCGCCGGTGGCTGGACGCCCTGGGCTAGTCATCGTCCTCGACGATCCGGGCGCGGACGGGGCGGTAGTTGCGCATGTCCGGGACATCTCCACTCGCTGTTTTGCGGTGGTGCCGGATGGTCTTGGTGTCGGTGGCCGTGTAGGTGATCAGGTCATTCGGCGTTACGTCCAGGGCATCGCAGAGTGCAACGAGGACCTTAAAGGAGATCCGTTCAGGTTCCTGGGTCACGATCCGCCAAATGGCGTTGGCGGTCAAGGTGATGCCGCGATCGTGCAATAGGGCGGCGAGTTCCTTGGCCGTATGGACCCCGCGGCGTGCCATGATCTCGCGGACCCGCCAGCTGTAATCGATCTCTCGTCTGCTCATCAGTGTTTCCTCTCGCGCAGTTCCAGGGCCGCGTTGATGATTCGTTCATGCACCCGCTCAAGTGCGAGGCGTTGATAGTCGGGGGAGGGCAGGGTGTAGATCGAGGTCGTGGCCGCGTGCTCGTGGCCGAGCTGAAGCTGAACGAAAGCCACATCGAACCCCTCACCGGTAACCAGGTGCGTGGCATACGAGCGGCGGAAAGAGTGCAGGTCCAGGCCCGGCGGGAACCCCAACTCGTCTACAAGGTCATGGAGCCGGCCGATCAGGTGTGATTCGCCAACAATTTTTCCCGCGCTGGTTGGGAAGAGGTCTGTGACGGGATGCCCATAGCGGGGGAGTCCGTTCCTGATCCAATCGGCAACCATTTCCGCGGACCACTCCCAAACCGTCAGGACGGAACGGACCTTCTTCGCGGAGCCGCGGTGAGGCTTTCCCCAGCGCACCCGGAGTACGCCATGGTCTCCAAGAAACGGCGCCTTGCCGTTGCGCGAAAAGTCCGCCACCTGCAAGTGGCGCAGTTCGTCCGAGCGCAATCCCCATCCGTAAGCTGTCTTGAACGCAATCGCATCACGCCAGGCAGCCAGTGCACCCTTGCGACCGGAGTCCAGGATCCGCACGACCTCAAGGTCGGCCAAATCAAACAGCTCCTGCAGCTCGCGCTGGCTAAATGGCCGCTTGGCCGGACGGGCTTCCGTGGGCTGCGCGTGCGTCACCCGGTTCAGCTCGGTTACCACCTGGGCAAAGACCTGGCCGAAGAGCTTCGCGCTTTGCTCACACCAGTCATAGTGCGGGCTGCAGGCATAGTCGCAGAACAACTTCACCGCACCCTGATAGGACCGGACAGTGCCATGGGACAGATTTCGCACAGCACGCGCATGAGAGAAAAAATCGTCCGCGTCGCCCAACGTCCACTGCCATGGATACCGGCCGGAAAAGTCCACGAGGCTCAGCACGACGTTCCGCCTGGTGCGGATAGTCGACGGCGAGAAATCCTTCGCGCGCTGCTGGCGCTCCCAGCCATCCAGGACAAGCGTCAGGAACGACTCCGGATCCGACGCTTCGCAGCCGAACGGAACAAACAGAACATTCTCATCATCCTGCGCCATGGTCAGTCCTTGCCTCATCGCAGCTCTTTGCGATCTTCGCACGCAAATTGCGAGAACCGCAATCACTGCCGGTAAAAAGGCTGTTCATAGGCCGCTTACTGAGGCCCATCCAGGCGCTCCGCGGCGCTCACCGTCGCTGTTCCCGGCGCCCTAACGTCAAAATGAATCCGCAGGTCAGGTACCGATTAGGCGAGAGCGTCAATACGTTCCCCGAAAGCTCACGATGTGCACGATTCGCACTTAGAGTCATTACTACTTTACATAATGTAGATTATCGGCGTTAAAGCAGGACGAGTAGAAGTAGATGAGAGAACCCGTCCCAACCTGCCTTCCGGCGTTTTCCCACGTCAGAGCTGGTTCTGGTTTTCCGGCGTTCGGTGACAGCCATAGGGCCTTGCGTGTCATTCTGCGAATGAACAGCGTAATCTCTCATTAGATGAGAGATTCTTGCGTACAGTTGGGTCAGTGAGTATCGAACCTGGGCGGATTCCGGCCTTTCTGACCAACGTGAATGTCGGGCTGCTGCGTGCCGAGGATCGCGTCTTTGAAGCGATGCTTGATGGCTGGCGGGCACAGATGCTGGCGCGCGGGTTGTCGACGTCGTATATCAAGAGCTCGTGCGGGACGGTCCAGCGGTTCCAGGAGCATGCGAATGAGTACCCGTGGACGTGGTCCGCGCACCACGTGGATGAGTTCCTGGCGGACCGGCGCAGCTCCGAGAAAGGTCTGGCTTTATCAACCCTGAGGGCTAATTCCGGCGCCATCAGGGCGTTCTGCTCCTACCTGACGGATGGACGTTACGGTTGGGCGGCCTTCTGCGAACGGGTTTTCTCGGACATCCCGGTGCAGGTCGTCTTCGAGTGGAACTCGCCCCGGCACACAACGGATGATGCGATGCCGGCACGCCGCCGGGCGTTCACCAGGGCTGAGCTGCAGACCTTCTTCGACGCCGCCGACGACCTGGTCGACACCGAGTTCGCCAAGGGATCCAAGCGATGGCTTCCAGCCCTAAGGGACTCGACGGCGTTCAAAGTCGCCTACGCCTACGGGCTCCGGCGGCGGGAACTGGCCATGCTCGAATACGTCGACTTCGGGCCCAACCCGCACGTTGAGTCTTTCGGCCGGTTCGGGGCGCTCCAAGTGCGCTGGGCCAAGGGAACCAAGGGCTCAGGCCCCCGCCGCCGCACCGTTCTAACTGTCCCCGAATTCGATTGGGTCGTCGGGCTCCTTGAATACTGGCTCTCCCCTGACGGCCGCAAACGTTTCCCCACCGCCGACCGATCGGCCAGCCTGTGGCCCTCGGAACGCTCCGGCTCCACGGTTTACCGCAACTTCGACCGCTCCTTTCAGCGCGTGAGGAAAATCGCGGGCCTCCCGGAGGAACTGTCCCTGCACACGCTGCGGCATTCGTACGTGACGCACTTGATCGAGGCCGGCTACGACCCGCTGTTCATCCAGCAGCAGGTCGGGCACAGCTACTCCTCCACCACGGCCCTTTATACTTCCGTGTCGGCGGACTTCAAACAGAAGACCATCCAGAAAATGATCGCCCAGCGGCTACGCAGCGGCGGCACTGACGAGGGGAACGGCCATGGCTGAACAGCGACGGATCGGCTACCGCTGGAACCTCCGGCAACTGATGGCCCAACGCAACCTCTGGAAGACCACCGAGCTTCTCCCCCTGCTGAAATCCCGGGGTATCAATCTCTCCAACGCCCAGGTCCACCGGCTCGTCACCGGAACACCCGAACGCATTCCCGCCCAGACCTTCGCGGCGCTCTGCGACATCCTCGAATGCACGCCCAACGACCTCTTCGAACCCTACGTGCAGATGCGCGCTGCCAAGACAGCGAATGCACCGAAGAAGCCGGAAGACCTGGGAATCGCCCCCGGCGCACCTATCGCACGACGGATCCGCGTGCTGCCGCCGGACGAAGATGCCTAGGCCCCGGAAAGCCAGCGACCCCGCAACATGGCCCGAACCATGCGGACGCTGCGCTGAACACCACCAAATCGCGGTCCGCTGGCCCGACGGCGGAATCTGCGGCTACTGCTACCAGCAGGCCAAAAGAACCCGAGGCACCTGCGCCTGCGGTCACGAGGGCGTCCTGCCCGGCCGCGTCGACACGCTGCCGGCATGCCGGAGCTGCTCCGGAGTCCAGCTCAACATCGACTGCATCGGATGCGGGAGGGAGGATGAACTCCACTCAGGGAACCGATGCTGGTCATGCATCCTCGCAGCTACCGTCGACAGGCTCCTCAGTCCACCGGATAACCAGCCACCCTCCCCGGCGCTCCGGGCAGTCGCCACCGCCTTGAAGTCCATGAAGCGGGCCAACAGCGGCATGACCTGGATCCAGCAACCACACGTCACCGCCTTCCTCCAACAGCTCGCGGCCGCGCCTGTGATCACACACGCACGCCTCGACGAACTGCCGGCATCCCGCACCCGCGAATACGTCCGAGGACTGCTGGTCGAACACAATGCGCTGCCGCGCCGCGATGAACTCTGCGCAAGGTTTAGTGACTGGTCCGAGCAGGCACTCGAGCGGGTCACTAGCCAGAAGAATCGGGACATCATCCGGCGCTACATCCGCTGGCACCACCAGCGCCGGATGAACCAGATGGGCGAGGTCACCCAAGGCACGTTCCTGAGGGCCAAACAGTCAGTCACCGTAGCTATCGAACTTCTGAACTGGCTCACCGAACGAGACACTGAACTCGCAGAACTGACCCAAGCCCACCTGGACCGATGGCAAGCAGAAGGCCCCACGACGCGAGGCATCGCCTCACGCTTCCTCGACTGGGCAACCAGAACCAGCCTCATCGATCCCTCATTGAAGCTGCAGCCCCACCGCCGCGGCACCAGCCCAAGACTCGATGCAGCCGCTCAAGCAGAGCTCGTCCACAACCTAAGCCACACGACCGACATCAACCCGAGGGACCGCGCAGCAGCCATCCTCGTCCTGGTCTTCGGGCAGCAGGTTTCCGATATCGTCCAGCTGACGTGGGACGACGTCACCGTGACAGAGGATCTGGTCACGGTCACCTTCGGAGCCGTCGAGATCGCACTAACACCGCCGCTCGATGAACCCTGGCGCGAACTCGCAGCCACGCCAACCCATCACCAGACAGCAGCGCACCCCAACAGCAACTGGGTATTCCGCGGCGGCTCACCTGGCCGGCACATCCAAGCCTCAACCCTCACCCATCGATTGAGTAAGGCTTTCAGCAGCCGGGCGGCCAGGCTCGGAACACTGCACGAACTCACCAAACTCGCTCCAGTGGCCATCATCGCCGAAGCACTCGGCTACTCCCCAGCCACCATCGATCGACATGCCCTGGCATCATCGGCCAACTACATGGAATACATGTCCGCACTCTCCACGCATCAGTCGGAGGCAGGAGTTCGGTCCGCACCGTGAAGTAGCATGGCCGCATGTCTGACCCGGACGAAAACGAGGAACCGCTGCAGTCATTGCCCCCAGGGATGCCCAAAAGATACGCCGAGTACCGACCTGAGACTCCCGGCAAGCCCCTACCACCCCCAACGAACGTTGGAGGCTACGATGAGCTGCTCGAGTACTGCCAGCGGAAGGGGCTGTCTCTTCCTCGCTCGCGACAGGGACTCACAACAATTGATTCTCTGATTGAAAGCGCGGAAAACACGACGCCTCTGTCAGCCTTGGTAAGGCCAATAGGCATGTTTTATGGAGATGTCCTGACCCACACCATCTCTGGTGCGCACTGGAAAGTAATCAACGAGAATTTTCCGGAGGTCAGCATAACCACACGCACGAGCGTCTCGGTGATCGAGGTTGCGCAAAGACGGCTGGATCTCGGCCTGCCAACTCTGACAATGAACTACGATCATGCGCTGGACCTGGTACGGGGAGAGCCACCTCAAAGTCATTGAGACTTCGGTATAGGCCCGGATCGCCCCAACGGTTGCTAGAACACGCCTCTGGAACGGAGCTATAAGAACGCCGCAGCCAACGAGGGGCACCAACAACTCGTCCCACTTCAACACGTCCCGCTGCCAGTCTTCCGAGGTTCCTGGAAGCGGATGCCATCCACGTCGTTTCCTAACCACCCACGTACAACGCCAAGTGCTTACCTGTCAGGGTCGATCCGTCAGCCACAAGTTCCGCAGGGGTGCCGGCGAAGACAATCTTGCCGCCGTCGTGTCCGGCACCGGGCCCGAGGTCGATGATCCAGTCAGCGTGGGCCATGACTGCCTGATGATGCTCGATGACAATCACCGACTTCCCAGACTCGACCAACCGATCCAGCATTCCGAGCAAGTTCTGGACATCTGCCAGATGCAGCCCGGTGGTCGGTTCGTCGAGGATGTAGATATCACCCTTTTCTGACATCTGGGTGGCAAGCTTCAAACGCTGGCGTTCACCACCGGACAACGTTGTCAGCGGCTGACCCAGCGTCAGGTACCCAAGTCCAACGTCGCTGAGGCGGTCGAGGATTTTGTGGGCGGCCGGGGTCCGCGCCTCACCTTCATTGAAGAACACTTCCGCCTCGTTGACAGACATTGCAAGCACTTCTGCAATATTGCGGCCGCCCAGTTGGTACTCAAGGACCGAAGCCTGGAACCGTTTCCCGTTGCATTCCTCGCAGGTGGACTCCACCGTAGCCATCACGCCCAGATCGGTGTAAATGACGCCAGCGCCATTGCAGGTAGGGCACGCGCCCTCCGAATTGGAGCTGAACAGTGCGGGTTTCACGCCATTGACTTTGGCGAAGGCCTTGCGGATCGGCTCCAGCAGCCCCGTGTACGTTGCAGGGTTGCTGCGCCGCGAGCCCCGGATCGCACCTTGATCGATAACCACCACGCCATCGCGCGGCGCCACGGAACCATGAATCAGGGAGCTCTTCCCAGAACCCGCAACACCGGTCAGTACACACAGGACACCCAACGGAATGTCGACGTCGACATTTTTCAGGTTGTTTGTTGACGCTCCACGGATTTCAAGGAAGCCCGACGTCGGACGGACAGTTTCCTTGATGGCGGCACGGTCATCCAAATGCCGCCCGGTGATGGTGTCACTCCCCCGTAGTTCTTCAACGCCGCCTTCGAAGCAGACCGTTCCGCCGGCTGTTCCCGCGCCGGGACCAAGATCGACGACGTGGTCCGCGATCGCAATGGCTTCGGGTTTGTGCTCCACCACCAGCACGGTGTTGCCTTTGTCCCGGAGCTGCAGCAAGAGCTGGTTCATGCGTTCAATGTCGTGCGGGTGAAGCCCAATGGTGGGTTCGTCGAAAACGTACGTGATATCGGTCAGTGAGGAACCCAGGTGCCGGATCATCTTGGTCCTCTGGGCCTCTCCCCCGGACAAAGTACCGGCTGGGCGGTCCAAGGACAGGTAGCCGAGGCCGATCTCCGCAAAGGAATCCAGCAAATGCTGCAAGCCTTTCAGGAGTGGCGCCACGGTCGGTTCGTCCAACTGCCGGATCCAAGCAGCGAGGTCGGTGATTTGCATTTTGCAGGCGTCCGCAATGCTGATCCCCTTGATTTTGGACGAGCGCGCCTCAGGGCTGAGCCTGGTTCCCTCGCATTCGGGGCAGGTCGTGAAGGTGATGGCGCGCTCAACGAACGCCCGGATGTGCGGCTGGAGTGCATCAACATCTTTGGACAGCATCGATTTCTGAATCTTGGGGATCAGGCCCTCATACGTCAGGTTGATTCCCTCCACCTTGATTTTGGTGGGCTCCCGGTAAAGGAGGTCCTGAAGTTCCCTTTTGCTGAACTTGGCCAACGGCTTGTCCATGTCGAAATACCCTGACCCGCTGAAAATACGCCCGTACCATCCATCCATGGAGTATCCGGGAATGGTGAGAGCACCTTCTTTCAGGGATTTGCTGTCGTCATAAAGGGCTGTGAGGTCGAAGTCGTTGACAGAGCCCATGCCTTCACAGCGGGAGCACATACCACCCAGCCGGTTGAAAGAAGCCTTTTCGGTTTTGGTTTTTCCTTCGCCCCGCTCCACCGTAATGGCACCGCTGGCCTTCACCGTGGGGACATTGAACGAATAGGCATTCGGCGAACCGATATGTGGCTGGGCCAAACGGCTGTAGAGTATGCGCAACATAGCGTTGGCGTCCGTTGCCGTGCCCACCGTGGACCGGGGGTTGGAACCCATTCGTTCCTGGTCCACGATGATCGCCGTGGTCAACCCTTCCAGGAGATCAACGTCCGGGCGGGCCAAGGAAGGCATGAATCCCTGGACGAATGAACTGTAGGTCTCATTAATCATTCGCTGCGACTCCGCGGCGATAGTCGCAAAGACCAATGAACTCTTACCCGAGCCCGAAACTCCGGTGAAAACCGTCAACCTTCGTTTGGGGATCTCAATGCTGATGTCCTTCAGGTTGTTTTCCCGCGCGCCTTGGACGCGGATCAAATCGTGGGTGTCCGCGACGTGCTGTGCAGGTTGCCGGGTGTTCGGACTCGTAGCAATAGTCATCGTTTCTCCATCCGGCTGGTGCCCCGCGTGGTGGCAGGCCGCAGCAATCACCGAGGCCATTACTGGTCATCGTGACCAGTCTCGATCAGTTGCTTCGATTCTGCCATTGTCTTCCACGGTTTACTCACTAAGAATGAAGCATGCCGGTATACATGAGGTCCCTCGAAACCGCAGTTCCGCCTACCATCCTGATTCAGCATCAAGCACGTGAGGTTTTTGCCTCGCAGCCAGGTTTGACCCGGCTCGGAACGCGTCTGGTCTCCACCTGCTTTGACTCCGCTGCCATTGACACGCGCTACACGGCAGTTGCCGAGTTGAGCTTGGACGCGCATCCGGAAAATCCGCGGTTCTTCGACCCCGAAACCAACAGGGTTCTTAGTCCCAGTACAAAGGTCCGCAACGAAATATTCGCAACGGAGGCCACGAAGCTCTTCGTAGAGGCGGGCAAGTCTGCGGTAGCCCAGGCATCGGGAATAGATCTTGATGACATCACCCACGTCATCACGGTCTCCTGTACCGGGTTTTTCAACCCTGGCCCGGATTACAAGGTGGTCCGTGCTTTGGGGCTCAACCCGGCCGTGCAGCGCTATCACCTGGGATTCATGGGATGTTATGCGGCGTTTCCAGCACTGAAAGCAGCCAAGCAGTTCTGCCTGGCCGATCCGGAGGCGGTGGTCCTCGTCATTTGTGTGGAGCTTTGCTCCTTGCACGTGAGGACATCGAATGATCCGGACACCATCATGGGGTCGGCTATTTTTGGCGATGGTGCAGCGGCCGCCGTCGTGACAGCCCGGGAACCCCAGGGGCCGGACCCGGTGGTCCGCTTGGACCACTTCGAAACGGTCCTGACGCCGGTAGGCGAAGAAGCCATGGCGTGGAACATCGGTGACGAGGGATTTGAAATGGTGCTCGGCTCCTATGTGCCGCACATCATCGAAGAGCACATCACTGGGGCTTTGGAACCGCTCCTTGCGAAGGAACCCGAACTGGCAGCGCTCCCCTACCGCGATATCAAGCACTGGGCTATTCACCCTGGCGGAAGAAGCATCCTGGACAAGGTCGAGTCCAAATTGGAGCTTACTGAAGCGCAATTGGTCCCCGCCCGGGAGACGTTGCGGGAGTACGGCAATATGAGCAGCGCGACAGTTCTCTTTGTCTTGAAGTACATGCTGGGTCAACCTGCCGAGGACAGGGAAGAACGCATTTGCTCCATGGCGTTCGGCCCCGGCTTGACGGTAGAGACTGGCCTCTTCACGCTGGTTTCCCCCAGCCTGTGAGCCCTTGGGGACCGCTGCGTCAGCGTGATGAGGTGGCCGTCGAGGACATGGATCGACCCGATTGCGATCCCAAGCGGCTGGAGAAGACCTACGTGCGCTTTCCGGTGGTGAACCGCCTCCTTTCCGGATGGCATGGAACCTATCGACGCCGTATCAAGCCGCTGCTCGAACGGGAGGGCAAAGCGTCCCTGCTCGACATTGGTTGCGGCAGCGGGGATGTGGCGCGGAGCCTGGCGCGCTGGGCCAGCAGCGACGGTTACAGCCTCACGGTCACCGCGATCGACCCGGATGCCCGGGCTTTTTCCTTCGCATCACGGGCCCGGCCCATGCGAGGCGTGGAATATCGCCAGGCGCACAGTTCCGACCTCGTCGCAGAAAACCTAACTTTCGACGTCGTCATCTCCAACCACATCCTTCACCACCTCGATCCGCCGCAGCTGGCCGGAGTCCTACATGACTCTGAAGTACTCTCGCGGAGCCTTGTGCTGCATAACGACCTCCGGCGCAGCAATGCTTCCTATGTTCTCTTTATGGCAGGATTTTGGCCCCTCGGAGTTGGTTCCTGCATTTGTGGTGACGGGCTGGTGTCGATCAAGCGGAGCTACACACCATCGGAACTGGCGGCCGTGGTTCCGACACAGTGGAGGGTGGAAAGAAACGGCCCGTGGCACCATCTGTTGACCTTTCGCCCAGGTGCCAGCCAAGACAATGCCCCAGGGATGCTACGCGGGGAGGACTATGCCTGAGGTCGTCATTGTCGGCGCCGGACCGGTCGGCCTCTTTATGGGGCTCCTTCTGCTGCAGCGTGGCCACCACGTCCGAATCCTGGAACGGCGGCGAACGCGAAGTACCCGATCGCGAGCCATCGGCGTTCACCCGCCGGCTTTGGTGCACTTGGCCCGGGCTGGACTCGCGGACGAGTTGATCGACGCCGGTCTCCGCATCCGCGAGGGAATCGCGTATAGCCAACGGCGCGAGGTTGCCCGGTTGTCGTTCTCAGGGGACGCGAACTTCCCGTTCATCCTGGCCGTGCCGCAGCCCGTCACGGAGGATGCCTTGGAGCGTGCGGTCCTGCGCCTGGACCCGTCGGCGATCATCCGCGGCGTTGACGTGAAAGAGATCGACGATGGCGACGGCCGCCCGGTTCGCGTTCTCGCCGCGACAGAATCGGGCGGGCTCGACCTTTCGGCCCATGTGGTCATTGCTGCCGACGGCGCGCACTCCCGGCTGAGGCAATCGTTGCTGCCGGACCTGCCTGCGCGAACCTATCCGGACAGCTACATCATGGGCGATTACGCTGACCACACGGGGCACGGGAGCTCCGCTGTGTTGTATCTTGAGCCACCGGGTATCGTGGAGTCCTTTCCGCTGCCCCACGGTGTGCGCCGCTGGGTGGTGAGGTTGGGTGCGCCGGATCCGGGCTCGACGGCGGCGCAGCTGGCGGACTTGATAGCAGGCAGGACAGGCGAGCACGTGGATCCGGCCAGCAATACGATGCTCAGTGCCTTTGATGTGCAGGCTCGATTGGCCAAGAGGATGGTGCACGGCCGGATGGTCCTGCTCGGCGACGCCGCGCATGAGATCAGCCCAATCGGTGGTCAAGGAATGAATCTTGGATGGTTGGACGCAGCCGCACTGGCACCCCTCATGGGAACTCTCCTCACGGGAGACACCGTCCAAGCCCGGCTGGATGAATTCGAGAAGCGTCGACGTCGTGCGGCATTGCGGGCGTCGAGGCAGGCAGGAATCAACATGGCTTTGGGCAGGCCGTTGCCCGCTAAAGCCATGACGGCCAGGAACGCGCTGTTTGCTGCCGCCCTCGCCGTTCCGCCCGTCGCGACTTTGGTGGAGCGGCGTTTCACCATGCGTTAGTCCCGCCGTCGTCGTATATACGTAAGGCGGGTCAGGTACAGGGCTGGCTTACCGTGGCGATAGGCTCGAACCATGACCCACCTGCTTGGTGGGGCCGTGGGCCCCGCCACCACTTTC
This sequence comes from Arthrobacter sp. efr-133-TYG-104, assembly GCF_030208915.1. Lineage (NCBI taxonomy): Bacteria > Bacillati > Actinomycetota > Actinomycetes > Micrococcales > Micrococcaceae > Arthrobacter > Arthrobacter sp. efr-133-TYG-104. The sequence continues at coordinate 130,406 of NZ_JARVTA010000002.1, forward strand.
AGCGCCAGCCAAATCCGGGACGCCGTCCGGCGACTGCTCGATGTGGAGCAGCTTCCGGCGATTGTCCAAGCCGGACACCCGGTGTTGCGCCAGTTTGCTGCGCCATATGACGGGCAGTTGGACGACTCCGAGCTCTCCGCCCTGGTGGAGCGTATGCGCCAGGTCATGCATGCTGCCCCGGGCGTTGGACTGGCCGCACCCCAGTTGGGCATCCCCCTCCAACTCGCGGTCCTTGAGGACCAGTTCGAGGTGGATCCGGCGTCGGCCGCGGCGAGGCACCGGGAACACCTGCCGTTTTTCGCCATCATCAATCCTCAATACCGTCCCCTCGGTGGAGAAACGGCCGCGTTTTATGAGGGCTGCCTATCTGTCGCCGGCTACCAGGCGGTGGTGTCCAGGCACCGCAACGTGGAGCTCAGCTACCTGACGCCGGAAGGCGTGGCCGCGGAAGAATGGTTCTCGGGCTGGCAAGCCCGCATTGTCCAGCACGAAACCGACCACCTTCACGGCGTCCTCTACCTGGATCGCGCCGAGCTCCGGTCCCTCTCCAGCAATTCTGAGCACTCGATGCGATGGTCGGCGCCGGGGATTGACGACGCGAAACGCAGCTTGGGCTTCCTGACCGACTGACCCGGGGCCAGCGGCGGTCCCCCGTAGGATTAAAGCCATGTTGCCCGACGCTGTTGCCGCCCTCCGCTGTCCTGTTTGCTCGGGCACTTTCGTTCTTGACCACCAAGCACAGCTGACGCTTAAGTGTCCGACGGGACACGCATTCGATGCTGCGAAGCAGGGATATTTCAACCTGCTGACGGGTAAGGGAACGGTCTTCGAGTCGGATTCCGCGCAGATGGTGGCGGCGCGCCAAAAATTCCTGGACGCGGGGCGTTATGCCCCCCTTGAGGAAGCTGTTGCGCGGTTGGCGCGAGATTTCCTTGACCGGCCCGGCTCGCTGGTACTCGACGCCGGCACCGGAACCGGCCATTACCTGCGGACAGTACTGAACGCGTCGCCAAAGGCGGCGGCCATAGGGTTGGATATATCCAAGTTTGCGCTGCGGCGTGCGGCCCGGCTGAACCCTGAGGCCGCGAACCTGGTCTGGGACCTCTGGCGTCCCCTGCCTATGGCAGATGACGCGGTGGACGTAGTCATGGTGGTGTTTGCGCCACGAAACCCTGCAGAGTTTGCCCGGGTGTTGCGCCCTGGCGGAACGCTGATCGTCGTGACACCGCAGCCTGGTCATCTCGCAGAGCTGGCTTCCCTCGGCGGAATGCTCAGGATCGAGGAAGGGAAAGCCGAACGTCTTGCTGCCACGATGAGCGGATATTTTACTGAGGTGGTGGAGCACACCCTGGACGTTCCACTCGTCCTCAGCGGATCTGAGATTACAGACCTTGCCTATATGGGGCCGGCTGGACACCACTTGCGCCGCGAGGAGATCGACGTGCTGTTACACGGCCGGGCCACCCTGGCCACCACGGCAAAGTTCCAGCTCAGCGCGTTTACCAGCGGTCCACCGGTCTCCTAGCAGCGGGTCGCATTACCCCGGACCACTGACGCTGAACCCGGTCTCGGTCTAGGATGAAGGGATAGAGACTGCGATCCTGTTTACGGGGTCCAGGACCAAGGGGGACGTAATGTTTGAATGGCTCGGCGAGAACTGGTGGGCCCTCTGGCTCACGGTTTTTCTTGCGTTCGCAGTGGTGGAGATGTTAACGCTCAGCCTCTTCTTCATCATGCTGGCAGGGGGTGCCCTGGCAGGCCTGGCCGCTGACTTTGCGGGTGCCCCGTTCTGGCTGCAAATCGTCATCTTCTCCGTCGTCTCCCTTCTGATGATCGCGTTTGTCCGGCCCATCGCGCTGAAGCACCTCCACAAAGGTCCTGAAGAGCAGCGCACAAATATCGACCGCCTGATCGGGCAGTCCGCCCTGGTACTCGAGTCCGTCAGCGGCACCAGCGGACTGGTCAAGATCGGCGGCGACGTCTGGAGCGCGCGCAGCACCGCTGGGATACTCGACGCCGGCGCAACTGTCCATGTGACAAAAATTGAAGGTGCGACGGCGGTGGTCACCTCATCTGCCGACAACAGCCCGAGCTAGCCGGCGGCTAACAGCCGGCATCTGGAGTTTTTCGGATGGTGGGCCGGCAAGTCCGCCCGCGAAGCCGTATGAACCACTCAATTGGGGAACGAAGGAGACGTATGGACGGCTTAGGAGGAACAGCCGCAGCGATTGTGCTGGTTGTTCTCGTCATTTTTGTCATTATTGTGCTGGTCCGGTCCGTGAGGATCATTCCGCAGGCACGTGCCGGCGTGGTTGAACGGCTCGGCAAGTATCAGCGCACGCTCAACCCTGGGCTGACCATCCTGATCCCTTTCGTGGACCGGCTCTTGCCGCTGCTTGATCTCCGTGAACAAGTGGTGTCCTTCCCACCGCAACCGGTCATCACCGAAGACAACCTGGTGGTGTCAATTGACACCGTGGTCTACTTCCAGGTCACCGACCCTCGGGCGGCGACTTATGAAATCGCCAACTACATCCAGGCAGTGGAGCAGTTGACCACTACTACCCTCCGTAACGTCGTGGGCGGGCTGAACCTCGAAGAGGCCCTGACATCCCGTGACCAAATCAACGGCCAACTGCGCGGCGTCCTTGATGAAGCGACGGGCCGTTGGGGTATCCGTGTGTCACGTGTTGAACTCAAGGCGATCGACCCGCCGCACTCCATCCAAGACTCGATGGAGAAGCAGATGCGAGCTGAACGTGATCGGCGAGCAGCCATCCTCACGGCCGAGGGTACCAAGCAGTCTCAGATCCTCACCGCCGAAGGCCAGCGCCAAGCAGCCATCCTTGCAGCTGAAGGTGATGCAAAGGCCGCTATCTTGCGTGCCGATGGTGAGGCTCAAGCGATCCAGAAAGTCTTCGACGCCATTCACAAAGGCAATCCCGACCAAAAGCTCCTTGCCTACCAGTACCTGCAAACCCTGCCCAAGATTGCCGAAGGCAGTTCCAACAAGCTGTGGATCATCCCCAGCGAAGTGGGCGAGGCCCTTAAAGGTATTGGCGGCGCGCTGGGCGGGAGCCTGGAGGATTCTCCAGCGGCCAGTCTGTTCACCGATGACGCGGATGCAGCGAGCACCAAGCGTGGAGCGACCACGGAGCAGTCCCGGACTGCCGGATAGACCTGCAAGGCGCGGAAGCGAGGGACGGTCAGCCGTATCGGCTGGCCGTCCCTGCCTTTCACCCCGCTTTGAGTACTTGCACATGGTTGGCGTATAATAGGTTATTTGTCCGGCTCATTCAGTACGGACGGAACAATAAAGCTTGGCCGGGCGTTGCATTGAGTGATGCATGGTGTGAAGAAGTAGTCCGTAATGTCCGTCAGGATCGTCATGGCGGCTTATGGTAAACGCGGAGTTAGTGCTCCGTGATCAGACAGAGGGAGTAATCATGAGTGATCGCAGCCTGCGGGGTATGCGTCTTGGCGCCCAAAGCATGGAAACTGAATCCGGCGTCGAACCGGCACCGCGCCAGCGGGTCGAGTACCGCTGCGAGGATGGCGAGCAGGTCTTCGTAACCTTCTCCTCGGAAGCCGAAATTCCTCCGGTGTGGGTTTCCAAGACCGGCAAGGAAGCCCTTCTGGTAGACGGTGAGCGCCCCGTGGACGCCAACGAAAAAGCCGTTCGCACCCACTGGGACATGCTCCTGGAACGCCGCAGCCTTCCTGAGCTGGAGCAGATCCTTGAGGACCGACTGAATATCCTGCGCGAACGCCGCGGTGAGCGCCGGTCCGCATAGTACGGGAGTCTGCATAGCACGGAAATCCGCATAGTACGGAAACGGAACGGCCGGGCTGGTTCTTCTCGAACCAAGCCCGGCCGTTTTTTGTGCCGTATTAGGGCTATTTGGCCCGTGCCGGCGTCTTGCTTGTTAGCTTCGCCCAGCGGGCGGCGATGCCCCACTTGGTCACGTTGATCATGGCTTCGACCACGATGTTGCCGCTCATTTTGGATGCTCCAAGTTCGCGTTCCACAAACGTGATGGGCCTTTCCTCGATGCGCAGCCCGAGCTTGGCCACACGCCAGGCCAGGTCCACTTGGAAACCGTAGCCAACAGAGTCCACTTCATCGAGTTTCAGTGCCTCGAGGGTGCTGCGACGGAAAGCGCGGTAGCCGCCGGTCACGTCTTTGATTTTGACACCCAGCATGATGCGCGCGTATGTGCTGCCGATCCGGGAGATAGCTTGACGGTACAAGGGCCAGTTGACCACGCTTCCACCTTGAACCCACCGCGAACCCATCGCGAGGTCTGCCCCGTTCTCCACAGCGTCCAGGAGGAGGGGCAACTGCTCCGGCTTGTGGGATCCGTCGGCGTCCATCTCAACCAAGACGTCGTATCCTGCAGCCAACCCCCACTTGAACCCGGCAATGTACGCCGCTCCCAAGCCCTCTTTGCCCTTTCGGTGCAGAACATGGACCTGGCCATCAGCGGCAGCGGCCTCGTCAGCCAGCTGCCCGGTGCCGTCAGGGCTGTTGTCGTCGACCACCAGGACGTCCGAATGCGGTACGGCTGCACGCAGCCGCCCCAAAGTTTTGGGAAGCGATTCGAGCTCGTTGTAGGTGGGAATGATCGTCAGGACACGCAAGAAGAGGCCTTTCCTTGATGGAGCGGTCGTAGTGCCGGAGCAACTTTACAGCTGGCGTCCTGGCGCAACTCCCCATTATAGGACGACGCCGGGCCGCGCCACTGCGGGTGTGGCCCGGGCCACATCGGAGACTATTCGCGAAGGGAAGCCGCCGCGAACAGTTCATGGCCTTCCCTGACGGTTTGCAGGCAGACTGGGTCCTTGCCTGTGTCAAGGGCCGGCAGCAGCGGGGTCCTGGCTCGGGGATCGGTACTCCACGACTGAACGCGGCTGTCGGCCACCTGGACCATGAGCTCCTCTACCTCCCAAACCGCGAAGCTCGCCGGAGCTCCGGGAACGAGTTGGCCCATCAACGGATTACGGTGCTTGCTCGCCCGCCAACCGGCGCGGGTATGGCCCAGGAACGCGGCCCTGGCGGAAATGCGTTGCTCCGGATTGCTGTGCTCCAAGCACGCCCTGACGCTCGACCACGGCCGCAGCGGTGTCACGGGACTGTCACTGCCGAAGGTAACGGGGACACCCTTGGCGTAGAACGAAGCGAACGGATTCATCGCTTTGCTGCGGTCACCGAGGCGTTGTTCGTAGAGACCACCGGGGCCTCCCCACGCAGCGTCGAACACGGGCTGCACGCTCACCGTTACCGAGTATTTGGCCAGCCTGTCGATCGCTTCCGCGTCTGCGAGTTCGACGTGTTCCAGGCGGTGCCCCGCAGCCCGAATACGCTGCTCCCCCACGTCACTGGCTGCCATATCCAAGGCATCCAGCACCGCGCCCAGCCCGGCATCACCGATCACATGGAAACCGGCTTGCACACCCAAGGCAGAGGTGGCGGCAAGATGCGCGGCTGCCTGGTCAACGGACAGGTACAGGCTGCCGCGCTCTTCCGGGGCGTCAGAGTAACCGTGGCTCAAAGCTGCTGTGCGTGAACCGAGGGAACCATCGATGTTCAGGTCTCCAGCCAGGCCAAGGACGTTGCCGCCCATCTGCTGCAAGATGGCACCGGCGTGTTCTTCCGAGGTGGCGAGCTCGCCCCAGTACGGCAGGACTTGGGGGTAGGCCGGTGCTTCGTTCCACGAGATCGCCATCCGCAGGTCATCCGGACCACAGATGTGTGGGGCTGACATCTCGGCCAATGCCACGTACCCGTTGGCGGCGGCTTCCCGGAGCGCGCGTTCCTGATAATCGCGCCGCTCCGACTCGGGCAGCTCACGCGCGACGCGCCTGGCTGCGCTATGTGCTGCGCGGCGCACCTGCGCCGTTGTGACGCCACCCCCGGAGCCCGAGGCCCCTGGCTCCGCCTCGAAGCCATCCATGCCTTTCAAGCCCGCCGCTGCGGCCAACGACGACGAGATAAGTGCCGAATGGACGTCAATTCTGGAAAGGTATACGGGCCTGCCCCCTGCTGCCCTGTCCACTTCCTCAAGGGTAGGGAGAGTGGACCGGTGCCACGCCGTTTCATCCCAACCGTGGCCCAGGATGGCGCCTGTCCCTGAGGCGGAGGCGACGGCGTCGAGCAGCTCTTGGCTGGAACGGACCCCCGCCAGGTCCAGCCCACTGGCGGCGAGCCCCGTTTCGGTCAGGTGCATGTGCGAGTCGACGAACCCGGGGGCCAGCAATGCACCGCGTAGGTCGATGATCTCCATGGAGGAGTCAGCGATGGACGTCGCAGCCTGTTCGGAGCCCACCCAGGCCACCGTATCGCCGTCCACCACCATGGCTGTCGCGAAAGGGTCAGCCGCTGTGTAGATGGAACCGTTCCGATACATGGTGACTTTACGGCGGTTGGATTCCTCGGGAGCGCCGGTGGACACACCTGGTTGGTTCATGCGTTGTGCTCCTTGAGCGTAGTACTTGAGCGGAGGGAAGACGTCAGGCTGCGGGGTTCAGGCCACGCTTGAGTAGGCGACGACGCCCCTCCGCACCAGGTCAATGGATTCACGGCATATCCGCGCCACACGCGGATCCAGTTGGGGAATCTTGGCGAGCTGGTCCAGCAGGTCAACCACTTGTTTTGCCCAGCGCACAAAGTCGCCCGCAGCGAGGTCGGTGCCGTGGAGGACATCCTGCAGATGCCGGCCCCTGGCCCACCTGTACATGGGCCACATCAGCCCGAGTTCGGGTTCGCCCGTGAGGGGAAGTCGGTGGTGTTCCTCAGTGTCCTCCAGCTGTGACCATTCCCGGACCACGATATCCACTGCTGATTCCAAAGCAACGGAAGGCATCCGGGGGCGGAGTCCGCGGTCTTCGCGCTTGGCCTGATACACCAACGTCGTGGCAAAAGAGGCAAGCTCCGCAGCATCGAGATCGTTGAGTGCCCCTTGCCGGACAGACTGTGAGATCAGAAGGTCCTTCTCACCGTAGATGCGTCGAAGCCGTTGGCCGTGGTCGCTGATGGTGACGCGTCCGGCGTCGTTCGTTTCCAAGTAGCCGTATGCGGACAAGACGTCGCAGACCCGGTCGAATGTCTTGGCGATAGTGTTGGTTCTGCCTTGGATCTGCCGAACCAGACCGTCGGTTTCTTTCCGGAGTTTCCACCAACGTTCGGACCACCGTGCATGGTCTTCGCGCTCACTGCATCCATGGCATGGGTGCGCCCTGAGTGCGCGCCTGAGGTCGGCAATGTGCTGCTCCTGGTCCGGAAGCCTTGCGCCCAACCCAAAGTCCTCATGCCTGCTGTTGCGGGGACTCTGCGGAGCGTCCTCGCTGATGGCGTGCCGCATCGCCGCTGCGAGGTCCCGGCGCGACTTGGGGACCTTGGCGTTGAACGATTTGGGGATCCTGATCCTCGTGACGGGAGAGACAGGTCCGTCAAGGTCATGCACACTGATCCGGCGAAGCTGGTTATCGGAGGTCAGAACCGACGGCCGGGGCTCGCGGGCGTTCGGATCGACGTCGAGGATCACCGCGTGGCCAGCCAACCGCCCGCTGTAGATCGTGATGACGTCTCCCGGAATGAGCCGCGTCAAGGAGTCGGCCACCCGGGATTTGCGGGCCCGGTGATGGTCACGGGCCGCAAAGTTCTCGGCGTCGCTGAGCTCGCGACGAAGCTTGGCGTACTCCGTGAAGTCGCCCAGGTGGCACTGCATCGACTTTGCGTAGCCAGCGAGTGACTCCTCGCGGCCGCGGACTTGCCTGGCCAGGCCCACCACAGAGCGGTCCGCTTGGAACTGCGCAAAGGAGGATTCCAGGATCTCACGCGCCCGGGTCCTGCCAAACTGGGCAATCAGGTTGATGCTCATGTTGTAGGTGGGCCGGAAACTCGAATTAAGGGGGTAGGTGCGTCTTGAAGCCAGGCCCGCAACTGCTGCCGGGTCCGTTCCCGGTTGCCACAGAACCACGGCGTGGCCTTCGATGTCGATGCCGCGGCGGCCGGCGCGTCCGGTGAGCTGGGTGTACTCCCCCGCGGTGATGTTAACGTGCGCTTCGCCGTTGAACTTTTCCAGCTTTTCCAACACCACGCAGCGGGCGGGCATGTTGACGCCGAGGGCCAAGGTTTCCGTTGCGAAGACCGCCTTGACCAGGCCATCTGCGAAGAGCTTTTCCACCACCTCTTTGAAGGTGGGAAGCATGCCGGCATGGTGTGCAGCGAAGCCGCGGAGCAGCCCGTCGCGCCAGCCCCAGAAGCCCAGGACATCGAGGTCGTCGGCCGGAATTTCATGGCTTGCCTCATCTACCCGCTGGGCAATGAGCTGCTGCTCTTGCTCGGTGGTCAGCCATAAGCCCGAAGCAGCGCACTGTGCCACCGCGGCGTCACAGCCTGCACGGGAAAAAATGAAAGTGATCGCCGGCAACAGGTCCTGGCGGCGGAGGCTCTCGATGACCTGGGGGCGGCTTGCCTTCCTGACCGGGCTCCGCTGTTCGGTTTGCTGCCGCTCGTCACGGTAGCGGTCCTGGCGGCGCCTGCTACGGCTCCCGTGGCTGTAGCGCGCGCCCATGTTCATCCGGCTTTCCGAACGTGCCATTGCCAGCAGGTCCGGATTCACCTCAAACTCAGGTCCGGTCACTGCTTGGCGCACGGAAGCAGCTGCGGCACTCTTGGCCGACGTCTTATGCTTGCGGCGAGCCGCAGCCGGTTCTTCGCCGATTTCATCGCTCTCCGAGAGACCGGGAACGTCATCGCCAGCCGCGGACGCGGCCACGCTGCCAGGAGCGATGGCATCGAAAGTGACGTCACCGGCAAAAAGGTCCACGATCTCCCGACCAACCATGACGTGTTGCCAGAGCGGCACAGGGCGGTGCTCGGAGACGATCACATCGGTATCACCACGGACGGTGTCAAGCCAGGCACCGAATTCCTCTGCGTTGGACACCGTTGCGCTCAGGGAGGCAACCTGGACCTCGCTGGGCAGGTGGATGATCACTTCTTCCCAGACAGCGCCACGGAATCGATCGGCCAAGTAGTGGACTTCATCCATGACCACAAAGCCGAGGTCACCGAGAGTCTCGGAGTCCGCATACAACATATTGCGAAGCACCTCGGTGGTCATCACGACCACTGGGGCATCGCCGTTGATGCTGGTATCACCGGTCAGCAACCCTACGTTCGCTGGCCCGTATTTTGCTGCCAACTCGGCAAACTTCTGGTTACTCAGGGCTTTGATGGGGGTGGTGTAGAAAGCTTTCAACCCGCGTTGGAGTGCGAGGAAAATGGCGAACTCTCCAACTATTGTCTTTCCGGCGCCGGTCGGAGCTGCAACAAGGACGCCGCGGCCTTCCTGCAAGGAGCGGCAGGCTTCCCGTTGGAAGTCGTCCAGGGCGAAGTCCAGTGACCGTGCAAATGCACCTAAGTACGTCTTGGCCTCAGCTGCCCTGGTGGCTGCAGCCTGGTAACGGTCTGCTGGAGATGGCGACCCGAAAGTAGAGGACATACATCCAGCCTAGTGGCCAGAGGTCTAGAGATTCTCCAGTTCCGAAGCGGGGGTTGCGATATCCGCCGTGGCCTCGGTCTCAGCTTCACGCTTGATCGTCCGACGCTCACGACGCCGGTCATTCCACAGACACACGCCCACTGCAGCGAAAAACAGCACGAGCATGGGCGTGGCCAGGTAAAACATGCTCATGGCGTCCGCTCCGGGAGCCGCCATGGCCGCGAACAAGCAGACCAGGAAGACGGTGATACGCCAACTCTTCACGAGTTGCTTGCCTTTGATGATCCCGGCAAGGTTGAGCCCCACCAAAACAACCGGCACGAGGAAAGCGATGCCAAAGGCCAGCAGAAGCCTCAGGACAAAGGACAGGTAAACGTCCGCGCTGATGAAGTTCGACCCGCCGGCGGGTGTGAAGTCCGTCAGTACCCGGACGGCGTTCGGGAGCACGAGCCACGCTAACAACACGCCGCCAACGAACAATGGCACCGCTGCCGCAACAAAGGACAGCGCCATTCGGCGCTCTTTCTTGTGGAGCCCGGGCACGATGAAGGCCCAGAGTTGGTAGATCCAGACGGGACTGGAAAGGATAAGCCCCAGGAAGACCGAAACCTGGACCATGAGGTCGAACGAGCTCGCGACGCCGTCGAAGTTAAGGGTGGCCGCGCGCCCTTCTTTGTGGTTCAGGTCCGTGATCGGTTTGATCAATGCCGTCAGCAAGGGCTGATAGACAATGAACCCCACGATGGTCCCGAGGACAACGCCAATGGCAGCCTTGAAGAGCCGGTTCCTGAGCTCCTTGAGGTGGTCAAGCAAGCCCATCCGGGCTTCGGGGTTGGCCTTGCGCCCCTTCGTTTCTACCACTTCTTTTTAGACGCGGGTGGCGGGCGGAACGTCGGTCTCGCCCTTGCTGCTGGTCTTGACGTCAGGGTGGCCGACGACGGTGCCTTCTACGGCGTCAGTCGACTCCGGGGCGTCCTTCTTCTCCGAGGAGCCGTCCTTTTTCATTTCGCGGACTTCGGATTTGAAGATACGCATCGACTGACCGATGCTGCGTGCCATGGAGGGCAATTTTGGCGCAGCGAAAAGCAGCAGCGCCAAAACGATGATGATGATGAGATGCCAGCCTTCGAGCCTCATGTGGGGAGGTCCTTTCCTTTTGGGTACATCCTACGTCTAACTGAATTCGATGTCGTGCAGGGATTGTGGCTGACCCCGCTCGGCCTTGCGCTGGATGCGCTTCCGGCGTCGAACTTCCTGGCGGGCGGCTTTGGCCGTCACGTAATCATGACGCATCTGCTCGGGGGAGGCAAAAATCGCCGAGCCCTGTTCGGGGCGCTCATTCGGCGCATCGTGAGCCTCGATGTCGGGGTCAATGCGGGCGGCCGGCAAGGAACTGAACTTCTTGCCCGCCTCCCCCAACTCCCGGACGGTAGACATCATCTTCCGGTACAGGCGATATCCCAGAGTCACATGAAGGAGCAGGGAAAGGGCTATGAGCGCGATCCATAACAGGATCCAGAACCACCAAGGCATCTGAGTAGTCTAGCCAGCCACGCTGCCGGACGCCGACTCGTACTGCGAAAGGGCCGCCTGGAGCCACGTCCCTGTCTCGGTATGAACTGCCTCCGGGGCCAGCACCCTGACTGCGCCGCCGTGCTGGGAGATGAACATCGGAACCCAACCGGCGTTGCCGAAGCGGACCTCGGCGAGCAGTCCGCCGTCGGGACGCTGCGCGGTGCGTTCGGCGTAATAGTCATCGGCCAGCCCGGCACCTTGCCGCGTCAGTTTGAGCGCCACAAGCACGTCGTCGTCACTTGGCGTGAACAGTCGCGCCGGAAAATCCTGCCCAGCGGTCGCCGTGTGGGAAGCTGCACGGCCATTGGCCGCGAGGCTTTCCACCCGGTCCAGCCGAAAGTTCCGGATTCCGGCGGCGCTGTGGCAATAGGCCTCGAAATACCAGGTGTTGTCCAGCGAGTACAGGCGAAGCGGATCGACGTCGCGCTCGGTGATCTCGTCCTTTTGGAGTGACAAATATCGGAGATGCAGTTGTTGGCTGTCCCTGATGGCTTGGGTGATGGTGGCGAAGGACTGCGATTGTTCGGGGGCGACCGACTGCCCTGAGACCGATCCAGCGAGGCGTCCGGCCTTCCCGGCAGCGCCGGTCAACTTGATGGTGACGGACTCCAACGCGCTTCCCGGTTGGTCTTCGGGCATGCCGGCCAACTGCGGCAAGTCCCCCAGCATGGCCAGGCCCGTGAGGAGTGCGGCCGCCTCGTCCTCGCTGAACTTGACCGGCCTGTTCAGGTCCAGGTGCTCGGAGATGTAGACGTGGTCGTCTTCCCACTGGATATCGAGCAGGTCATCCGGGTAACCGCCCGGCAGCCCCGAACAAATGAGGATTTTCAGGTCGTCGATGAGCTGCCTGCGGCTGATACCGAACCGGTCGGCAACCTCTTGGATGTGCAGGCCCTGATGGTGGACCAGGAACGGAACCAGCTGCAGCATCCTGGCGAGCTGGTCCTCGGACGTGCGCTTCCGGGCCCTCGGCGCCCGGCCGGCGTCGGGGAATGTGGGTGCGACGGCGGGGCTGGTGTGGAAGTCCAAGGCGGCTTGGAGGCGGCGGACGACGGCGGCACGCAAGTCCGCCGGTCCCTGCACGAGGACGCGGGGACCGTAGGAGGCAAGCTCCTCCGCAAGCTGCTCCGGATCACGGAATTCGACCACGACGCGGTCTCGCGCTGGACTGCCCATGGCTGGCTCTTGCGCGGCCAAGGCCCGCCTGCGCAGCGCAAGCAACCTGTCGCGGTCCACTTCCAACGTGGCCTGACGCAACGGGAGTTCGTTGAGTTCATCGAGTTCAGCCCGGGCGTTGAATCCCGCCGGAGGTTCGCATGAGCTTCCGGGCACGGCTGTGACGGCGGTGGTCATGCGTGAGAGCCTAAAGAACCTCTTGGCTCCCCTCGCCCGGTCCCAACCGACCAAATACCACTGACCAAAGCGACTGCCCAACCCCCATGGCTCCACTTCCCGCTGCTCCTCCCGGCCCGTGCTGCCGGCCAGGTAACCGAAGCGGACGGTATGCCGACCATGCATGGCCGCAACGACGTCGTCGAACGCCTGCCCGGCGGGTTTAATCCTGGGCTGGACTCCGGCCGGGAGGTCGACGTCGGTGAAGCCGCCTGCCGCCTGGAGCTTACGGACGGCACTGGCAGCTGCGGTGCCGAGAGCCGCCCGCTCCCATAGCTGGGCCGCTAGCAGCAAGACTGTTGACTCTGCCGGGGTGAGGACCACCTCGGGGAGCCTGTTGGAGTCCTTGCCAATCCGATACCGGGTGGTTCCGGGGTCGTCATTACCAAAGCTGCTGCGGTCAACGATCGTTTCAATTTCGAAACCGAACTGTTTCAGGTCAACCTTGTCACGCTCGAACATCCGCCCGAAAGCGACGTCGTTCTCAGCAGAGTCTTTGTAGACCTTCTCCCTGAGAACAGCGCGCGGGAGTCCCACCTTGGTGTTGAGCAAAGCCAAGAGGAGGTTCAGGAGGCGTTCAGTGCGGGATGCAGACACGCTTGCTACGTTACTAAAGACCGGGCAGAAAGCAGCAAGGCGCGTCACCGGCCGGTACAAACCGGGGGTGACGCGCCTTGCTGAGTGCTACGCCTTGGGGTCAGTCCGAGGCTCCGCCCTAGCGGACAGCGACGAGGTCAACGACGAAAATCAGGGCCTCATTGGGCTTGATTGCTCCGCCGGCGCCACGGGATCCGTACGCGAGTTCGGAAGGAATTTCCAGACGACGGCGGCCGCCGACCTTCATGCCGAGGAGCCCCTGGTCCCATCCCTGGATGACTTGGCCAACGCCCACGCGGAAGTCCAGGGGTGCACCGCGGCCCCATGACGCGTCAAACTCTTCGCCGGTGGACCAGGCCACGCCGACGTAGTGGGTGGAAACGGTGTCCCCTGCCTTTGCCTCGGCGCCGGTTCCCTCAATGAGGTCGGTGATGACGAGATCGGTGGGGACGTCGCCTTCGGGGAAGTCGATTTCGGGCTTGGTGCGGTCGAAGTCACGCTGTCCAAAAGACATGGATTCTCCTTGGTGTGAGGGATAAAGAGGTGTCGGGAACAAGCTTAGGGCAGCGCCATGCAGTCCTGGCGCCGATGCGGTGGCTTACTGGATTCCGAGGATGTCCACCACGAAGACCAAATCACCCTTCGCGCCGCCCTGGCCTGCGGCGCCGTAGGCCAAGTCCTGTGGAATGACCAAGAGCACGCGGGAGCCCACAGTCTTGCCTTCCAAGCCCTGGGTCCAGCCCTTGATCACGCCGGAGAGGGGGAAGCTCGCCGTCTGGCCGCGGTCGAAGCTGGAATCGAACTTGGTGCCCCCAACGAGGTTGACGCCTACGTAATTGACGGTGAGTGTATCGGTTGCCTTGACGGCGGGACCATTGCCCTTGATAAGGTCCTGGGCAATCAATTTGGTGGGAGCGGCCACGCCTGCAACGGAGATCTGGGGCACGCCCTTGTCGTCATCCTTGACGGTCGGCAGCCCGGCCGGAGGCGTCACAGTTGTGCCTTCCGGCTTGGAGAGCACAGGGGGCGCATCCTTGGCCGAAACGATCTTGAAGACTACCAACTGGGTGGTTGCAGCTTCGGTGCCGGAGGCAGTACCGGGAGCGGCGTAGGCCACGTGGGAACCGATCTTGGCGCCAACGATGGCGTTGTAGATAACTGAGTTGCCTGACTTCAGCTGGTCGTTGAGTTGGATGGGCTGCGGACCGTTGGTGTAGGCATCCTCCACAGTCTTACCGTCGCTGCCGTTCACGGCCAAGTAGACGAGCTGGGCGGTTTGCCCGGCCTTGACGCGAGCCCCGGTACCTTCACTAACCACCTTGATGGTGGGCTCTGTGACGGTCAGCGGCTTGGTGAAGTCCAGGCCCGGCGCCTTGGTGTCGCCGTTGTCCGTCACCTTGACTGACGCAAGCTTGGAGATGTCACCAGCTGTTTGGCTGGTGGGCTCGGCAGCCGGGGTGCTTCCTCCTCCCCCGCACGCAGTCATGAGCAACAGGGCCGGAATGAGAATTGCTAAAAGTCGGCGCACAAAAACACTTTCGTCGGGGCAAGGGAGACTCGGAACGGCGCAGCGCGCATCCAAGCGGCTTCTCTCTTGGCAAGAGAGCACTACCCAGACTAACCGGTGAAGCTGGGAATCAACCCATAGAGTCCAAGAGGGCGTCCACGCGCTCGTCGACACTGCGGAAGGGATCCTTGCACAGAATCGTCTGGTGGGCCCGGTCGTTGAGCTTCAGGTGCACCCAGTCCACGGTGTAATCCCGGCCGAGTTCCTGCGCCCTGCGAACGAAGTCGCCGCGCAATTTAGCCCGCGTGCTCTGGGGCGGAGCGTCAACGGCATCCTTGATGTCGGTTTCGGTGACCAGCCGACGGGCAGCTCCCCGGGCCTGAAGTAGGAAGAAGATACCGCGCTGGCGCGAAATATCGTGATAGGTGAGATCGAGTTGGGCGATCCGGGGCGAATCGAGGTTGAGCTGGTGCCGCCTCATGTAGCCATCCATGAGTTTCTTCTTGATGGCCCAATCCACCTCGGTGTCGATCGTGCTGGTGTCGCCGCTTTCGATCGCGTCCAGGGTCCGCGTCCACAGGTCCAGAATGAGGGGCACGTGGCTGTTGTGGGCGCCGTTCGCGGCTACGAACTCCGTCACTTTGCCAAGGTACTCGCGCTGGATATCGAGTGCCGTCAGTTGCCGCCCATTCGCCAGCCGCACCAGCGCCCGGCCGGTCAGGTCGTGGGAGATCTCCCGAATGCTGCGGATAGGGTTTTCCATCCGCATGTCCCGCATGATGACGCCAGCCTCGATCATGCGCAGGATAAGGTCAACCGTTCCGACCTTAAGCAACGCAGAGGTTTCGGACATGTTCGAGTCCCCCACGATCACGTGGAGGCGGCGATAGAACTCGGCGTCTGCGTGGGGCTCGTCGCGGGTGTTGATGATGGGGCGCGAGCGGGTGGTGGCTGAGGACACGCCTTCCCAGATGTGGTCCGCCCGCTGGGAGAAAGCGAAGGTTGCTCCGTGGGGGGTTTTCAGGACCTTTCCGGCCCCGGCAATCAATTGCCGGGTGACCAGGAAGGGGATCAGGATCTCTGCCAGCCGGGAGAATTCACCGCGGCGGGGTATGAGGTAATTTTCGTGGCTACCGTAGGAATTGCCGGCAGAGTCGGTGTTGTTCTTGAACAGATAGACGGTGCCGGTGAACCCTTCTGCGGCCAGTCTTGCTTGGGCTTCGTCCACCAGGTCATCAAGAATGAGTTCCCCTGCCCTGTCGTGCGCTATCAGTTGGGCAAGGTCATCGCATTCGGCCGTGGCGTACTCGGGATGGGATCCGACGTCCAAGTAGAGGCGCGAGCCGTTGGTCAGGAACACGTTCGATGAC
Source organism: Arthrobacter sp. efr-133-TYG-104 (assembly GCF_030208915.1). Taxonomy (NCBI): domain Bacteria; kingdom Bacillati; phylum Actinomycetota; class Actinomycetes; order Micrococcales; family Micrococcaceae; genus Arthrobacter; species Arthrobacter sp. efr-133-TYG-104. The sequence goes on from NZ_JARVTA010000002.1 coordinate 146,356, forward strand.
CTCCCCCAGCTGACCACTTTGCGGAAAAGGTAGCGGGCTACTTCTTCTGGTGCCAAGGGCCGGGAGTCAGGGCTTGAATACGAGATGCCGAATTCTGTCTCGATGCCGAATATCCGCTTGTCCATCTCAAGCCTCCTCTGTAAGCAGCCGGTTCATGTCCTCGGGCAATAGCCGTCGGAACGCCCTGCGCGAGCCAAGGTGGCTTTCGGAAGAGCGGTACAGGACAGCCGTTTCGACGGCGGTGGCCGCCAGCGCTTCGGCTTCCTTGTCCGTAGCCAGGGAGCGCAGCGCCAAGCGCATTGCCCCTGCCAGGCTGAGTGCCGGCTCCCATGCGCTGCGGACGGCGTCGGAAATCTGGTCGGCGAGGCCTCCCATCACCACGAAACCGTTCTCATCCGCGATGGAACCGTCGAAAGTGAGCCGGTAGAGGTGGTCTTGTTGCTGCGTCAGGCCCACCTCGGCCACGGCCAGTTCCACTTCGAACGGCTTCTGCTCGGCCGTGAACACGGCGCCGAGGCTTTGCGCGTAGACGCTGGCCAAGCCACGGGCCGTGACGTCCTCCCGGTCATAGGAGTAGCCGCGGACATCGGCGTATCGAACCCCGGCCTGCCTGAGGCTCTCGAACTCGTTGTACTTGCCGACGGCGGCGAAGGCGATTTTGTCGTAAATCTCACCGATTTTATGCAACGACGGCGAGGGGTTCTCCGCGATCAGCGCGATTCCTTCGGCACAGCTCATGACGATGACGGACCGACCCCGTGCAATGCCTTTCCGGGCGAAGTCGGCCCGGTCCTTCATCAACTGTTCCGGGGAAACGTAGAACTGCTGGGTCATATCAGGCCTCTCGTCCGGCGACGGCGCGGGATTCAACAATGGCACCGGAAATGGCAGCCAGCTCACGGTCCGGGACGCGTCGGTTGCCAGCGCGGTTCACCGTGTAGATCACAGGCCAGAGCTGCCTGACCGGGTCCGGGCCGCCCGTGGCGGAGTCGTCGTCGGCGGCGTCGTAAAGAGCCTCAACGGCAACGGCGACGGCGTCGTCTTCGGAGAGGTTCGGTTTCCACAGCTTCTTCAGGGCCCCACGCGCAAAAACGGAACCTGAGCCCACTGAATGGTGTTCTTGTTCTTCGTACCGTCCACCGGTCACATCGTAGGAAAACAGGCGGCCGATACCGGAGACATTGTCAAAGCCGGCAAACAAGGGCACCACCGCCATACCCTGCATCGCCATGGGGAGGTTTCCGCGGATCATGGCACCGAGGCGATTCGCCTTACCCACAAGGCTGAGGAGCGTGCCCTCGATCTTCTCGTAGTGTTCCAGTTCCACTTGGAACAGGCGGGTGATGTCTATCGCCAAACCGGCCGTCCCGGCGATGCCCAGCACCGAAAACTCGTCCGCCGGAAACACCTTCTCAATGTGCCGGCTGGCAATAATGTTCCCCATGGTTGCGCGCCTGTCCCCAGCCATCAGCACGCCGCCCGCGTAGGTGAGGGCAACGATGGTGGTGGCATGTGGTGATGCAGGCACTGATCCGGCCGGCAGGGATTGGGAGAAGGGAAGGAGTTCGGGCCTGGAACGTTGCAGATGCTCCGTGAACGAAGACGTTGCCTGGGCGGCCAAGGGGCCGGTTGATGGGTCTTGCATTGCTGCACTCCTTCGACTCTGATGCCTGCCGGGGCCCGCCGGCCTCACGCCGGACGGGCCGTTGTGCTCCTGGCTTCCGTTTATTGGCCGCCTTTTTGGACGAACGCCCGAACGAACTCTTCGGCGTTGGATTCCAAAACGCCGTCGATTTCATCCAGAAGATCATCCACGCCCTGCGTCGCATCCGAAGCCTGGGCCTCGGGAGCCGCAGGAGGGGCCTCCGGTACATCCACGTCGGTCTCGGACTCCCGGGACTGTGGTTGCTGTTGCTCCTGAGCTGCCATATTCTTTCTCCCTACTGTCAGTCTCCTTTTGGTGGAGACTTCCTACTGCCATATTGCCACGGTCGGGGTGGCTGCGTACGGGTTTCGCGATGCCCTCCTGATCACGTGGCGGGCGCACCGGAATTCCTGGGCGGAGGTGGCTCCTGTCCCAGCAGCTCGGCCAGGAAAGTGGCCGCCTCCTGATGCCGGTCAAAGAGGGCTCCAGTGAGCGCCTTCGTTCCCCTCAGTGGTTCCCGAGTGGGTACCCGCTGCAGCTTGCCGAGCCCCGGAACATCGAAGATCACCGAGTCCCAACTGGCCCCGGCCACGTCCTTGCCGAACCGGGAAACGCACCGACCACGGAAATAGGCCCGGGTGTCCGACGGCGGTTCGCCCACCGCCCGCGCGATGTCGCCGTCGTCGACAATCGTCTGCATGCGTTCGCGTGCCAGCAGCCTGTAGTAGAGGCCTTTCTCAGGGCGGATATCGGACCACTGGAGGTCCACGAGGCCGAGCCTCGCATTGTCCCAGGCAAGGCCATCCCGGTTTCGGTAACCCTCCAACAGGGACTTCTTGGCCACCCATTCAACCGAAGAAGCAACCGAGTCGACGTCGTTGCCCAGGCCGGTCAGGGTGGACTCCCACTGCGCCAAGACCTCGTGGGTGTGGCCGTCCCCGGTGAGCGGGTCCGACACGCCTGTTTCCTGGGCGAGCTTGGCAGCCGCCTCGTAGTACATCCATTGCAGGTCCAGCGCCGTCACCCGTCGACCGTCCATGAGCCGAACGGTGGCCGTGAGCGTGGTGTCGTGGCTGATTGCTTGCAAAGCATGGACGGGTTCATGGACCTCGATCGGCGGAGCCAGCTTGGCTTCCACCAGGCTCAGGACCATGGCGGTGGTACCGAACTTCAGGAAGTTCGAGGCTTGGCTGAGGTTTGCGTCGCCGATGATCACGTGCAGCCGCCGGTACTTGTCAGCGGTGGCGTGTGGTTCATCCCGGGTGTTGATGATGGGGCGCCGGATGGTGGTTTCCAACCCCACTTCGGCCTCAAAGAAATCAGCGCGTTGGCTGATCTGGTAGCCGGCCGTAGAGCTGTCTTGGCCCAACCCCACACGTCCGGCGCCGCACACGATCTGCCGCGAAACGAAGAAGGGGGTCAGGCCGCGGATGATGTCGCCGAAAGGCACGGACCGCGGCATGAGGTAGTTCTCATGCGACCCGTAGGAGACAGCCTTGTTGTCCGTGTTGTTCTTGTAGAGGTTGATCGGTGGCAAGCTGGCGTCAGCTGCCACCTTGCGGACGGTAGCCAACGCCACCAAGTCTCCGGCAGCATCCCAGATGACGGCGTCGCGTGGGTTGGTGACCTCCGGGCTTGAGTACTCGGGATGCGCATGGTCAACGTACAGCCGGGCGCCGTTGCCGAGGACCATATTCATCAGCAAGGAACCGGACTCGTCACCGCCATCCAACTCCAGTTCCTGACGTCCGTAGGCCAAGGCGACCGCTTCGGCGTCGAGCACCGGCAGCTGGTCCGTGAGCTGGCTGGGATCCGCGGCTGACCTCTCCAAGGTCCATCCGCGGGCGTCATGCAACGGCTCCTCGTCGGTATAGTCCCAGCGGGTTTCGGCGCCGCCTGCTGCCCGCTGCCGGGTCACCGTGGCGTAGGCCTGGATGATCCGGGCTGACATCATGGTGGCGTTGGCACCGGGTGCCGACGGCGCGTGGATCCCATATTCGGTTTCGGCGCCCATGACCCGCATCGCTCCACCAACTGGCAGGTTCGCGGCTGCCGTACCCTGGATTTCTGGGGTCACAGGTACTGACCCGTGTTGGCTGTGGTCTCGATCGACTTGCCCGGTTCCTGCCCGGCCTTGCCTTGGACGATGGTGCGGATGTACGTGATCCGCTCGCCCTTCTTACCGGATATCCGGGCCCAATCGTCAGGGTTGGTGGTGTTCGGCATGTCCTCATGCTCCCGGAATTCGTCCACCACGGCCCGCAGCAGGTGATCGATCCGAAGGCCCTTTTGGTTGTTGGTCAGGAGGTCCTTGATGGCATATTTCTTGGCGCGGTCCACCACGTTCTGGACCACGGCCCCGGAGTTGAAGTCCTTGAAGTAGAGCATCTCGGTATCGCCGTTGGCGTACGTCACCTCCAGGTACTCATTGGATTTCTCTGTTGAGTACATTGCTTCAACCGTGCGTTGGATCATGGCATCCACCGTCGCCTGTGGATCGCCTCCATGCTCGGCCAGGTCTTGGGTGTGGAAGGGGAGGTCGGTGGTGATGTACTTGGCGAAGATGTCAGCCGCCGCCTCGGCGTCGGGACGCTGGATCTTGACTTTGACGTCCAGGCGGCCGGGCCGCAGGATCGCGGGGTCGATCATGTCCTCGCGGTTGGATGCGCCAATGACAATGACGTTGTCCAGCCGCTCAACCCCGTCAATTTCGCTGAGCAATTGGGGAACTATGGTGGTTTCGACGTCGGACGAAACCCCGGTCCCGCGGGTACGGAACAGCGAGTCCATCTCATCGAAGAACACCACCACGGGGCTGCCGTCTGAGGCTTTCTCGCGGGCGCGGGAAAAGATCAGCCTGATGTGGCGTTCGGTTTCGCCCACGTACTTGTCCAAGAGCTCGGGACCTTTGATGTTCAGGAAGTAGCTCTTGAGGTCCGTGTTCCCGGCGCGCTCAGCGGCGCGGGCAGCCAAGGAGTTGGCAACTGCCTTCGCGATCAGGGTCTTCCCGCACCCTGGCGGGCCGTAAAGGAGGATGCCCTTGGGGGCTTTGAGGCCGTGTTCGCGGTACAGGTCAGGGTGGAGGAAGGGCAGTTCGACGGCGTCGCGGATTTGCTCGATCTGGGGTCCCAACCCGCCAATGTCCTCATAGGTGATGTCCGGGACTTCCTCGAGGACGAGGTTCTCCACTTCCGCGCGCGGAACTTTCTCCAGGGCGTAGCCCGTCCGCGCGTCGAGGGACAAAGCATCCCCGACCTTCAAATGGGTGCCTTGCAGGGCTCCGGAGAGCCTGACAACCCGCTCCTCATCGGCGCGGCCAACCACCAGGGCGCGGTCCTTGCCCAGCAATTCCTTGAGGGTGACCAGTTCACCGGCACGTTCGTAACCGAGGCCGGCAACGATCAGGAGTGCCTCGTTCAGCAGCACTTCCTGTCCAACGGCAAGCTGGTTGAGATTGACCAATGGGCTCACGCCAACCCGCATCTTCCGGCCGGCGTTGAAGATGTCCACTGATTCCTCGGTGGCGGCTTGGCCTGAGCTGCCGGCAGCGGGCTGGCGGCGCGGGTTCACTTGGAGTACGGTTCCGAAGCTGTAGGGCGGCTGCCCTTCCTGCTCCAGCGCACCTTTCAGCCGGAGAATCTCGGCCTTGGCCGCCTCCAGCATGGTGACGAGTTTGCCGTTGTTCTGGGTGGCGGCCGCCAGTTGGCGGTCGATGTGGCGGAGCTTGTCCCGGAGGATGTTGATCTGCCGCTCGGCAACGGTGAGTTCGCTGGAGCTCGACGCCGGTTGAACTGCGGCGAGTCTCCGCCTCGCTGCCTCGTCGGATGCAGCGTTTGGTTCTTCCGGCGTCGGCCGTCCAAGGTCGTTGTTAGGCGTATCCACGATCATCAACCCCTTCCTGAGCTTTAACAAGACCTTAGTCCGGAAAAGTCCTAGGGGGTCGGAGACATCCGCAATGCGGACTCTATTGTGACCTTGGTCAGTTTGTGACTGTCGGATCATCCTGGACGTTGGTTCCGGCGATGGCGTCACGGGCGGCCCGGCGGAGCTTCTTGTCAGAAACTGCCCGCTCGCCTACTGCCGCCGGTGTCCAGGCGTTGAGGTCTTCCTCGCTGAACTCCGTCTTGGATGGACGGCGCTTGACGGAAATTCCCGTGACTCCATCTGCCAGACGGCGCGTCACCAGGAGGAATCCGGTGTGCGCCACCATGCGGTGGTCGGGACGGACGGCAAGGCCCTCCAGGTGCCATCCGCGGACCATGGATTCCCAAGCGTCGGGCTCCGTGAAGCGCCCATCGGCACGGATGGCCTCAGCGGTCCGCGAAAGCTGCGTCACGGTGGCCACGTAGTTGATCCAGACCCCACCGGGCGCAAGGACTGTGGCGACGGCGTCCAGGCATTCCCAGGGAGCCAGCATGTCCAGCACAACACGGTCGACGGAACCTGGGGCCTCGGCCCTGACAACTTCCTCCTGGAAGTCACCGATCGAGATCTGCCATGCAGGGTGCGGGCCACCAAAAATGGTTTCAACGTTCCCGCGTGCGATGTCCGCAAATTCTTCACGACGTTCAAACGAGTGGAGGTAGCCGCCGTCGCCCACTGCACGCAGCAGCGAAATCGATAGGGCCCCCGAACCAACGCCCGCCTCGACGACGCGGGCACCGGGGAAGATATCCGCCATGGTCACGATCTGGCCGGCATCCTTCGGGTACACCACCGCTGCGCCGCGTGGCATGGAAAGCACGAAGTCCGAAAGCAGCGGCCGCAGGGTCTGGTATTGCTGCCCGACGTTGTTGCTGACCACCGAGCCGTCCACTTTACCGATGATCTCATCATGGTTGAGGAAGCCGCGGTGCGTATGGAATGCTCCGCCGACTTCCAACGTGATGGTGTTCATGCGTCCCCGCTCGTCAGTGAGCTGGACCCGCTCCCCCACGCGGAAAGGGCCGCGGCGACGTGCGGCACCTGTCGGCTGCGCGGCCGAGGCAGCGCTTGACGCGTTCGGCTTTTCAGGGCCGGCGCTTGCTTCGAGGGCGGCGGTTTCGCTGCTCATGTGGTATTCCTCGCTCTTGTTACGGCTGGGTCGCGCTGTGTCGCACCGGACGGGCGCCAAAGAATGGTGGTTGGATCGGCTGGACGGCCGGCAAGTAACTCTACCGGGCCAAGGTCAGGCCCGCCCGCTCCCGCGGGCTTCCTTGCCTGTAATGGCTGTCACGACAGTCTGTTGCCGGAGTAAGCCAGTGACAAGTCCATTCTGGTCCACCACAGCGTATTCGGCCCCTTCGAGGCGGGCCAAGTACTGGATCAATTCCTGCCCCTTGGACCACTCAGGAACGTAAGCCCCAGCGGCCAAGGCGTGCGCCACAGCGGCGACCGGCGTCGTGCTGGCAGCATAAGGCGGAACTGCGGCAATTGCCTCAGGGTCCACCACGCCCTGTGGTTTGCCGTCAGGAGCGCACATCACTACCACCGGGTGCCCGGCGGGGGAAATGGCCAGGACATCCGCTACAGACGCTGACCCCGGGATACCCACGGCAGGCTCGGCCAAACCTGCGGCACTGACCAGGAAGAGGCGGCTGCGAAGTTTAGCGGCCTGGATGGAACCGGACGCCCCCATCCAGAGGAAACCGCATACGAGGGCGGTGATCAAGACCAGGTTCAGGTCCAAGGGCGAGCCACTCAGCAAGGGAAGGCCAACGAACCATACAGCGAGTGCGACGGCGATGATGCGGCCAGCCCAGCCCGCGGCGATGGTGCCCTTATCCTGGCTTCCGGTGGCTTTCCAGACAGCTGATTCGACCAAGCGGCCGCCGTCCAGGGGCAAACCCGGCAACACGTTGAACAGGCCGATCAGAAGATTGGCCCACATCAATATGTTCGCCAACGTTTCCGCTACGCCGCTGAGCAAGCCAGCCGAGATGACACCCCACACGACACCCGCCAAGACAAAATTCGACGCCGGTCCAGCCAAGGCCACAATGACCGACCGCCCTGGCGAGGCCGTGAAGTTTTCAAATTGCGTATGGCCGCCCCACAGGTTCAACACGATCTTCTCGGTGGGCCAGTTGAACGACTTGGCGCTGAGGGCGTGGGCAAGCTCATGCACCAGTACAGAGATAGCGAGCAGGACGGCGTAACCTAACGCCACTAAATAGGCGGCGATGCCCAGATGCGGCGTCCGAGCCAAGAGGGCCGGCCCGTAGACAATCACGGTAAACGCGGCAATGACGAACCATGAGTACGCCAGGTAGACCGGAATCCCGGCTACCCTTCCGAGGGGAATGCCGTCCTTCTTAGCGGCTGCGGCGTGGTGGGGCGCGGAGTTGCTCATTTAGTTGGACCCTTCAAGGAGCGCGTCCTCAGGTGCGAACCACGGTGACCGCGATCCGCTGAAACGATCTGCCACTAAGGCGCTGATGTCCTCGCTGGTCCGGCCCACCAACGTTTCCCACTGCGTCATCCGAGAGTCCTCTGGGAGGGGGACCTGGTGGGGTATTCCAACGGTGACAACTCCCGAAGCCATGGCGGCAGTGGCGCCCGGAACAGAGTCCTCCAACGCAACGCAGTGATCCACTGTGACAGCGGGATCCTCCAAGGCAAGCCGCTCAACAGCCGTGAGGTACGCTTCCGGATGCGGCTTTCCGTGGGTCACTGTGTCTCCCGTAACCATGAACTCAAAGTATGGCTTCGGCAAGCTTTCGACCACTACGCCGGCAAGGGGACCTTCGGACATGGTGACCAAGGCACACCGAACACCGGCCTCGAACAGGTCGTCAAGAAGCTCGCGGGCACCCGGACGCCATGGAACCTCGGTACGGATCGCACTGATGACTTGTTGGCTCAGCGTATCCACGATGTCACGGGCCTCAAGGTCCACCCCGGCTGCCTGCAGGACAGCGGCCGAGTGGAACAAAGATTGACCAACCAATTGCATAGCCTGCTCATGGGACCACGTGCCGCCGTGGGATTCCACCAGCGCACGCTCGGCAGCGATCCAGTACGGCTCGGTGTCCACAAGCGTGCCATCCATATCCCAGAGCACGGCTTTGAGGAGGGTCTGTCCGGGTAACGAATGCATGGTTTCAAGTCTACGTGGAAGCTGGGGTGCGGCTTCGCGCGCATTGCGCTCTGCGCGAAGCGTGGACACGCTATGGGGTGAAATGCCATGCATCCCCAAGGGTCTTGGACGTAGGGTGAGTGGATGAACAGTGTGGACGGGACACCCGAAGGACAGGACATCACAGCGGAGCCCGAGCGTTTCCTCAAGGAACCCGCGGAGGGCCAGCGCGTCACCGTCATGATCGCCGCTTTTGAGGGCTGGAACGACGCCGGTGAGGCCGCCAGCGATGCCCTGCACTATCTGAACAAACTCTGGGCAGGCAAGAAAGTCGGCACCGTGGACGCGGAGGAATACTACGACTTCCAGTTCACCCGGCCCACCGTCCGCCGGACGTCGTCGGGTGCTCGCAAGGTCAAGTGGCCCTCCACCCGGATCTACAAGGCGCCGGTTCCGGACAGCAACGTTGACGTGGTGTTCGTCCTCGGGACCGAACCCTCCTACCGCTGGCGCGCCTACACCACGGAACTGCTGGTCCACGCCGAGGCGCTGAAGGTGGACGCTGTCATCCTGGTTGGCGCATTATTGGCCGACGTGCCCCACAGCCGCCCCATCCCGGTCAGCACAACCAGTGAGGACGGCGATTTGCGCGAACGCCTGAACCTCGAAGCTCCACAGTATGAGGGACCAGTGGGAATCGTGGGCGTGTTAGGTGAGTTCGCGCTGTTGGCGGGGCTGCCCACTGTCTCGCTGTGGGCTGCTGTTCCGCACTATGTGGCGCAGCCGCCCTCCCCCAAGGCCCAGCTCGCCATCCTGCATCGGATTGAAGACCTGCTTCAAGTGCCCGTGGACAGCCAAGCCCTGGCCGAAGAGTCCGAGGCATGGGAACGGGGTGTGGATGAACTGGCCACCGAGGACCCGGAGATCGCTGCCTACGTCAGGCAGTTGGAGGAAGCCAAAGACACCGCGGACCTCCCGGAAGCGTCCGGGGAGTCAATCGCCCGTGAGTTCGAACGGTACCTGAAGCGACGCGGAAAAGACCGCCCCTGAGCTGGTAACCGGCTTCAGAGCTCCACGCCAAGAAGGGCATTGACCGCATTCGCCATCAGTGTTCCTTCGGCGACGGGAATGTCGGCGTCGCCGCTCAATACGCTTTCGGCCCAACGGTCGACGGCGGCAATCGCACCGGGTGCATTGAGGTCCTCGCCCATTTCCCGGCGCATGGCAGCGAGCAGCCCCAGTGCGGATTCCGGTTCAGCCGCCGATTCTGCACTTGGTGCCAATTCCACCGTGGCGCGACTGCGAGCCCGACGCCAGCGCTCCAGGCGTTCTTTCGCCGCCGTAAACGTCTCATCGGTCCACGACCAGTCTGAGCGGTAATGGTTGGCGAGAATGGCAAGGCGGATAGCCGCCGGATCCTCGCCCGCCGCCCGGAGCTTGGAGACAAGGACCAGATTGCCCCTGGACTTGCTCATCTTCTCGCCATCCAGGCCCACCATGCCGGCGTGCGCGTAGTGCTTGGCCAAGGGGACGCCGGACAGCGAATACGCATGCCCTGCACCCATCTCGTGATGCGGGAAGATCAAATCGGAGCCGCCACCTTGCACCGTGAAGGGTGCGGGAAGGTATTTCCGGGCGATGACCGTGCACTCGATGTGCCAGCCGGGACGGCCGTCGCCGAGCGTCGCTCCAGGCCAGCTTGGTTCATGTTCGCGGGCTACCCGCCACAACAAGGGATCCAGGGCTTGGCGTTTCCCAGCCCTGGCGGGATCGCCGCCACGTTCCGCGAACAGGGCCAGCATCTCCGCCTCGCCCAGTCCGGACACGTCGCCCAGAGTCCAGGCATCGGTGGCGTCAGATCGTTTGCCAGCGGCTTCGACGTCGTAGTAGACGTCGCCGTCCGGGTCGCCGTCGGAACCCTCCACACGATAAGCGAGGCCGTCAGCGATGAGCTGCTCGATCGCGGGAACGATGTCCGGGATGGCCTCGACTGCGCCAATGTAATGGTCAGGGGCAATGACGTTCAAAGCGTCCATGTCAGTGTGGAACAGCTCGATTTGGCTGGCCGCGAGGTCGCGCCAATCCACTCCCGTTGCCGTGGCCCGCTCAAGCAGGGGATCGTCGACGTCGGTGACGTTTTGTACGTAGGCCACGCGGGCCCCGGCGTCACGCCAGGCGCGGTTCAAGAGGTCGAACGCCACGTAGCTCGCAGCGTGCCCCATGTGTGTGGCGTCATAGGGAGTGATCCCACAGACGTACATGGACTGCTCAGGCTGCTGGCCGATGTCCACCAAGCCACCCGCCGCCGTATCGAAAAGCCGTAGCGTGGGCATGCTGCCGGGCAGCTCAGGGACAGGGCGGGTACTCCACGATTTCACGACTCAACCTTAGTGCTAAGCGCTGATCACATTGAAACCGAGCAGGACATACAACGCGAGCCCAAGGAATATCCGGTACCAGACGAAGGCGCGGTAGCTGTGCGTGGACACGTACTTCAGGAACCAGCCAATGATCACGTAACCCACCGCGAAAGCGATGATGGTGGCCAAGGCTGTTTCGGGAAGACCAAAGGGGCCCGCCAGGCCACCCTTGGAAACCGTTTTGTAGAGCTCATAGAGCCCACTGCCGAACACTGCGGGTATGGCCAGAAGGAAGGAATAACGGGCTGCCGCCTCGCGGGTGTAACCCATCAGGAGTCCGGCGGTGATCGTGCCGCCGGACCGGGAGACACCGGGAATCAAGGCCATGGCTTGGGCCAGGCCGTACAGGATGCCGTGCTTGTATGTCAGGTCCGCCAGGTGCCTCTCCTGGCGGCCAATGGCGTCAGCAACAGCGAGGACCATGCCGAACACAATGAGCATGGTGGCCACGATCCACATGCTCCGCAGCACGGATTCGATCTGGTTCTGGAACAACAGCCCAAGGATGATGATGGGGAGGCTGCCGATGATGACCAGCCAACCCATTCTCGCGTCGGGATCGTTGCGGTCGACTTTCCCCCTCAGGGAGCCGAACCAAGCCCGGACGATCCTCACGATGTCCCGCCAGAAGTAAACAAGGACCGCGGTCTCCGTTCCCAGCTGCGTGATCGCGGTAAACGCTGCGCCCGGGTCGGCCGCATCCGGAAGGAAGGAACCCACGATCCGCAGGTGCGCGCTTGAGGAGATCGGGAGGAATTCGGTGAGGCCCTGCACCAGGCCAAGGAAGGCTGCTTCTATCCAGTTCACGTGAATAGACCCTACGTCATAAAGGTGGCTTACTGCCCGTAAGCTTGCTGCTATGCAGCAGCGTTACGTCGGAAACAGCGGATTCCGTGTGTCTTCTTTGTCCCTTGGAACTATGTCCTGGGCCCAGGAGACCGATGAGCATGACGCCGCCGAGCTCCTGAACACTTTCGTTGCTGCCGGGGGCACTATGGTGGACACCGCAGCCTCCTACGCCCAAGGCCAGGCCGAAGCAATGCTCGGATCGATGCTGGGAGACGTCGTGGCCCGCTCGGAACTGGTGATTTCGACGAAAGCCGGATTGACGACGTCGGACTCCCGCCGAAGCATCAATGCTTCCCGTGGCGCAATGCTGGCTGCCCTCGACGCCAGCCTCGCCCGGCTGGGCACCGACTACATCGACATATGGTTTGCCCAGGACTGGGATCCGAACGTGCCCTTGGACGAGACGCTCTCAGCGATGGAGCTTGCCCAACGAACCGGCCGCGCCCGCTACGTGGGTATCTCCAACTACAACGGGTGGCAGACTGCCAAGGCGGCAGCGGTTGCGGGGTTCACGCTGGTAGCTAACCAATCCGAATATTCCCTGCTGCAGCGCAAAGCTGAGGACGAGCTTGTTCCCGCGGTGGAAGATGCCGGTTTGGGGCTGATGGCCTGGGCCCCCTTGGGCCGCGGGGTGCTGAGCGGGAAGTACAGGGGCCAGATTCCCGCCGATTCCCGTGCCGCCGATGGCCGGTTGGCCGGTTACGTGGCTCCCTACCTCGAGCCGCAGGCTTCCCGCGTGGTCGAAGCGGTGGCGATGGCTGCGCGAGGCCTAGGCAGGTCTGCCATGGACGTGTCACTGAGCTGGCTTTTGTCGCGTCCCGGCGTCGCAACGGGAATCGTGGGCCCACGGAACGCCGTCCAGCTCAAGGAGCTCCTGGACTCACAGCTGACGGCGCTGCCCGCCGAGATCGCGCGCGCCTTGGAGGATGTCTCCGCGGCCTAGTTCGCCTCCGGTCACATCAGGCCCGATCACGTTAGGCCCGATCACGTTAGGCCCGGTCCAGGATGTCCATCAAGTAGCTGCCGTATCCGCTCTTGGCCAGCTTTCCCGCTTGTTCCCGCAATTCATCATCCGACAGATAGCCCATACGCCACGCCACTTCCTCGGGCGCACCGATTTTCAGGCCCTGCCGGTTTTCGGTGGTCCGGACGTAGTTGGATGCGTCGTTGAGGTCACTGAAGGTACCGGTGTCCAGCCAAGCCGTGCCCCTGGGAAATTTTTGGACGTGGAGCCGGCCCACGTCCATGTACTGCCGGTTGATGTCGGTGATCTCCAGTTCGCCACGAGGGGATGGCACCAGGTCCTTGGCCATGGCAACGACGTCGTTGTCGTAGAAGTAGAGGCCAGGGACGGCGTAGTTACTTTTGGGGTTGGCGGGCTTCTCCTCGATGGAGACAGCCAGGCCGTCACCATCGAATTCGACGACGCCGTATGCGCTCGGATCCTTGACCCAATAGCCGAAGATGGCACCGCCGTCGACGTTGGCATACTGGCGCAACTGGTTTCCCATTCCGGGTCCGTTGAAAATGTTGTCCCCGAGGATCAGGGCTACGTTGCCGCCGCCGATGTGCCGCTCCCCCAGGATGAACGCCTGGGCGAGTCCGTCCGGCGTCGGCTGTTCCGCGTAGGTGAGGTTGATTCCAAACTGCGATCCGTCACCCAAGAGGCGTTGGAACTGCGTGGCATCGGCAGGGGTGGTGATGACCAGGATGTCCCGGATCCCGGCAAGCATCAACGTACACAGCGGGTAGTAGATCATGGGCTTATCAAAGACGGGAACCAGTTGCTTGCTGATTCCCAACGTGATGGGGTGAAGGCGCGAGCCCGTACCGCCTGCCAGAACAATCCCTCGCAAATCTGCCGTCCTCATCCGTGCCCAGTCCAGCCGCGGACGGCTACTCTAGGGCCATGCAGAGAATCCTTGTCACCGGCGGGGCCGGATTCATTGGATGCAACTTTGTCCACTTCATCATGGAGCACACTCCCCTCCATGTCACGGTCTTGGATAAATTGACTTATGCAGGCAACCTTCAATCGTTATCGGAGGTGCCCTCGGCGCGCTTTGACTTCGTCAAGGGCGACATCTGTGACGGCCCGTTGGTGGAAGCCCTAGTGTCCCGGGCGGACGCCGTGGTGCACTTCGCTGCAGAGTCCCACAATGACAATTCGCTGGCGGAGCCCCGGCCATTCGTGGACACGAACCTCGTGGGTACCTTTACCCTGATCGAGGCTGCCCGAAAGTCCGGCACGCGGTTCCACCACGTCTCCACGGACGAGGTCTACGGCGACCTGGAGTTGGACGATCCACGCCGATTTACCGAGGAATCCGTATACCGCCCTACGAGCCCGTACTCGGCGACGAAGGCCGGCTCCGACATGCTGGTCCGGGCGTGGGTGAGGTCCTTCGGGCTGCAGGCGACCATCAGCAACTGCTCGAACAACTACGGCCGCTTCCAGCACGTGGAAAAGTTCATCCCCCGGCAGATCACCAACATCCTCGACGGTGCGCGGCCCCGCCTGTACGGAAGCGGCAGCAACGTCAGGGACTGGATCCATGTGGAGGACCACTCGTCCGCCGTCCTCACTATCCTCGAACGCGGCGACATCGGGGAAACCTACTTGATCGGCGCCGATGGTGAACGCTCCAACCGCGAGGTAGTGGAAATGTTGTTGGCCCTCACAGGCCACTCCCCCGACGCTTACGATCTCGTCACCGACCGGCCGGGCCACGACCTGCGTTACGCCATAGATTCGAGCAAGATCCGTGCGGAGTTGGGTTGGGCCCCACAGTATTCGGACTTCGAAGCCGGGCTCCGGAGCACCGTGGAATGGTACCGGGGCAATGAGCACTGGTGGCGCCCCCAAAAGAAGGCAACCGAGTCCAAATACGCCGGACAGGGACACTGACCGGTGGGGGAAGTTCAGCAAATACAGGCCACCACGACGCCGATCCCAGGGCTCCTGCTGTTCAGCCTGCCCGTGCATGGGGACAACCGGGGATGGTTCAAGGAGAACTGGCACCGGCGCAAACTAATCGACGCCGGCATGCCGGACTTTGGTCCCGTGCAAAACAACATCTCCTTCAACGCCCAGAGGGGCACCACTCGCGGCATCCACGCAGAGCCTTGGGATAAGTTCATTTCCCTTGCCTCGGGACGTATTTTCGGGGCGTGGGTGGATCTGAGGGAGGGCCCCACTTTCGGTACCTTGTTCACGGCCGAACTGTCTCCCCATGAGGCTGTCTTCGTTCCCCGCGGCGTCGGGAACGCGTTCCAAACCCTTCACAGCGATACCGCGTACACGTACCTCGTCAACGACCATTGGAGCGCGGAGGCGCAGGCCAACTACACCTTCTTGAACCTGGCGGATGAGGACATCGCGGTGCCGTGGCCCATCAGCTTGGACCGGTGCATACTGTCCCCGCAGGACCGCGCACATCCCCGCCTTGCCGACGTCGAGCCGATGCCGGGCCGGAGAATACTGGTGCTGGGGGCTGACGGCCAGCTGGGTGCCGCTTTGAGGCGCGCCTATGAGGGGCAGGGCAGCGTGGACTTTTTGGGCCGGGGCGATTTCGACATCACCTCCGAGGAGTCCTACCAGGCCATGGACTGGCGACAATACTCCACGATCATCAACAGCGCAGCTTTCACGGCCGTTGACGCGGCAGAAACGGCAGAGGGTCGGGTTGCTGCCTGGGCCATCAACGCCAGTGCCGTTACCCGGTTGGCGCGGGCCGCCGTCGAATATTCACTGACGCTGGTCCACATTTCCACCGACTACGTTTTTGATGGCACCGCCGCGATTCACCGGGAAGTCGAGCCACCGAGCCCCTTGGGTGTGTACGGCCAAAGCAAAGCCGCCGGCGACGCCGCGGCATCGACCGTGCCCCGGCATTACATCGTTCGCACCAGTTGGGTGGTCGGGCAGGGACGGAACTTCGTTCGAACCATGGCGGAGCTCGCTGACAAGGGCGTTCCCGCAAGGGTCGTCGACGACCAATGGGGGCGGTTGAGCTTCGCCGATGACATCGCCGCAGGCATCCGCCACCTTCTGGAACACAACGCCGTTCCCGGGACTTACAACCTCACCAACGACGGCGAACCGCAGTCCTGGGCGCAAGTGGCCAGGGAGGTCTATGCCCTGCGCGGCGCCACCCCGGCCCTGGTCGCAGGGATCAGCACCAACGATTACGCGAAACCGGGAACCGCGCCCCGTCCGCGCAGCAGCCTACTGGATCTTTCCAAAATCCGCGCCGTTGGCTTTGCCCCGCCTTCGGCGTCGCAGCGGTTGGCGGAATACCTCGGCGAAGGCGGTTAATCCAAGGTCCGGCTCTGGTGCACGGCACGAATTCGGCCTAAAGTGGCCGTACGGCAGCCACCAGTGGGCCGGGAGACATCTCAAGTAAACAAGTTGGTCTGGCGGGATAACCCGCCCCCGCCGTCCGGGCAGTGCAGCGGCCTCGGACGGAGGATTACTTGAACGTGCCCTGAGGACCCGAGGCTGGAGAGCCAAGAATGCTGCTACCAAAAATGATGCGCACCCCCCAGCTGATGGAACAGCCATCGGAGGTGAACCTCGGCGGCGCCGCCGTAAAGCTCCTGGCGATGGACACAGCCGTCCACGAGATCACGAACAGGGCCGCTACCCCGGCTTCACGCCCGCTGGGTGTGTGTTCGGCCAACCTGGATCACATCCGTCACTTCGGTGCCGGAAGCAGATGGCTGGGAACGTTGGACGCCTCTGAACCGGTGGAGTGGTTGACGCTCATCGACGGCGCTCCGCTGGCGGCCCAGGCCCGTCGGCTCACTGGCCGGCAATGGCCCCGCTTGGCGGGAAGCGACCTCGTCGGCCCCCTGCTGGACGAAGCCGCGATGCTCGGCCTGAGTGTCGGCTTCCTGGGTGGTTCCACCTCCACCCACCAACGGATCAAGAGCCAGTTTGCGGCGGAACGGCCAAACCTCCGGATTGCCGGATGGTGGTCCCCGGACCGGCCCGTCCTGGGAAACGAAAGCGCCTCCCGGAGCCTGGCGGCAGAGATAGCAGAGACCGCACCGGACATTTTGGTGGTGGGCCTGGGCAAGCCGCGGCAGGAACTGTGGATCGCTGAATACGGACACCTGACCGGGGCAAGGGTGCTGCTGGCTTTCGGCGCTGTGGTCGATTTCCTTGCCGGCCAGATCCGCCGCGCTCCGGCATGGATGAGTTCCAACAGCCTGGAATGGGCATGGCGTTTGATGCTCGAACCCCGCCGGCTTGCGCGGCGATATTTGGTGGACGGCCCGGAGTCGTACCTAAAGCTGCGCCGCTCCAGCAGTGTGCCGGCCCCTGATCCTGCAGGTCAACCGAGTGCTGGTCAACCGGGTGCTGGTAACATCGAGGCGCGCCCCGCGGCGCCCTCGGCGCCCGCCCAAGAACAAGAGCAGGCGGACCAGCCACGAGCCAGGACGCGTTTTGTCTCGCCGGCGGAGAAGGCCGACGTCGCCGTCGTGATTGTCACCTACAACAACGCGTCCGACGTCGGGCCCCTGGTTTTGAGCCTCCGCGAGGAAACTCGTGAGCAAACCATCAAAGTCGTGGTCGCGGACAACTCCCCTGACCAGCGCACTCTCGATGAGCTGGCGAAATACCCGGACGTTATTGCCGTAAGCACTGGTGGAAACCTCGGGTACGCCGGTGGTATCAACGTCGCGCTGAGCGCTGCAGGCGAGGCGGAGAGCTACCTCGTCCTCAACCCGGATCTTCGCGTTGCGGCCGGCGCGCTGAGGGCAATGCGACGCCGGCTCGCCGACACCGGCGCCGGCGTGGTAGTGCCGGTCCTCCTCGATAACGACGGCAGCATCTACCCATCACTGCGCCGGGAACCGGGTGTCCTGCGAGCGCTGGGGGACGCAGTGTGGGGTAGCCATTGGAAGGAACGCCCCGAGTGGCTGGCGGAGATGGACTGGGAACCGGAAAGTTATCTCCATGGCCATCGGGTGCAGTGGGCTACGGGGGCGGCGCTGCTGATCTCTGCTGAGGCGGCTGCTGCGGTGGGAGCGTGGGATGAGCGGTTCTTCCTCTATTCGGAGGAGACCGATTTTTGTCGAAGGGTGCGGGAGTCGGGTTTTGGGATTTGGTTTGAGCCTGCGGCCCGGATGTGGCATGAGCGTGGCGGGTCGGGCAGTTCACCCGGGTTGGTTGCGTTGATGGCGGTCAACCGGGTCAGGTATGCGGCCAAGTACATGGGGCGTGGGCGTCGGCTGGCTTTTGGTGCTGCGGTCCTTGCCGCTGAGGTGGCACGGGTCGATAAGCCAGGGCATCGGGAGGCGGCGTTGGCCGTCATGAGCCGGAGGCGCCGTAGTGGTTTGCCGATGGCCACCGGGACGGGGGCATGACGATGGATGGTGGCACGACGATGGACAGTTCTCTTCCGTCAGGGGCGATCATCATCCCTGCGCATAATGAGTCCGCTGTTATTGCCCGGACCTTGGATTCACTGGCTGAGGTGCTTGGTTGGGGAACAGTTGAGGTCATCGTGGCTTGTAACGGTTGCACGGATGGAACCGAGGTGATCGCTTCTCGGTATGCGAGGGTGCGCGTGCTGCGGGTTGGACAGGCGTCGAAGGCTGCGGCGCTGAATGCGGGCGATCAAGCGACCGGGCTGTGGCCGCGGCTTTACCTTGATGCTGATATCGAGGTCAGCGCGGGTGCCGTGCGTTCGGTTTTTGAGGCTTTGGAGCGCGGCGATGTCCTTGCTGCGCGGCCCGCTTTCAGGTACGAGTACGCAGGTGCTTCGTTTCTTGTGCGGGCGTACTATCGAGCACGCAGCCGGGTGCCGGCCAATGCGCAGGGCCTGTGGGGTTCGGGGGCCTATGCCTTGGGCGTTGCGGGGCATGAGCGTTTGGGGGCGTTTCCGCTGCTGACAGGGGACGATTACTACGTTGACCGGCTGTTTGGTCCCCGGGAGAAGGCTGTCCTTGATACGGAGCCTGTGGTTGTCCGGACGCCTCGGACGTCCGCAGCGTTGCTGGCTGTCCTGCGACGGACCTACCGCGGGAACGCCCAGCAGGACGCTGGCTTTGTGGGTGCTTCGGCCGCCCGCACCCTACGGGAATTGTTGGCCTCCGTCAGGGGGCCGTTGTCCGGTGCCGATGCCGCCGTTTACGCGGCGTTCGCCGTAGCGGGCCGTCGTCGTTCGCTTAAGTTCCGGCCGCAGGTATCTACCGAGGTGTCCGCCGGGCTGGTTCCCGTTTGGGAGAGGGATGAGAGCAGCCGGTAGTCAGAAGCCGCAGGCGCTGCTGCCCTGGATGCGGTAGAGGTGCACGGCGTTGCCGTCGATGAATGTATCGGTGAAGGTTCCGTCCACTACCGGGATACTCCGGTTTTCATCGATGACGACGGCGGAGCTACCGCCGCAGGCCAGGTGGATGGTTGCTGTGCCCCCGGCGCTTGTGTTGGCGCCGGCGAAGACGTAGGCGGTGTGGTCAAGGACCTTCGTCGTGGTGTCCACGGGTCCTGTGGGGACGGTGGCGCCGTCGAGGAAGGGGGCGTTGAGGACGGGAGCGAGGCCGGTGATTTGTTTGTTGAGGGAGGTCACGGTTTGCTGCACTTCTCCCGCGCAGTCACGCAAGACGTGTTGTGTGGCGCACTGGCCTCCGAAACTGTGGTTGAAGTAGATGATTCCCCGGGCGCCGTGGATGAGGCTGCTCCACACGGCGGCGCGCAGCTGTGGTCCTGTTATGGTCAGTGCTGCTGGGGCGTTGTCGAAGGGGTGGCCGGCTTCCACGAAGGCCCAGACCGGAGTGGGGTTTCCGCTGCTGCTGAGCTTCCTGAGGCGGTCTACCGTCCAGCCGTAGTTTGCTGCCAGCCGGCATTCAGCGGGGGTCAGGTCCTTGGCATATTTCACCACGGCCCCTCCTTCTGTGCGGGAGCAGATGCCGGGATCGGTGAACCAGTACGTGTCCGCGGATACGAGGTCTTGGACGCCGTTGAAAAAGCCTTGGGCCTCGGCGTCGGATTCCCAGAAGGCCACTCCTTTGCCGTAGTTGGCGTAAAGCATGGTTCCGGGAGGTGCGGCCTTGTGCCGTTCGCTTTGGACTGTATAGCCACACTGGGACGCTGCAGGGGCGCAGATGGGACCTTCCCCGGGGTAGTTTCCTGACCACGCGCCGCTTCCTGGGCCGGCCCACATGTCAACCTCGTCGGTCAGCAGGAATCCGTTGGCTGAGGGGTGTCCGTTCGCCGCGGGGGCTCCAATGGCGGGGATGGCATACATGCCGGAGTCGAGCGCCAACTGGATGTCGGAGTTGGCCGTGAGTGCAACGTAGGTGTTTAGGCCGACTTGTTTGTCCTGGGCCACGTTTCCGGGATCCACCACGCTTTCGGACCACACTCCCAGGGGAAAGTATGACGGGTCCGCGGGAAGCCCGTGGGCGAAGCGGGCGTAGTAGTCGGGTCCGCCGTCGACGGGGCGCAAAGATACGCCGGGCGTCGTTGTTGCAGTGGTGGTGGTAGGGGGTTGGCTGGAAGGGGTGGCCGCGGGCTGGTTCAGCGGAAGCACGGCACTCACTGCCGCAATGGCCAGGAGGAGTCCCGCTCCTACCGTGGCACCGGTCAGGAGGGTCTTCCGTTTCACGTCCTTCCCGCGGGGCTCTTAATGCCCGGGTGCCCTTTCCCGTTCGATTCCGTGGTGAACTTGTCCTCTTGCGGGTCCAGTACTACCGGGAGCGTTTCACTGGCCCTACGGGGTTTCTGCACGGCGCCCATGGGCATACTCCCCAGCATGTCCAAGGGCATTTCGATGGCGGCCTTGTGGGACGGGGCGGCCTCACCGTGGCTGGCATGGCGGCGTCCCCTCTTTGAAGCTGCATTTGCCCCTGCGTCCCTGGGGTCGGCCCCTGCGGGCTTCATGCGTGCCGTCTCCAAGGCCCGTGCTGCCGAGACTGCCCCGAATGTCAGCACCAGGCCGCCGACAACCACCACGATCAGAGAACGGAGCCGGCTGGAGAATTGTTCTATGGCGTTGTCCGGCGGGGTGACCACAACGGTGGTGAACAGGAACCGGTCGGCGGCGCCGTTGACGGTCTGAATCTGTTTGAGGTCCTGTTGCATCTTGGTGCCCAATGCTTGGACGGTCGCCGTCGCTACCTCTTTCTTGGGCGACACGGCTGATATATCCAGAAGGAAGGAGTTGGGGGAACGTTCCACGGTGTAGTCAGTGCTTAAGGAGAGCTTGCTCAACGCGCTCCCCACGGAGTCTGCCTTTAGCCGGGTTGCTTCGACTTGTGCGATCAGGGAGGAATCCGAGGCCCGTAAGTAGGGATTGTCCGAGTTGAGATCCTGCAGCGACGGGTTTCGCTCGAGTTCGCTGGCGGTAGGAACCTTGGGGTTGACGATCGCGTACGTAGCTTGTGCTTGGTAGGACCTCGGTGCGAAGGCATACACATACACGGCGGCGAAGGCGGTCAGGAGCAGCGCTGGTATGACCACAAATTTGTGGTGCCACAGTGCTTTGATGACAGCTAGCGGGTCCATGGGATTCCCTCGTTTCCTGAATTGGCTCGGCTTGTTGGGCTTGCAGGGTTGGCTGGGTCGGGAATCGTGGGTCTTGGCCTGAATCTTTGCCGGGGCGGGCTGTCGCTAACGCCCCTGTCAGGACCTGGGGCCCTTAGATTGGCTTCGCGCCGGACCATGTTCCACACTGCCCCGGACAGGCCGACGACGACCGGATAGGCCAGCGCGAAGACCGGGAAGGACATGGAGTCGAAAGTCAGCGAGCAGCCGGCCGCCACGGCCCCGGAGGCCGCCAAAGCCCCGGCGAGTGCGCGCAGGGCCGGTATCCGGGAAGCGCGGGCTGCGATGAGGGCTGAACAGGCCGGCAGGACGAGATAGGCAACCATGCCGAAGAAACCCACCAGCCCCAAGGTGACAAGGGAATTGAGGTATTGGTTGTCCAGGATTTGGAGTGCGTCTGTGGGCCGGTAATTGCCGGGGCCCAGGCCCAGGAACGGCAGTTCACCAAAGAGCTTGGCAACCCGCGGGTAGTTGTTGGTCCGCGTGGAGACCGACAGGTCGCTGCTTCCGGCGGTGAATTGTGAGGTGAGGGTACCCACCAAGCCGGGTACGGCCACGAAGAGGGCGGCAAGCGCGACCGGCGCCATCACCAACGCCCATCGGCGCGCCGTCGTTGGCAGGAAGGGGATGAGCACGATCATGCTGATGGTGAGTCCCAGGACCCCTGATCGGGACACCGTGGAGGCGATGGCAAACACCAGCAAGGCGGTGACCGTCCAGTGCAGCCACTTACGCCCTGTGGAATCGTAGATCGCGCGCCAGATGGACAGCGGCAGCATCATGGAGCAGACCACGGCCAGTTCGATCGAATGGAAGGTGCTTCCGGCCACGCGGGTCAGGAGTCCACGCACTTGGAAGACTGTGTTCCCGCCGTTGTCAGTGAATCCCACCATGACGTCCTGGATCCACACCATGGGGTTGATCCGGAGCACGAATTGGACCACTGCGACAAGACAGCAGAACAGGGCCCCTGCCAAGAGCGCCCGGACCAGCATGAGGGCATCGTTCACGGTCCGTACTGCCTCGCTGACTGCAAGGACGATTCCGGCGCTGGCGAGGATGAGGATGAGCCAGCGGTCAGCGGACGCTTGGGAAGCGATACTGGTGTTGCCTGTTAGCCCGGAGAACATTGCGACGTACGAGGCACAGGTTCCTAGCCACAGCAGGCCGATTCCCAAGCGTCCCGGGTTCCTGGCCCTGAAGGGATTTTGGAGCCCGAAGAACGATGCGCAAAGCCACACCAGCAACAGCAGCAGAGCCAGCATCAGCGGTACGGTCC
Organism: Arthrobacter sp. efr-133-TYG-104; assembly: GCF_030208915.1. NCBI lineage: Bacteria > Bacillati > Actinomycetota > Actinomycetes > Micrococcales > Micrococcaceae > Arthrobacter > Arthrobacter sp. efr-133-TYG-104. Next base: position 169,159 of record NZ_JARVTA010000002.1, read on the forward strand.
CGACAGCCCCCAGGGGTTTCAGCACCATGTTGGACGGGAAGAAGAAGATGCTGAACGCGGAAACCCGGAGCAGGAAGCTGACGGTGGCGTGCTTCCCCGGGTGGACTTCAAGGTCCGTGAGGCCCACGTCCGGCACCGGTTTGGGAACCAGCGGCTTGACCTTCAGGAAGCTCATGCTGGCCCCTGCCCCACGAGTGATTCCTGCATCAGGTTGCCGAATGCTTCCGCCGTCGCCGACCAGTCCAGTCGCTGGCTGCTTCCGATCCGCGCTGCGCGTTCCTGGATATTCGGGCTGCAGACTACCTCGGCGAGCGCGGTCGCGAGGCTGTCCGGCCTGGAGGGTGCCCATACGGCGTCTGGGTCTGTGAGGAGACCGGAGGCGAAGGGCGCCTGGTTCAGGACCGGCACGTTGCCTGCGGCCAACAGTTCGCCTGGAACAAGGGAGATGTTGGTAAAGGAGATGGCCAGGCCGGCAATGGTGTGGTTGTAGAGAATGTTCAACTCGCGCGGAGGGAGGTTTCCGTGGTTGGTGATCGGAATTTTCCATCCACTGACGATGTCGCCGTAAACGTGGATCTCTTTATCCGGACACAGTTGGTGGAATCTTTCCAGGGCAAGTTTTGCGAGCAGGTAGCCGCGCCGGTCCACATTCCTCTTGGCGTAGTAGACCACGCCCGTCCGCTGCCAGGCCCCCGTGGTGGGGAGCAAACGATAGGTGGTGGTGTCGCATCCGTAAGGCACCACGGCGTCGGGGGGTGTTCCGAGTTCGGCCTTCATGACCTGAGCGATCATGTCGCCAAGAGCGACCGTCGTATACCCGAAGCGGTAACTGTCCTCGGCCAGGGCGTAAAGGATCCCGCGCGGATGGAAGTACGGTTCGTAGTCTTGGATGAAATAGAAGACGTGCGGCTGGCGGGGTGCGCGGGCGGCGATAACATGCGCTGAAGACCATGAGCTCGCAACCAGGGCATCCATTCCAGCCATTCCATCAGTGGCGCTGCGCACCTCGGCGCTGATATTGGGCCAATGCCGGCGGATGACGGGTTCATGCCGGGAGACGTCATCGGAGGTGCGGTCATAGAGGAACAATGTGCACCGGTGTCCACGCTCTTCCATGGCATGGACCATCCGGAACAGGGTGGTGTGGCCACCGGAGCCCGGCCCCGGCGGGGTGCAAACCCAGCCGATGTTCAATGGTGCTTGCTTCCCGGGGAACGGAACCTCGGGCCGCTGAACAGAGCCGCGCTGAACAGAGCCGCGCTGAACAGCGGGGTCGGAAGGGTCGGCGACATCTTCAGGCCGCAGGGGAAGTTCCGGTTCAGCCAAGCCCCATCTCTCCTGCAGGAATGTAGCGGCCTTAGCCGTTCCATGGCGCGCCACCTGGCCCCAGCCGTCCTGCCGAAGCCGTAGTGCGAGGTGCCGGAGTTGTGCCCGGGACATGGTCATTTGTCCTCCCTCCACAACGGGGCAGGAAGGGCCGCGGTGAAGTCCCTAATAGCGTTGCGCCGGGTTTCCAACGCGATGCCGGACTTTGCGGAGAGCATCACCGCGATCTTGTCCGGCGGCGCCGATGCCAGCAGGTGGTCTATTTCGGTCCGGGTCAGGGGAAACTCCTCCGAATACACGATCCCCTGCATCTCGGTAACTCTCGCATCAGCCCCGCCGAGTACCTCGTCGACGTAAACGCCGTACAGCATCATTTCCGAGAAGTGCAGTTGGGAGCCGACGGCGGTGGCCCACGCCGTGCCCGTGGCACGTTCAACATGCCGCAACAGGGAACGCACCACGCGCGGTTCCCACAGGCATGGCCAGCAGATGTAATCGGTCAGGTCCCCTTCCGGGGTTGCGGCCGCGCCGAGGAGCTTGCGCGCTGAGTCATGCCATAGCCGGTGACCGGGAAGGGTGCTGTCAACGCCGGATGGCTTCCGGTACATAGCGATGTGCCCGCCCACGCGGAACGCGTCCAAGGTAGTAGGCCTGATCAGGACACTGTCCGAGTCCAGGAGCAAAACGCCTTGCACCTCCAACTGCTCCACGGCTGCCAATTTGATAATTTGCTGGGCGATCCATCCGCGGATAGGCGGCCACGGGTGCGCGCGGTTGACCCACAGGTTCAAGCGTGGCGGCTGCAGGAAGGTGCGGGGAAGGTATTCGCGGATGTCATGAATCCGTGTCCGCGCAGAGGCCAGGTACCCAAAGGCATTAAGGTCCTTGCTTGGCACGATGATGTGATGGACGACGTCGCGTTCGGTCATCTCCATGACGGACCGGTTCAGGTCCGTACACAGCTCCAGGTCCGGCAGATAGCTGGGCGTGACCACGGCCAGTTCCACGTTGGGGGTGCTCATACGGCCACGCCTCCTTCCGCTTCCGGCTGCGGCACCCCTTTGGCGCCGTCGTCGTCGTCGTTCTTGAACAAAACCCGGATGTCCGCAACCAGCCGCCGGCCCTGACGGAACACCAGGAGCGTGTACACCGAGACACCGACCAGGCCACCCGTTGCCAGCGAAAGGGCCGGGTCAGTCACCATCGAACCCGCCGCCCAAGCGGCCACCCCTGCCGCCATGGCAGCGAGCAGGGACGGGAGGCTGCCGCCCAGCAGTTCCCGTGCAGTGGTTCCCAGTACCGAGGTCAAGGCTTTGACGTACAGCGGGATGACCACCAGACAGGCGACCGTGGCATGGGCAATCCCGGCCCCGGCGATCCCCCACCAGGAGATTCCCCCATAGAGCGCAGGGACTAATGCGATGAGCCAGGCCACTTGCACCCAAAAGAGCCACATCGTTTTCCCGGCCCCGACGCTGAGGTCGGCGAAGAGTTCCACGAGGATACGCATGGCCCCGAACACTCCCAAGGTGGCCAAGGCGATCCCGGCTTGAGCCCAAGGGGCACCGTATGCAGTAACGATCAGTGGATGCGCCAACGCGATGAGCATCGCCGAAATCGGGAAAGCGCCAAACGAAACGCCTGCCACGAACCTTCCGGCAAGAGTTCCCAATGTTCCCTCAGCAAAGAGACGGCCAAATGTGGGCACAGCCGTGGCACGGATGACGGCGGTTATCACCGAGCTCGGCAAACCGGCCAGGTTGAACGCCAACAAGTACAGCCCCAACGCCGTCGGATCCAGCATCCTGCCGATCATCAGGTAGTCGAGGTTGAGCGTCACGAACACTACGAGGTTCGCCAGGGCAAGCGGTGCACCGAGCCGGAGGACTTCCTTGGCCACGTCCCGGTCGAAACCGGGTGCGTACCTCATGGGGCTGATGATCCAATACCCCGCCAAGGCGAGCAATTGGCCGCCAACCCTGGACCAGGCCAACGCCATGGCGCCCCAACCGCCCAAGGCCATGGGAACCACCAGGACAAGGACCATCACGGCGCTGGAGACGTCGACCACGACCCTCGGCTTTTGCAGGAAATCCCGCCACACCATGGTGGAAGGAACAGCAGCGATACCTTGCAGCAGAATAGTCAGGGAGAGCACCTGAATCACCGGGGTAGCTGCCGGATCCTCGAAGGCCGCAGCCAGCACAGGAGCCAAAGTCACCGCAGTTGCTGTCATGATCCCGCTGGTCACCAGCGCAATGGTGAACACTGTCGGGGCAATTCTGTCCGGATCCCCGCTACCGCGGGCCAACGAAGCCGTGGCACCCAACTCGGCCATGTTCGTTGCGATCGTCTGGACCACCAAGGCCACCGCGAGCGCACCGAAGTGCTCCGGGGCGAGGAGACGGGCAACGATGATGGTGGTACTGAACTGCACCACCCTGCCCAATGCCATGTTCACCCCACCCCACACAGTGGCGCTCGCAGCACGGCTGCCCAAGGTGCGCTGGTGCCCCTTGGTGGTGCTCACGAGATTCCCGTCAACGACCAGATGCGCCAGCGCAGGCGGTCCAGCTGCTTGCGCGCATAAGCCGTGTGCGGATCGTGCCGGCCCCGGACTATGGCCGCCTGCAAGGTGTTGGCTCGGTGGACATTGCCAGGGACCTGTTGCAGCCCCTCAATAAACTTCCGCAGTTCGACGGCGGCCAGCGAACCGCCGTCGGCGACCTCCCGGAACCCCAAAGTGGAGGCTTCCTTGCTCAGTGCCCGTTCCACGCGTCGCAACTGCCGGGCCCGGAACTCCGCGGACACACCCAAGCGTGGGTCTTCCAGCACCCGGAAGGCATCCAACCTGTGCCTGAGGTCTACGGCGGCGGCCGCGTACTCCGTTTGGTGCATGTTGGCTCCATGAACCCGGTAGTAGGCCTGAACAGGTCCGTTGATGCGGCCCACATCCCAAGCAGCTGCCGCACGCAACCAGTATTCGAGGTCTCCCGAGTGCGGCAACGCCTTGTTATATGCCCCGGTGCCCACCATGGCCTCGGTCCGCATGACCACTTCCGGCGACAAAATGAAGTTGTGTCCCCTAGTGCAGGCCAAGGAAATCCACTGCTTGCCCTGCCACACTGTCCAGGTGCTGCGCCCTTCCGCTGCGACGGGAGGTGGCTGGTCGGTGAAGTCCCGGGGAAGCCCGTAGACCATCCCCACTCTCGGATTCGCCTCCATCAGGGCGGCAGCCCGGGCCAAAGCTCCGGGCGCGATCAGGTCATCGGCGGACAACAAGGTGACGTAGCGCTGTGCCGCGCGTGAGAGCCCATCGTTATATGTAGAGATGTGCCCCTGGTTCTCCTCGTGGACCACCACTGAAATCCGTGCATCCGCAGAGGCCAGTCGCTGGGCAACCGCAGCGGAGTCATCGGTGGACGCGTCGTCGACGATGATGACCTCGACGTCGACACCGTCCTGGGACAGCGCACTATGGACGGCGTCCGGCAGGTAGCGGCCGTAGTTGTAGCAAGGGACCACCACCGACACACCGGGCCGGTTGATGAGGGGGCTGGGCCGCATCAGTTTCACAGGATGTCCTCCAATGCCGGCAAATTGCCGCGCCTGATCACCCGCGCCGGAACGCCCACCCACGTCTCGTCGGCAGGGACATCGCTAAGCACGGCAGCGCCCATTCCGATCGTGGCTTTGGCACCGACGGAGCGGCCCTCGCGGACGCTGGCGTTCATGCCGATGTAAGCGGCCCTGCCGATGCGTACACCGCCACCCAAGGAAACTCCGGCCGCAAGCGTTGCGAAATCACTGACAACGTCATCGTGGGTGAAAGTCACCCCCGGCATGGCCACTACATGGCTTCCGAGGGACACGGAGGCCGTCATGGTGACATGGGCCAGGAGAATACTGCCTCGCCCGATGACGCAGCCCTCAGGGACGAGCACGGAGGGATGGATGGCGGTCGCGTATCGGTCCTCGGAGAGCCCGAGTGCTCGTAGCCGCATGACCACGCTCTCGCGCCCGCTGCCGTTGCCGATACACACCAACAACAACGCGTAGGGAAAGTTCAACGCATGGCGGATTGGTCCGAGGACATGGGCGCCGTCCACCACGCGCCCTGCCTTGTCCTCGTCGTCGTCGAGGATGCCGATGACGTCGAACGGTCCGCTGCTGCGGACCATGGCCAGCACCTCGCGCGCCAAGCCACTGGCCGCGATGAGCAAGAGCTCGGTCATGGGGACTCCCCCGGGGCCGGACGGAATCCAGCGGCCGAACCGGATCCAGCCGCACGGGAAGCACGGTACACGGAATCGATGACCCGGGCTTGGTCCTGCTGGGTCAGCTGATGGTACAGCGGGAGGATGAGCGTGGTGTCGGTGAGGTGCTCGGTGGCATCAAGTGTGGCGGTCCCGGTGTCCTTTCCCGCATACGCCGGCTGGCGGTGGGCCGCCATGATCCCGCGTCGGGCAGAAATCCCGTCTTCAGCCAAGCGGGCCAGCAACGAGTCGCGATCGACGGCGAACGCGGAACCGACTTCGACCCAGCAGGATTGGAAGTTGTTCGTGCCGTAGTCCGGGTCACTGACCAGGCGGAGCCCTTCGAGGCCCGAGAAGGCCTCTGCATAGACCCAGGCCAGTTCCCGCCGCCGCTGCACCACTTCCCGGAGCCTGCCCAGCTGAACGAGGCCGACGGCGGCTTGGAGATCGGTCATGCGGTAATTGAAACCGACTTCGAGGTACTCCTCCGCAGGTGGGAGGAGACTCGCGTGCCGATCAGCGGCGGAGACACTCATCGCATGTTCGCGCAGCCGGCGGGACCTGTCCGCAAAGCCCATATCCGACGTCGAAAGCATCCCGCCTTCTCCTGTGGTGAGGATTTTGCGGGGATGAAAGGACCACGCTGCGAGCTGCGCGCCGGCCCCCACCGGGCTACCCCGGTAGCGGGAACCGATAGCACAAGCGGCGTCCTCCACAACCGTGATGCCTAACGGATCACAAAGGTTCCGGATCGGTTCAAGATCCACCGGCACCCCGCCCTGGTCCACGGCAATCACGACTTTTGTGGCTGGAGTCAGTGCCGCTGCCACGGTGGCCGCGGTGACGCAGCCGGTGCGGATGTCGACGTCGGCGAACACAGGACGCGCGCCCACGTACGTCGCGGCGTTTGCTGTGGCGATGAACGAGAACGACGGCACCACCACATCGTCGCCAGGACCAACTCCGGCTACGGTCAAGGCCAGATGCAAAGCGGACGTGCAGCTTGAGGTCGCCACCGCGTAGCCTGCACGCTGCTCCTTGGCGAACGCTTCCTCGAATTGCCGGACCTTGGGCCCCTGCGCCACCCAGCCCGAAGCAATGACGTTCGCAAGCGCCATGGCCTCTTCTGCTCCCATCCACGGTTTCATGACGTCTATGCGGGCCAACCGCGTCTCGGCGGTGGTCATCGCGCACCCACAGGTGGGGCTTGGACGCTGCCTTCATGCCTCGACGCCGCGATGTCCTCCCGGAGCGGACGCCACCACGAAACCAAAGAACGCAGTCCTTCTTCCAAGTCCACGGTTGCTTCAAATCCGAGGTCTTCCCGGGCCGCGATGGTATCGGCCAGGCGTCGGGCCACACCGTTGACGGTACGTTCAGGACCGTGTTCCAAGTGGAGGGGTGATTCCATGACCGCCAGCAAGGTGTGGGCGAGTTCGGCCAGGCTGGTTTCAACGCCACTGGCCACGTTGTAGGCGCCCTCGCGTATGTCGCTCGTTGCGGCGAGGACATTCGCCCGGGCGACGTCCGTGGTGTGCACAAAATCCATGGTCTGTTCACCACTGCCAAAGATCAGGGGCGGCAGTCCGTCCACGATCCTTTCCATCCAACGAACAAGGACCTCGGTATAGAGCCCATGAACGTCCATACGGGGCCCGTAAACGTTGAAGTAGCGCAGCATGACGTAGTCCATGCCGGACATGGCGCGGAAGCTTTTGGCCATCGCTTCGTTGAAGGATTTCGCTGCGCCGTAGAAGGTGTCGTTGTTGAAGTGGTGGTGGTCCTCCTTGGTAGGAAAAAGCTCGGCCTGCCCGTAGACGGATGCGCTTGACGCTGCGATGACTTTGTCCACGTTGTGTTCCACTGCTGCCTCGAAAACGTTGAATGTACCGTTGACCAGTACTTCCAAGGCAAGCCGCGGTTCTTCAGCGCATTGGGTGATCCGGATAGCCCCTTGGTGGAACGCAAGGTCCTTGCCGCGCATAAGGTCATGAACGAGATCGCGGTCCCGGAGATCGCCTTCAACCAACCGGACACGGCCGCTCGCCAATGCGTGGCCAAGGTTGTCACGGCGGCCCCGCACGAGGTTGTCCAGTACATCCACGTGGGCTGCACCGGCGTCGAGCAGTTGATCAACGAGGGTGGAACCGATGGTCCCGGCACCACCGGTAACCAGGATGGCCGCCCCGGACAGGCCAGTCACAGCAGAACCTGGAGTTCTGCCTCGTTGCCGGCCACCAAAGTGGACTGGCCGCCAGTTTCCAAACTTTGGGAGACAGCTTCCAAGACAGATAGGACCCGGAGCCCGGATTCCCCGCTGGTGCGTGGGGCGGTGTGGCTTCGGATGGATGTGGCGAGCTCAGCTACCACTTGCCCCAGGGGTTCCCGCTCCTGGAGGGCCGGTGACCAGGTATCACCGAGCCGGTAAGAAATAGCCGTGGCCCTTTTGTCCGCTGCGGACCGCGGCTGGTGGTCCAGGCTGACTCCCCGGTCGTAGACACTAAGGCGTTGCTGCGGGTTCAGATCGTCCCAGACAAGCGTCCTCTTGGATCCGCCGATAATCATCTGCCGGATCTTGGTGGGGCTGAGCCAGTTCACGTGGATGTGGACCATGGCGTCGTTGGGCAACCCGAACGTCAGGTGCCCTATGCAGTCCCTGCCCGTACCAAGGGGGTCCGCCCCGTGGGCCGATATTTCGGTGGGATGCAGGCCGCCGGGGAGGACAAAGTCGAGGATGGACAGGTCGTGCGGGGCAAGGTCCCAAAACACGTTGACATCCGGCTGCACCAGCCCCAGGTTGATCCGCACAGAGTCGACATAGAGGATCTCTCCCAACGCGCCGCTGGCCACCAATTCCTGGATCTTCAAGACTGCCGGGGTGAAGCAATAGGTATGATCCGCCATGAGGACGAGGCCCTTGGACCTGGCCTCTTCCACCATTTCCAATCCCTTGGCCCGGCTGTCCGCCAGCGGCTTCTCCACCAGCACATGCTTCCCGGCCCGCAGCGCCGTCATCACCACTCCGTGATGCGTATGCGCGGGAGTGGCAATGGCCACGGCATCCAGGTTGTAGTCGTCCAGCAATTCGTCCAAGGACTCGATGACGGGCACGGGGCCTACCGTCTCGGCGAGTTTGAGGCCCCGTTCGACGTCGAGATCGCAAATAGCCACGAGCTCCCAATCAGGGCTCGCTTTGAGGTTCCTTGCAAGGTTGGGTCCCCAGTATCCGGCCCCCACCACAGCGATTCGCAGCTTGGGGCGTAAGCCGTTGCTATGGAGTTGGCCTGACGGAATAGTTCGTATACTCATTTCCCACTCGACTTCTCTCTTTGTTTCCCGTGTCGTTGGCTCCGACGTATTTGGTTCCGACGCATTTGGTTCCTGCGTGTTGCGTTGGCTGGACCCTTTCAGGTGCCGCTGAGGCGAGGCCCCGGCTGGCTAGTAGGCCCCCGAAGGCCTGGTCATAGCCCGGAAAGTGCGCCACATGATCATGAGGTCCCCGGCGATGGACCAGTTTTCGACGTAGTAGAGATCCAAGCGGACCGCCTCGTCCCACGGCAGGTCCGATCGTCCGTTGATCTGCCAGAGCCCGGTGATTCCGGGCTTGATGAGCAGCCTCCGGTGCGTATGACGTTCGTAGCCATTGACCTCGCGGGACAACGGTGGGCGTGGGCCCACCAAGCTCATATCGCCCACCAAGACGTTCCAGAACTGCGGCAGTTCGTCCAGGGAGTACTTCCGCATCCACCCCCCGCACGTGGTGATGCGTGGATCGCCGCGGATCTTGAAGAGCACTCCGGCGCCCTCGTCACGCATGCTCAGTTCGTCCACCCGGGATTCAGCGTCCACCACCATGGAACGGAACTTCAGCATCCGGAACGTGGTGCCCTGCTTCCCGATGCGTTCTTGGGTGAAAAGGACCGGCCCTGGGCTGTCCCACCGGACAATGAGCGCCAGGACCAAGAGGACCGGAGAAAGGACAGCCAGGGCGATCGCAGCCACCGCGATATCCATCACGCGCTTGAGAGTGTGTTTGCCGCCGGAGTAGTGGGGAATATCCACATGCATCAGGGGCAGGCCATCGACAGGGCGCCAGTGTATCCGTGGGCCGGCTACGTTGGTCAGGGTTGCCGCCAGCACCAGCTCGGCGGCATCTTCCTCAAGCCTCCATCCGAGCTCTTGGATGAACTGGTTGCCGCCAGGGACAGGCCCTGCCACTATCACGGCATTGGCCCCGGTTTGGTGGACAGTGGTGGCGATGCCATAAATAGACGCCAGGACCGGCACCCGCAAATGGTCCACAGCCAGTACGGCTCCACGCCGGGCACCAGGCAAGCAGGCTCCCAGAATCGAATAAGGCGCACCGGACCTGCGGTTGATTTGCTTGATGACATACCGGACATCCTGCGGCTCGCCGACGACGATTGCGCGTGAGAGGCAGCGTCCGCGTGATTTCTCGTGGCTGAGCCATCGACGAAATCCCCAGCGGGTGCCCGTCAGGGCCACCAATCCGAGGGGCAGCGACACCAACACGAAAGAACTGACAGGTTCCAGCCGGAAGACCAACGTCACAATGCCTAAGAAGCCGAAAACGCGGACACTCGCCGAGAGGATTCGCTTGTATTCTTCGGGCCCGACTCCAAGCACCTTGGGATCCCTGGTGTGGTAGACGGCCAATGCCGCGAGCCAGGCGAGCCCCAAGGCCGATGCCAGCAGCAGGCGGCGGGTGTCGCCAGGGCTTCCGTCGCCAGGGATGGATCCTTCGCTGTTGAGCAGGTACCCGGCCAGAACAGCAACCCCAACGAGTGCCGTGTCGGCGAGCCTGAGGCTGTTGGTCAGCACCTGGACCCAGTTGGTTGAGTCCCGGTGCGCCGAAGGAGCGGGCGCATCGCGATGGGTGGCTGACGGCCCGAAGTCCAGGGATGAAGCCCCTGAACCCAAGACCGCCAGCCCCGCCTTTTCAGTCCGCTGTGCAGCAGCGGACTTGTCAATCCAGGAAGACGACGGCGGATTGACGGTGACTGAGGCAGGCGCTGTTTGGAAGTCCGGCACCGTACGGAAGTCCGGCATCAGGGAGGTACGGCGGGCACTCTTGGGTACCCAAGCCTTGCCCCATCGCATTGCGGAAACTTTCACCATGTCAGCCCTCTTCTTAGACCTGCCACTGCCTAGATACCAGTGAAGTCGCGAGGGTGCGTAGGCGCACCAGTAGTCGGTACTCAAGTTTGTTCAGCGATACCGGTTCGCCCTACGTGTGAGTACTTGGCTCAGGTCCCGGGCACTACGTGTATGAAGGTTTGGAGGGGGAACAAAAAACCGGCCACCCCCAAGGGTGGCCGGTCGTAAAAGGGAGTTAGTCTTCCAGGCTTTCGAGATCGTCGTCCAGGGAGTCCTCGTCTTCCTCTTCGTCGTCGAAAACCTGGAGGGGAGTAACCTCTGAGTAGGCCTCGTACAGAGCGTCTTCGTAAACTTCGAACGCGTCAGCGATGGCGAAAAAAGCTGCCTCCACGTTGGGGTCGCCCTCGCCGCGACGTGCAGAAGCGGCAACAAGGTGTTCTTCGAGGGCAGCGGACAGTGACTGAAGCGCGACACGCGGATCGATGCTCATGACTTCACGTTAGCCGGAAAAAGACGAAAATGGAGAGGGATGAGAGAACAATTTCCCGGCAGCTCCGTGGAGCGCCAAAGAGACTACGCCCGCCAGTACGAGTACCTGGTACTGACCGTCGGACCCCAGGAGTCGCTGCCGGAGGCCCGCCGCCGGCTCGCTGAACACTCCGAGTACGGCAAATGGGAGCTTGAACGCAGCGTCCTCTACCTCGGGGGCGGTCGGCGCTTTTGGCTGCGGCGCAAGGTCTATTCGGTCCAGCGTACTGTTTGAGACGTTCCCATCCTTGAGACTAGTTCTCCAACGGCCCCAGCCAAGCATTGGCAACGGTGTTGTGGGCGGACTCGTCGTTGGACGGGTGGAAGATCCCAGCCAGCACATCCCGATACAGCCGTTCCATTTCCGAGCCCCGGAAGTAGCTGGAGCCCCCGGACACCCTGACGGCCAGATCCACCACGCGGCGGGCATTCTCTGTGGCCCTGGACTTCAGGCCCACAAGTTTGGCGAACCATAGCGGGCCGTGATCCACCAGTGAATCCACGTCCTGTGCCAATGACGAGATCTGGGGGTAGATGCCGTCCAAGGCCAAGGCAGCGTCCGCGATTTTCCACCGGATATCCGGGTCCTGCGCGTAGCTGCGACCTCCGTACTTGGCAGAGACGCGCTTCTTGACGTTCTCCACTGCCACCATGAAAGCCCGTTCGGCCACGCCGGTGTACACGGCAGCGAGCAACGTTTCGAAGCAAGCAAAAATGGCAAAGATCAGCAGGTCTTGGTTTGGCCCCACCGGCAGCTTCCGGAAGATCCTCTCCGCCGGAACCTCCGCGCCGTGGAGCACGGTGGTGTTCGAAGCACTGGCCCGCATGCCCATGGTGTTCCAGTCATCGAGGGTCTCGTGGCCGGGCTCATCGCGCCGCAGGAATCCGAAGACGAGCTCCCCCGCGCCGTCCCGGGCGCTGGAATCTTTGCCGAACGTCCCTAGCCGGGTCCAACCGCGCGAGAGGCTGGTGAAAATTTTCCGTCCGGTGAATCTGTAGCCTCCACCAGCCAGCGGTTCAGCGATTGTTCCAGAGTCAAAGAGCATGGAGTCATTGCCGGCCTCGGAAATCCCGAAGGCAAACACCTCCCCCTCAGCCGCTTCCTTCAGGACAAAGGCCAGCGAATCGTCTCCACGTGCCGCCATGAGACGGGCGACGCCGGTCCACACTAAATGCATGTTTATGGCCAATGCCGTGGCTGGGGCCGCCGTAGCGAGACGCTGCTGCAACGCAGCTACCGCTTCCAAGCCAAGCCCCATGCCGCCGTCGTCCGCTGGAACAAACAACGTGAGGTATCCCGCGGCAGCCAAGTCCGCCAGGTCCTCGTGGAAGAACTCATTCTTGAGGTCATACTCGGCTGCGCGTGCACGCAGGCGTTCGAGCAGGGCATCAGGCAGGATCTCTTCGGGCGTCATGGGCAAGACCTCCTCGGTGAATGGTTGGAAGCGTGAGTCCCGTATCAGCGCGAGTCCCTTTTAGTAGTTGGTCAGGAGCTTATTCAGCACCCGTGCGCCGAACTGGAGGGAGGCTGCCGGAACGCGCTCATCGACGCCGTGGAACATTCCGGTGAAGTCCAGCTCCTCAGGCAGCATCAAAGGCGCGAACCCATAGCCCGTAATGCCGATTCGGCTCAAGGACTTGTTGTCCGTTCCGCCTGAGAGCGTGTACGGAAGCACCTTGGCGCCCGGGTCCTCGGAGTGCAGGGCGTCAATCATGGCGTCCACGAGGTTACCGGCGAAAGGTACCTCCAAGGAGACGTCTTTATTGACGTAACTGATCTCGATTCCGTCCCCGGCGAGCTCCTTGATGGTCTCCAGCACCTGCTCCTGTTGTCCGGGCAGGGTCCGGCAATCAACAAATGCCTCTGCCGACTCGGGAATCACGTTGTGCTTGTAGCCCGAGCGCAACAGCGTGGGATTGGAGGTGTTCTGCAAGGTAGCGCCCACAAACCTGGCCACGGTGCCGAGCTCCTTGAGCAGGATCTCCGGGTTGTCGGCGTCGAACTCGACGCCGGTGAGTTCAGTGACGCCGTCGAGGAACTGGCGCGTCGTTGGGGTCAGTTCGACGGGCCATTTGTACTCGCCAATACGGGTCACGGCAGCTGCCAGCCGGGTGATCGCGTTGTCCGTATTGATCTGCGAGCCGTGGCCAGCCCGGCCATGGGCCAACAGCCGAAGCCACGAAAGGCCCTTCTCGGCCGTCTGCAGCAGGTATGTCCGCTGACCACCGATCGTCGCTGAAAAACCGCCCACTTCGGAGATCGCCTCGGTGGCGCCGTCGAAAAGCTCGCGTCGGTGCTCCACCGCGTAGCGTGCGCCGTAGTTACCCCCGGCTTCCTCATCGGCGAAGAAGGCGAAAATGATGTCACGCTTGGGTTTGCGGCCGGTCCGGGCAAAATCCCTCATGACCGAAAGGATCATGGCGTCCATGTCCTTCATATCCACAGCACCGCGGCCCCAGATCAGTCCATCCTTGAGCTCGCCGCTGAACGGGTCCACCGTCCACTGATCCTTGAGCGCGGGTACAACGTCCAGGTGGCCATGAACCACCAAGGCGTCAGCGGAAGGGTCTTCACCTGCCAGGCGGGTGACCACGTTGGCCCGGCCAGGAGCCGATTCGAAGATCTCCGCTTCAAGCCCGACGTCGGTGATGAGGCCCGCCGTGTACTCCGCCGCCGCGCGCTCCCCCGGCCCGGTGTCATCACCGAAATTGGATGAGTCGATGCGGATCAGCTCCTGGCAAATCCGGACAACTTCGTCTTCGGGGCGGATGACAGACATGGAGCTCTCCTCGCGGCTGGGGTTCACGTGCGGCGACAGGCCAGGCGCCTTCGGCGGCCCGCCCCGTATTCCATCAGCCTACTCACCCGTTGGCCTTCGACGGGCGGAAACGAGCGGCCACGAGTCGCCTCATGACTGCCTATACCCGCCTTCAGCCGCGATTTTTCAGCTACCCGAAAGCGTGTTAGAGTTTTTCTCGCTGCTTCGAAGGAAAGTGAACCGCCGCGAGGTGTGAACAGCCCTTCGAATACCACCTGCGCGGGTGGCGGAATGGCAGACGCGCTAGCTTGAGGTGCTAGTCCTCGAAAGGGGGTGGGGGTTCAAGTCCCCCTCCGCGCACAAGCGAAAACCCCTGGAATTCAAGGATTCCAGGGGTTTTTTCTGTCCCTGCCCACGCGAACTCCGGTTTCGCCTACGCGGACGTCGAAAAGCGACACCCGCTGGCTCGCGCCCCGCATAGTCGTTTTTTGTGGCTTATATCGAAGATAGAAAACGCAAAGACGGAACCAAGCGCAGGCCACGGGGCTCAGAAAGAAGCGCGTCCGCATACACGACTGGGCATACCAATGCTTCCTGGCTGCTGCAGGCTGGACTCGGGATAAACCCCGTTGTGGATTCGCGTAGAGTCTGTCCGGGCAAATCCTGGCCAACGCACCCCTTCTGACCATGGGGTTGGCGGGCCACCAATCGCGGGCACTGCGCGTTTGCTGAGCGACCACATCTTCGGCGCGGCCAACTCGAGCGGCATCATTACTTGGGAAAAGTCCCGCGGTCCGGCCTTTCTGCACGGGCAAATGTCCTTCTACGCGGGCGTGTAAACCCCGGCGACGGCATTCCATCCGTAGCCGCCGGCCTTGCTGTCCAGGTACGTCCGTCCGGCGCGCGGCGCCTCCCCGTCGTCGTAGCCAACCCGGGTCAGGGTCCGCTTCAGGGGTGCCGGGATGACAAGTTCATGGCCGGATCCGTTCATCCTGTCGATCAGCAGCACGTGGGGCGCGGCGAACTCCAGAACCTTGGACCCTTGCGTTTCCGGTGACTGGCCCCGTGGCGTGGGGACCGCGTCCTCCAGCGGGCCGTAACAGATCATGCACGGAGGCCCAGCGGCGCTCTGAGAGACGCGCTGCGGGCTGCCCCAAGGACGTGCGCATGGGCTGGTCGGGGGTGTTGCGGAGCAGGTCTTTGACCGGGTCCGAGTCGTCTCTCCTCGACCGCGTAGCGGGCCGCGTCCTGTTCGTTCTGGTCCAGGTCGTCTCATTCCCGGTCGAAGGTGCCGGCTGCGACGGCCTCGTCGATTTCGGTGCGGACGATGGTGACCGCCTCTTCGTAGGCGTTGCCGGAGAACCGCTCGTCGACGTCGTTTTCGGCATCGATCCACTGTCCGGCGAGGACAATGCTCATCTGGTCCTCGGCGCCGTCGTCCAGGACGACGTCGGGTTCCGCGTGGGTGGTGGCGGCGAACTGGCCGCCTTTGGGGATGCCCTTGGGGCTGGCAGGCCGCGTTTTCAGTCATGCCCAAGGTGTGTGCGGCAAGTACGTGGCCCGCTCACGCAAAGGCCCCGCAAGGTAATGTTTTCGTTCCTGCAGGACCCGCACATCCGGACGAATGCCGGTCTAGCTGCGCGCTTCCGCGACACTCCAGAGCGGATTCGGGGAAACGGAGGCCCCGCTGCTATTGGGGGACGCAGCGAGGCTTCTCGGTTTCCATCCTAGGCGGGAGAAGACTGACGATGCAAAGCCTGCTTACGATTTGCCGGCCCTTGACCTGCTGTTAATCCCCGGGCTGCCCTGACGGGATCAGCGCCGGCTCCCCCGGGCGCGCCGGTTCGGTGGCGGCACCGGTGCAGGCCGGGCACGGCCCTTTCGGGATGCAGCCGAGCGGTGCGTTCCCGCGGAGCGCCAGCCGGAGGAAACGCAGAAGCCGGCAGCCATCCAGCGCCTTGTGGAGGGGAAGGACGTTCCCGGCACCGTTGAAGAGCACAAAGAACCCGGCTGCGCCCAGCGGGTTATCCCAGACGCCTCCACCGGCTGCCCACAGCGCGGACCCGAAGACCAGGTCAGAGATGGGCCCCGCCGCGATGGCGATCACCCTTCGCCACGGCGTGGTGTCACCGCTGGTCACCGCTCCGGCTGCCAAACCGAACTCGAGCCGTTCGACCTTGCGTCCGGTTGCCTGTGCCGCGACGGCATGTCCGGTTTCGTGAAGGATCAGCCCGGCCACGACCAGGACCCCGGTAAGGGCTGCCTCCTGCCAGGACAGCACCATCTGCCCGGTGAGCTTGGACCGCTGGGAGGCGATGAGCAGACCGCCGCCAAGTGACATGGCTGCGAACAGCGGGAGGAGCCCCGGTTTGAGGACGACGGGCCAAGGGCGCCGGAGGATCGTGATAGTCATGGCCCACAGGTGTCCGGCAAAGGCGGAACCCCTCCCCCGCGGCACTTTAGAATCGACAGGCCTCTCAGTTAGCGTGGGTCCAACGCCGCATCCGGTGGCGGACTTCCAATCAGACAATTGGCCCTGTGCGCCACGGCTGCGAAGAGGACAAGGTTCTCCGAATCCCGGTAGGGGCGTCGATTCTGTCGTAGGCTTCGGTGTCTTTGACGTCCAGGACGATGAAAAACTCCGTCGGGTTCTGAGCAAGCCAAGAGTCCGGGCAGCGCATCAGGATGTCGGGGTCCTCGTGGAAAGAGGGAACGATCACCGAGGTTGTCGTGGAAAAATCATTCACAACCGGCCCGGCGCGTTTGGACAGATCCATCCGATAGAGCCACAGGCCCCATGCGACCATGCCGGCTAAAGCCAGCGGCACGTAGTGGCGCCATTCGGAGAAGCTCTGCAGCAGGTCAAAGCTTCCCGGCTGGGCGAGGGACGGCGCGGCCGTGAGTGATGCCGGGACTCCCATCATGCCATTCCCCGTGTGATCGATGCTGTGAATCCCAAGGGCTTCCCACGGCGGGCAAAGAGTGGAAGATGTGTCATTGTGTGTGCCCTTTTCAAGAGGATTTGGCTCGACATTCACACGCTACGATTTGGGCCCGGCCCGCACCCGGGTATCCGGTACCTATCTTGGCTGGCCCAATTTCCGTGAAACCACTCCCGGGTACTCGAAATGTGATGTAGGTCATACTCGTTCGAGCTCAAGGGCACTGGGTTCCCGGACCCCGGTACCCGGGACTACGCCCCGCCTACGGTCTTGCAACAGCCCCAAACCTCGTTGAGGACGGGTCATTGGAACAGGCGCGACCGCACTTCCTCGGACGGCGACGCAACTATCAAAAGCCCGCCGACAACCCCTACTCCTGGACGCATCCCGAAGGCAAATACCCGGAACTCGGACAGCGCTTCGCCGGCCGGGCGCACGCCGTCGACCGCCGCCCCGGGTTCGAATGTTTCCGGCTGTGGATCCTGGCCCTCCTCGTAGCCGGCGGCGGCCTGGCGGTCCTGCTGCTCTACCGCTACATCGAGAAGACGATGAGCACGTACTGCTACCGTCATTTCACAGTCAACGCAAAACTAGGCGGGGCCCCTGGCTGACCGCGGAATCGCTGCCAGCCAAGCATGCAGCTTTATCCCATCAATCACCGTTGCGAGGAGGCATGCACCGGTCCGTGAGGCATCCTTTTAGACTGCGGCGTCGAATAACTGGTATGAACTACTACAACCCAGCAGCGCAGCAACGGGCCAAAGACGCCGCCTACGATGCAGTCGAAAAAGTCTTGACCAGCATGTTCGAACCGCTAACCCGCCAAGCCCTAACCCAACGCTGGAATCAGGCCGTGGAAGCAATGGCCAAACACCTCGAAGCCCTGGACAACGGCACGGAATAAGCCCGCCCCGCACACCTGCTGCCTGCCGGACCAGTTAAAGGACGAGAACCCGGACGGCGCCGCGACGAGGGGCCCGTACATGCCGGTCCGGCGTCCTGCGCTGGGAGTAGCTGCTTATGGCCGTGTGGAACGCAGCTGATGCAGCCGCCCCCCGTTGCCCTCCAACCTTGCTCGCTCCGGCCCTGTCCAGGATTGGGGACAATTCGGGTTACCCACGGCTCTATTTCTGGGAGCCATACGAGAAGCTCCCTTAGGCAGTCGCAGCGGTGGATAACCCGGACAGAATTGTCCCCGGTTGTGGGCAGCGCGGCCTCCCCCAAGCTCGGCCGGCCCGGCGGGTCTGTCAAAGGCCGATGCCTTCCGGGAGCCGAACAGAAACGTATGCGCCTTCCCTGACTTTCCCCTCTTTGGTTAACATCGATGGTGCAAGGGGCAGTAGCCCTGAGAGTGGGGCTGGTAGTCTTCCGGATGGTATGACGAGCCGTGCCTGCGTTGTTTATCGGGAGCAGTCGATGATGTCCTGAACCAGCGGGGCAGCCTTACGCACTCAATCTCCGCCTTTCTGGTTGCACCACGCGACGGCGTCACTGACCCACAGAAGAGGCTCCTCATGGGGTTTACGGTGCATGTACTGCAAACCCTCACCATCGTGAGCTTTCAGGTGCTGCGCGATGATCCGCCGCTCTGCCTGCTCCAGAGATTCATCGCTTTTGAGCACAAGCTTTGTTGCCCCGGCTGCCACCAGATCATCAAGCGGACGCTCCAAGCACAAAGGCCTGGCAACCTTCTCAGGCAGATTCCTGGCAACATACAGCCTGGTACGCAGACCGGACTGGATGGCTCCGTTAAGGAACGCATTCCTGGAACTATCGCTTTCGCTTTTAAAGCGCACCCGACGTTGCCCTGCCCAACGCAACAAGGCGACTGCACGCCTGGCACTGGCGACGTCACGGGCGCAACCACTGAGGCGGCCACGGTAGGCCTTCGACTTCGATTCATCGACGAATCATGCGCACCAGACGGGATCAGCGAATTCACTCCCTGAACTCCAATCGAGGACCTTGACAACTTGCTCCCCGGGGCACGCTTCCTGCATTGGCTGCTGGAGGGCCCGGCATTACCGGCCCTTTCCGCCGAACGCCTCAGTGCAACCACTAACACGGTGTTGCGGTAATGGGGCCTTCAGCGGCATTTAGCCGGGCAGGAAGGGATGAGATGCGCACCGTCTGCTCCGTGATTCACGGGAATAAGCTGTGAACACTGACCGACCGTGCGAATCGAATAGCCATCTCACCAAGGCAGAACGAGGGATAACGTGAAAAGACTGGAAGCACCCCGCTTCTCGGGAGCCGGTCTAATGGATAAGACCAGCAACGAGATTGATGGTCGTGGCGAGGACAATTGTCCCCAGCAGATAGGACAGCAGTGCCTGGCGCAGCACCGTGGTGCGGATCGCGTCCGTCTTCAGGTCGGTGTCCGAGACCTGGAAAGTCATGCCCACGGTGAAGGCTAGGTAGGCGAAGTCCAGGTAGCGGGGCTGCTTCTGTTCATTGAAGTCCACACCGGCCTTGTCCCGGTAGTAGATGGAGGCGTACCGGAGGGTGTAAAGCGTGTGGACCAGGAACCAGGACAGGGCGACGCTGCCGAGTGCCATGGCTATGATGGCCGCCTTTGTGCCGCCCTGGGCATTGGAGGCATCAGCCAGGATGAGGGCCACCCCGCCGAAGCTGGCGATTGTGGCAGCCAGCACAAGCACATCGGACGCGCCCTTGCCTGGGTCTTCCCGACGTGCGTGCGCTGCCGTGGCTTCCGCCTGGAGCCGCCCGATGACGGACCAAACCCAGACAAGGTAGGTTGCGGACGCCGCAGCCCAGCCCATCGCAGGCGCGTACGCCCAGGACTTCAGTGCTCCGACGGCCAGGGCCACGCCCAGGCCAACAACAAGCATCACGAGGACCCGGAGCCGGGAATGGTGGGCCCTGGAGTCAAAACGATTTTCTTGTCCGCGGGTCATATCAGTTCTGCTCATGCACTGATCATTACACTTAACGAAGCTCCGTGATCGCCAATGCGCTGTCGCGCCTTCCGGCAGGTGAAGGTGCTCGAGGCTGCGTCCGCCTCAGGAGCCTGCCCGGCCTTTCAGGCCGCGTCGATCCACCGGCGGATGCCACCTGCAATGTGGACTACGGCCGGGAAGCCGGGGTGGTCACTCGGGTCGGGCCCCACGGGGCCGGCGTGAGGGCGATAAATGGTTGCCTGAAATAACCATGAGTGTTGTCTGGATTTAATCTGTGTTCCGTAAGTTCGCCGGTATGACAAAAGCTCTTAAGGCAGACAGTAGATCCACGAACGAGCAACAATCCGGCCCCTCCATCCTGCATAAGTTGTCGAGGTCCGTCCGCGGCCGCAAGCCGCTTGCGATTGTGGCCGCAGGTTGCACATTTGCTGTTCTGGGCGGTGCCGGCATCGCCGCCGCCTCGACGGTTGCGTTCGGTCAACAGCAGGTCGGCTCCCAGACTGACAAGGGCGAGCAGATCTCCTCGAATCAAGTCATCAAGCCCATCGGTGACCGACTGATGACGCCGTTCGGCAAGATCATGGGCTCGACCGTGAGCCCGGATGGCCATTACCTCGTTGGGACGAGCACCGATCGCTCGGTCGACCTGCAGGTCTTTGACCTCACGACATATAAGCCTGTGGCTGCTGCGGGCACCCTCGCGGCCACATCGTTTGCTACCGCGGCAGGCAACGCGGGCTACGCGAACATGGCGTACCAGCACATCGCGGATGGTTCCGTGGGACAGGATGGCCCGGTCTTTTCACCCGATGGCAAGTTCCTCTATGAGCCTGTCGCGACCGGCATCGTCCGTTACCCCTTCAACCCGGACGGCTCGCTGGGGGCCGGCACGACCATCAGCATTCCGAACGCGGGCGACAAGCAGGCCTTGACGGCAGGCATGGCGTTTTCCCCCGACGGATCAACCCTGTACGCGGCCGTTAATGGCCAGAACGCGGTCGTCGCGATCGACCCCGTGGCCGGTACGATCAAGCAGACTTTCACCACGGGCATCGCGCCTCGTCAGCTGAAGTTCGTCGGCACAAAGCTTTACGTATCCAACGAGGGGGGCCGCCCGGCCCTCCCGGGGGAACAGACCATGGACTCCTACGGCACGCAGGTCCCGGCGGACCCTAAGCTCGGCACCTCCACGACCGGCACGCTGAGCGTCATCGACACGGCCAACGCCACCGCGGCGGCTTCCTCCATCGACGTTCAGCTGCACCCGACGGCGATGTACCTTGACGGAGCCACGCTGTACGTGGCGAACACCAACAGCGATACCGTCTCAGTGGTGGACACCGCCAGCAACAAGGTTCTTCAGACCATTGCAACGCAACCGTGGGCCTCGTCCCAGGTCGGCTATGAGCCCACCGGTATCGCCATGCAGGGCGACCACTTGCTGGTCTCCCTCGGTCGCGCCAACGCCATCGCTGTCTACAAGGTCAACAAACAGGACGCGAAGGACCCGGCCAGCTACATCGGCCTGCTCCCGACGGACTACTACCCCGGAAACGTCACCGCGGTGAAGGACCAGATCGTGGTCACCAATATCCGTGGCGTCGATGCGCTCGGCCCCGAGCAGACCATCAGCGAGGGCGCGGGCACCACGGCTGCGACCGGCCATGGCACGCACTCCACAACGGCCTCGCTTACCAAATTCACGCTGCCCGGCGACGACCAGATCCGGCAGTACACTGACACCGTCTTCCAGCAGAACGGCTGGGACCGCAACTCCGTCAAGCAGGCAGCAGGGGGCCAGAACGACGACCACAACGGGGCCCAGAATGACCACGGCCCCACCGTGGCCGTGCCGAAACGGATCGGGGACCCTTCGGCGATCAAGCACGTGTTCCTGATCGTGAAGGAGAACCGCACGTACGACCAGGTCTACGGCGACATGAAGCAGGGCAACGGCGACGCAGCCCTCGCCCAGTTTGGCGCGAAGGTCACCCCGAACCAGCACGCCTTGGCCAGCCAGTTCGGCCTCTACGACAACACGTACGACATCGGTACGAACTCGGCTGAGGGCCATAACTGGATGATGCAGGGCGACGACCCGGCCTATACCGAGACCAGCGCCGGTGAGTACAAGCGCTCCTACGACACCGAGAATGACGTCCTGGGCCACCAGCGCTCCGGGTTCCTCTGGACAGCGATCCAGGACGCGGGCAAGACCGCCAGGAACTACGGAGAGTTCGATTCCACTGAGGGCAAGCCGGCTGGCGCGACCTGGCAAAACTACTACTGCGCGGCC
Organism: Arthrobacter sp. efr-133-TYG-104; assembly: GCF_030208915.1. Taxonomy (NCBI): domain Bacteria; kingdom Bacillati; phylum Actinomycetota; class Actinomycetes; order Micrococcales; family Micrococcaceae; genus Arthrobacter; species Arthrobacter sp. efr-133-TYG-104. The sequence continues at coordinate 191,305 of NZ_JARVTA010000002.1, forward strand.
ACGAGTACGATGGCGGGCGGCGACCCGGCCCAGCTCTTCACCCCGGCACTGCAGATGCACGCCGCCTCGTCCATCCCCTCGCTCAACGCGATCACGGACCCGAACGCAGCGCCGTTCGACACCTCGGTTCCGGACATCTACCGCTATGCGACTTGGAAGCAGGACTTTGAGAAGAACGGCCCGAAGAACTTTCAGATGACATGGCTCTCGAGCGACCACACCGGCGGCACCGCCGACCCCAGGGCGCAGGTCGCCGACAACGACCTCGCCGTGGGAAAGATCGTTGACGAGATCTCGCATTCCCAGTACTGGAAGGACTCCGCAATCTTCATCGCCGAGGACGATAGCCAGAACGGCACCGATCACGTCGACGGCCACCGCGCCCCGGTCCAGGTCATCAGTCCTTACGCGGCGCACGGAAAGACCATCAGCACCTTCTACTCACAGATCAACATGGTCCGGACCATCCAGCAAATCCTCGGCGCCCAGCCCCTGAACCAGAAAGTTGCCGCGGCCACACCGATGTTCGACGCCTTTACCAACAAGGCCGATCTGACACCGTTCAACGCCGTCCCGAACCAGATACCGCTCACCGAAGGTGTCAAGACCGCGCCCGCGTGCGGCCCCGACACTTTGGGGCAGACCGGGCCCGGCGCCGCCGCGGTAAACAACGACGCAGCAAAAGCCGTCGCTGTCCCGGCCCCAATGAAGGATATTGCAGAAGAGTGGGGCAACTGGTCCGAGCAGCAGCACCTGACAGGTAACGGCGCAAAGGAAGACTCGGCGAACCCCAACCTGTTCAACCGCTGGACGTGGTACCAAACCCACAACTGGGAGACCCCATACCCCGGCGACGACAAAATTTACGGTCCGAACGAGGTACCGGGCATCCCCGCCGGATCGACAAACCACGACGACAAGTGACCAGTCACTGACAGCAATCAGTGCGGGTTGGGCGGAAAACCGCCCAACCCGCACGCCTGTTTCTGTTTCCGCCCAAAGATTGCGGCACAACACGCTAGTAGTTGAGTCGCGGGCGGACAGCCCCGAGGTCCGCTGTTATTGTCGAGCAGGGCGGGAAGATCCCTCCCAGACAATGCGCCCGGCGGGGCACCGGCAGGGCCAATGACCGAGCTCCCTGCGCGCACTTCGCCGTCGAAAGTAATAAGGATGTCCAGGTGAATTCATTGGTCCAGGGTGTGCGGGCAACGGACCTGAAGCGCACGAACGAACGAGTCGTCCTCGATGACGTACGGATCGCGGGAAAGACCACGGCGCCTGAGATCGGTAAAAGGACCGGCCTATCCAAGCCGACTGTCGGCGCCGCCCTGCGGACGCTCCAGGCCGCGGGTTTCGTGAGCCCACAAGGCTTCAAGGAAGGTCGGTCCGGCCAGGCACCCCTCCTTTGGGCAGTGGACGAACACGCTGGTTTGGTCCTCTCCGGGGATATTGGAACGCAATGGGTCCGTTTGGGGCTGTGCACCCTGAGCGGGCGCCCACGCGGAGCCGTCCGGGAGCGATCGGAGTCGGGATCGGCCGAGGACGTCCTTCGTGCCCTGGACCGGGCCATCAGCCGCCTGCTGAAAGAAGCAGGCGCCGAACGGGATTCGGTGGTCTACTCCGTGCTCGGCAGTCCGGGCGTGGTGGACCCGGTGTCGGGCCGGCTGAGGCACGCGTCCAACCTCCCCGGGTGGGACGCCCCCTCGACGTTAGCTGCCCTCCAAGAGCTTTTCGGCCCCCATTTGCTGATCATGAAAGATGTCTATCTGGCCGCGCTCGGAGAGGCCCAGGCGAGGGCTGATAGCGGGACCAAGGACTTCGTGCTGCTCTCGGTGGGAGCCGGGGTGGGCGCGGCGGTGGTACTCGGGGGCCAGCCTATGCCGGGCGCTCACGGGCTTGCCGGGGAAATCGCGTTCCTGCCGTTGCGCGTGGACCCGGTCGAGTCGGGCGACCCATCCCCGCGTGGACCACTGGAAGAAGCCGCGTCCGTTGATGCATTGCTCTCTGCTGCAGACGCTGGTCACCGCTTCGCCGGGGTCCACGAACTGGTGCAGGCGACGAAACTCGGTGACCCCGCTGCCACACAAGCGCTGGCCGCCGAATCGCGGCTCATTGCCTATGCCCTGACGGCCCTCATCCTCGTCGTCGATCCCCCGCTGGTGGTCCTGACCGGGAGCATCGGCCTCCGAGGAGGCCCGGACTTGGCCGATGCCGTTCGCGACGACCTCACTCGGCTGCTCACAGTAAGCATCCCTCCGGTGGAGGTGAGCACGGCGGGTGAGGCAGCCACCCTGCACGGGGCGGAAACCAAGGCCATCGAGCTGGCGTGGGACACACTTGCCGCCGGCCTATAGCTCTCAGGGCAACTGAAGATTTTGGGCTGGAAACTTAATCTGGATTGACCCTTGACCGTGATTGGAAAACTGTTTTACGATTGATGAATCTTCTACGGCTTTCCGTCCCTCCTTGGGTACGGATTCAGCCCCATTCCTAAGGATTCACAATGGCGTCAATTCCTGCGCGCGCACCCCAGCTGCGCCGTCGTATCGGTTCCTTCCAAGCAACCGCGCTCAACATGTCACAGATGGTGGGTATCGGTCCCTTCATCACAATTCCTGCCATGATCGTTGCTTTCGGCGGTCCCCAGGCCGTGGTTGGCTGGATCGCCGGGGCAGTTTTGGCCTTGGCCGACGGGCTCATTTGGGCTGAGCTGGGAGCCGCAATGCCAGGCTCCGGCGGAACGTACGTTTACCTGCGGGAAGCCTTCAAGTACCGGACCGGACGCCTGATGCCCTTCCTCTTCGTATGGTCGGCCGTGCTGTTCATACCGCTCGTGATGTCCACCGGCGTGATCGGGTTCGTGCAGTACCTCGGGTACTTAGCACCGGGCATGGATGACGGGACGGGGACCCTCATTGGTTTGGCCCTCATCGTGATAATCACGGTGGTCCTCTGGCGCCGCATCGAGTCGCTGGGCAAACTCACCGTGGTCCTGTGGGCGGTCATGATCTTGACCGTCCTCACCGTCATCGCCGCTTGCGTCACGCATTTCAACCTTGCCCAGGTGATGGATTTCCCGGCCGGAGCCTTCGATATTACCTCCGGCGGGTTCTGGGTTTCCTTCGTCGCAGGCCTGACTATCGGCATCTACGACTACCTCGGTTACAACACGTCCTCGTACATGGGCGCGGAGGTCAAAAACGCAGGCCGGACCATCCCCCGTTCCGTCGTTTTCTCGGTGGTGGGAATCATGGTCATCTACCTCTTCATGCAGATCGGCGTCCTGGGCGTCGTGCGGTGGCAGGAAATGCTCGATACCAACTCCATGGCCTACCAATCGCTCGTTTCGCTGGTCCTGCAGCGGACCTGGGGCAGTGAAGTTGCCCTCGTTGTCACTGCCTTCATTCTCATCACGGCCTTCGCCTCCCTCATGGTCGGCCTGCTCGCCGGTTCACGCGTACCTTACGACGCGGCGAGGGACGGAGTCTTCTTCAAGGTCTTTGCCAAACTGCACCCCACCAAGGAATTTCCCGTGGCGGGTCTCGTCGCCATGGGCGTGATGACCGCCGTCGGCTTCCTCATCGGCAGGGCCACCAACATTGGTGCGCTCATTCAACTCCTTACGGCTGTCATGGTTCTGGTTCAAGCCCTCGGGCAAGTAGCTGCAGTCGCCGTCCTCCGCCGCCGGACCGACGTCGTCCGGCCTTACAAGATGTGGCTCTACCCGGCCCCGCTGATCGTCGCAGGGCTTGGTTGGCTGGTCATCTACTTCTACTCCGACATCAACGCTCCCGGCCTGCACCCCATCGAGCTGTCCCTCGCATGGGTGGCGGTCGGTGCGATCAGCTTCTTCATCTGGGCCAAGCGTGAAAAGACCTGGCCTTTCGGCCCGCTGCCGGTGGAAAAGAACGACGTCGACGAAGAAATCCGTTCGGGGATCAGCGCATGAGCGCCCATGGACGCAGCGCAGTGCCCTTGGCCGTGGGCATCGACATCGGCGGCACCAAGGTCAAGGTGTGCGCAGCCACCCTGGACGGCGCCATCCTGCATATTGCCGAGGCCAGCGGCCCCGCCGGTCGTGCCGCTTCGGACGTCATGAAGGACGTCAAAGCCTGCTTCGGCGTGGCGTTGGAGGTCTCGGCCCAGCTCCTTGGAGATGATGTGTGCGCCGGCGCTGTGGGGCTCGTTACCCCGGGCGTGGTGGGCGAAAACGGCGTCGGGCTTGTCCCCAACAATCCTGGGTTGGATGCAGCCGTTCCGTCCAAGACCATCGGTTCCGAGCTCGGGGTCGAGAACGTCGCATGGGCCAACGATGTCAAGGCCGCGGCGATGGCCGATTACCAATGGGGCGAGATGCGGGGCGCCCGTTGCGGCCTCTACATCAACGTCGGGACCGGCATTTCGGCGGGGGCCGTCATCGATGGCAAGCCACTGCTGGGTGCTAACGGCGCGGCGCTGGAAATCGGTTACTTGATTCCGGCGACAGCTACGCACCACCGCGGACACCGCAGCGGAATCGCACCCTTGGAAGATGCAGTTTCCGGGCGGGCACTCAGTGCCCGGGCACTGGAAGCGACCGGCCAACACCTCCCGGCCTCCACGGTCATTGCATCCGCAGGGGATCACGCGCAGGCCGCCTTAGCGGGGCTGGCCGAGGAATTCATCGACCAGATCACCCACGCTGTCTGCAACCTGGCGATCACCCTGGACCCTGACGTTATCTCGATCGGCGGCGGCGTATCCGCGGCCGGCGATGTTTTCATGCCGCGCCTGCGCGATGCCCTCAACGAATTCGTACCCTACCCCCCCGCTGTCACTGTGTCTCCGGCCGCGAATGACCTGTCGATGTTGGGCGGGCTCCTTCTCGCTTACAACAGCCTTCGGATCCCGGTCCCGACCGTGCAGGTCCCTTCCCCCGCCCTACGCGAGGCCGACGTCGTCGCGTCCGTCACATCACAGCCAGTTGAAGCTGGGGTATAAAGACCGTGCGAATCATTGTCGCTGAATCAGCAGCCGCACTCGGGCGTGCAGCAGCTATGCAGGTCTGGGCTCAGGTTCAGGCAGATCCCCACACTGTGCTGGGCGTGGCAACCGGATCTTCGCCGCTTCCGCTCTATCAATACCTGGCCGACCACCCTGGTCCGGACTTCGGCGCAGTCACATGTTTTGCCCTTGACGAGTACTTGGGTCTCCCGCCGGGCCACGAGCAGAGCTATGCCGGCTTTGTCCGCAAGCACATCAGTGACCCCCTGGCGATTCCTTCCGAACGCGTCCACGTGCCACAAGCGACCACGGACGACGCCGGAAGCGCCGGTGCGGAATACGAAGCCCGAATCCGGGCCGCGGGCGGAATCGACCTCCAGATCCTGGGGATCGGGCGGAACGGACACCTGGCGTTCAACGAGCCAGGGTCCCGCTTTAACTCGCGGACCCGCGTGGTCGCCCTGACCCAAGACAGCCGCGAAGCGAACTCCCGCTTCTTCCCTTCCCTTGACGACGTGCCGACCCACGCCATCACCCAAGGACTGGGAACCATACAAGAGGCGGGGCACCTCCTGCTCGTCGCAACAGGTCAGGACAAGGCGCAGGCGCTAAGCCATGCGCTCTTGGGACCCGTCACTGAAGAAATGCCGGCGTCCCTCCTCCAGCTGCACCCTAACGTCACGCTCGTCCTGGACGGGGCGGCGGCTTGCATGCTTCCGCTTGATGTCTTGGCGAAATACGCACCGCAAGCGTCCGCGGCGGCCCGCTAGTCCCCGTCCAGGACTTCCATGCGCGTGTGGCTTTGTCCGGCGCGAGTGGCCTACTTGGCCCCGAGGAAGATCGGGTTGGTCAACGCGGCCATGGGCCCGAGCAGCAGTGTAGTGCCCATGTTGGTTCCGTTGCTGGGGGTGCCGTCGGCCATGGGGTGGCGTACTTCGGCCCGGACATAGGCGGAGAGCTGCGGCGTGGTGACCCAGGTGTGGGTGCCTTGGCCGGAAGCCGGGAGCGTGACCTGCTGGGTCTGGCCCTCGTCGGTGATGATCCGGATGACGCCGTTGGGGACACCGCTGATGTTGATGGTCACGGTCACGGGGGTGTCGGCCTTGGCATCGAGCCGCTCCCCGACGGTTGCCTTCCGGCCCCCGCCGGCCACGGTGAGATCCAGGGAGATGTCGGCGGACTCCGCGATCCAGGTGCGGCCCTTCCGGATGCCTTCCAGAATGGCGTCATGGGAGAGCGCTGTTGCGTTGACCACATTGTGAGGCAACCCAATGACCTGTGGCTCACTGTGGGCGTCACTGTTGCCCATCGCCGGTATCCATCGGCCACCGTTGCGTATCGAAGTTGCGAGCATGGAGTCCCAGGTGTTGATGGCGTACTCGTCATCCGCGGTCCAGGGGCCGGTCCAAACCTCGACGGCGTCGGCATCGTCGTAGCCAAACTTCCAACGGCACGCGACGTAAGGGCAGTAGGGGTGGGCCGGGACTACAAGGCCGCCGGAAGCGTGGATGTGCTGCGCTTCCTGTTCGAAACCCTTATCGCGGGCACGGTAGCGCCAGTCGATCCAGTCCCCCGGTTCGATTCCCAGTGCCAGGTAGTGTCCGTTCCGGGTGGTCACTTCCTCGCCGGTGAGGATCAGCAGGTCATTCCCGGCCAGCGGTCCCCAGGCTCCGTGGGAGGCAGGGGTGTTGTGATCGGTGCTGATCATGAAATCGAGCTTCGCGGCCCGCGCGCCGGCGGCAACCTCAGCCGGGGTGCGTTTGCCGTCGGAGTAGATGGTGTGCAGGTGCGCGTCGCCCCTGTACCAGCCGGCGCCCTTGCCGTTGACCTGCTTTGGCGGGTACTGCGGGGAGAACGGGGTGCCGTCGGGCCCGTAGTCGAGGGTGACGTTGACGGTGTAGTCCATGCCCTGTTCCGCCACTTGGTAGGGCCCCAAGGCAATGTTCCACGTGCCCTTACCGACCGGACCCGGCAAGTAGCCGGGGGTGGCTTCGGCGGCGCTGATGAAAAACTCCGTGCGGAAGCCGCCGGACCAGCCGCGGAAACCCTTCCCGGCGAGGTCGGTGCCCTTCTGATCGAAGACGCCGATGTCGCAGGCGTTGGAGAGGAGACCAGGCGTAACCGTTGGCTTGCTGTAACTGTAGGACACACTGATCTTGTTGACGCCGGCAGGCACCTCAACCGGCAAGTACACAAAGTCGGCGGCACCTGGATCCAAGTGGCCGGTGATGGTTTTGGTCTTGCTGGTGCCTGTGTCGGCAGCGGCGAAGGACATCGGCGCCAAGGTCACTGCGGCGCCGGCAAGCGCGGCGGCGAGGAATCCGCGGCGGGAAGGGGACAGGAAAACACTCTCAGCCTCGTGGGCTTTACATGGTGAACTCACTCGCCCGAGTTTCACCACGCTCCCTGAACGGCAGGCTACGTGATGGGAAATATCATTTGAACTGTGGTGATCAATTGGGAGCCGGGTAGCACTTATGCTGTCAGTCCAGTGCCGCCACCCTGCCCGTGAAGTGCCGCCGGCCGCTGCGTGGGTTCCACGCGGTGTAGTCAGAGCGGGCCCATGCCCCGCTTCCTGACGGCGTCGTCGAGATATCGAGCGCCACCCGGGCCGGCAGGAAGACCGGGGCTTCAAACGCGACGTCCCAGTTGAACGCGTCACCCTTGGCGGGCCCGACGTCGGCGAGGGCGCGGGAGGCTAAATACATTCCGTGCGCGATGGATCCTCGCAGGCCAAGCGCCTTGGCGGACAGGACACTGAGATGGATTGGGTTGAAGTCCCCGGAAACAGCAGCGTAGCTTCGCCCGATATCCGGCCCGATCCGCCATAGGGCCGTGGGGTCTGGTGGAGTGAAATCCTCCCGCCCGGTGGCGGCCTGGTGGTTTCCGGACTTGTCGATTCCCGGAAGGAAGACACCCTTGGCAAGGTACGTGGACACGCCCCGCCACACAGTTGCCCCAGTGGCATGCAGCGTCACCTCTGCCACGACGTCGACTTGCGTGCCTGCCTTATGGCCGGTGAGATTCTCCGACCAGGCGCTGACGTCCAAGGACTTTGCGAAGTGGAGAGGGCTCTTCTGCTCTATCCGGTTTCGCAGATGGATCATCCCAAGAAGCGGTAGCGGGAAGTCGTCCCGGTTCATGACGCTCATGGATACCGGAAACGCCAGGGCATGGACAAAACCCGCCGGCAGGGTGTCGCTGGCGGACTCCCCCACCAGGTGTTGGTAGGCGGTCAAGTTGTCGACGTCGGCCCGAACGTTCCGGACGTGGTAGCTCACTGCCGGCAGCGCGGGCTCACCGGTCGATCCCCCGAGGATCCTCCGCCTCGCAGCCGTGGCTGCAGCATTGAGGTACAACTTGGACAATGAGGGCAGCTCGGTAAGGCCGATTTCCTGCAGGTTGCTCATGCTCCCACCAGTTGTTGCCCGCAAACGCGCAGCACTTCCCCGGAGATGCCCCCGGCAGCGTCGCTTGCCAGGAACGCGATAGCCTCCGCCACATCCTGCGGTAGGCCGCCTTGCTTGAGCGAGTTCAGCCGGCGGGCTGCTTCACGGATGGCCAGCGGCATCCGGGCCGTCATTTCGGTTTCGATGAAGCCCGGGGCTACAGCATTAATCGTCCCGTGGAACGGCTGCATCAACGCCGCCGTGGACCTGACCATGCCGATCACGCCGCCCTTGGACGCTCCGTAGTTTGTCTGCCCACGGTTCCCGGCGATGCCGCTCGTGGACGCCACAGAAACAATTCGCGGAGAGTCCCGGAAATGCTCCGATCGGAGCAGTGCTTCATTGATGCGCAGCTGGGCAGCGATGTTTACGGCGATCACCGAATTCCATCGCGCCTCGTCCATGTTGGCCAGGAGCCTGTCACGGGTGATGCCGGCATTGTGCACCACAATGTCCAGGCGCCCATGTCGTTCCACAGCGTGCTCGATAATCCGGTGCCCGGCGTCGTCATTGCTGATATCCAGCTGGAGCGCCGTCCCCCGGACCTCATTGGCTACAGAGGCAAGATGGTCCCCCGCCGCTGGGATGTCCACGGCCACGATCTTAGCTCCGTCGCGGTGGAGGGTCCGGGCGATCGCCGCACCAATTCCACGGGCAGCACCTGTCACCACGGCCACCTTGCCGGCCAGCGGCTTCTCCGTTTCCGCAGGCATGCTCCCCGACGCGGACGCAACGGTCAGGAACTGCCCATCCACATAGGCCGATCGCCCCGAGAGGAAGAAACGCAAGGCACCCAGGGCCGAGGGACTGGTCGTTGCCAATTCCTCGGCGAGGAGGATGCCGTTGGCGGTGGCACCGGACCGCAATTCTTTGGCCAACGAGCGGAGCATCCCGTCCACGCCCTGGCGAGCTGCCGCGATCGACGGCGACGACGCTGAAAGTGGCGTTCTGGAAATGGTGATCACGCGTGCGTTCGCCGCAAGATCCCGCATGGATCCCCCCGCCGTCAGCACTGGCTTGCCCAGGTCACCCGGGTGCTGCAAGGCATCGAGCACGAGCACTATTGCGCCGAGCTTTTCCCGCGGCAGTGCGTTGCGGCGTACATCGAGCCCCCAACCGAGGAGGGCGGTAGCGACGTCGTCGGCGCCTGCGCTGTCACCGCTGACGAGGACCGGACCGGTGATAAGCGGGGCCCCTGGTTCGTAGCGCCGGAGGACCACGGGCTGCGGCAGGCCCAGCCGTCTCGCAACATCCTTACCCAGTCCACGGCTGACCATCTGCGTGTATTTGTCTGTCACTGTCCCCCCCTATGCTGATTCCAAGATTGCAACTACGCCTTGGCCGCCCGCAGCACAGACTGAGATGAGCCCCCGCGTTGGCTTTCCTTCGGCGAGCGCTTTTTCATGCAGCATCTTTGCCAAAGAAGCCACGATCCTGCCACCGGTGGCGGCAAAGGGGTGTCCGGCGGCAAGGGAGGAACCGTTGACGTTGAGCTTGGCCCGGTCCACCTTTCCCAACGCGCCCGGCAGGCCAAGCCGGGTACGGCCGAACTCTTCGTCTTCCCAAGCGGCCAAGGTACTGAGCACCGTTCCAGCGAAGGCTTCGTGGATCTCGAAGAAGTCGATGTCCTCGAATGTCAGTCCTTGGCGCGCCAGCAGGCGCGGCACCGCGAACACGGGTGCCATGAGGAGGCCATCCTTGCCGTGGACGAAGTCGACGGCAGCCGCCTCACCATCCACCACGGTGGCAAGTTTGGGCAAGCCGCGGCTGTTTGCCCACTCTTCGGACGCCAGCAGGACGGTGGCGGCACCGTCAGTGAGCGGCGTTGAGTTTCCTGCTGTCATGGTGGCCTCGGAGCCGAGGCTCTTACCGAAAACGGGCTTCAAGGAGGCCAACTTTTCCAGCGAGGTGTCGGCGCGGAGGTTGGAGTCCCGGTTCAGGCCCCGGTACGGGGTGAGGAGGTCATCGAAGAACCCCCTCTGGTAGGCGGCTGCGAGGTTGCGGTGGCTGTTGTAGGCAAGCTCATCCTGGGCCTCGCGGGTGACTTTCCACTGGGCGGTGGTCAGCGCCTGGTGTTCACCCATGGACAACCCGGTCCGCGGTTCGCCGGTATTCGGCGCATCGGGAACGAGATCCTTGGGACGGATCCGGCTGATGACCTTGAGCTTTTGCGCTGGCGTCTTGGCGCGGTTCAGGTCAAGGAGGATGTCCCGGAGGCCTTCGCTGACCGCAATGGGAGCATCGGAGGTGGAGTCCACACCACCGGCAATTCCGGAGTCGATCTGGCCGAGCCTGATCTTGTTGGACAGGCCCAGCACTGTTTCAAGTCCCGTGGCGCACGCCTGCTGCAGATCATAGGCGGGAGTTTCCGGGGCCAGTGAGGAGCCCAGCACAGCCTCGCGGGTGAGATTGAAGTCGCGGGAATGCTTCAAGACGGCGCCGGCGGCAACCTCTCCGATCCGCTCATCTTGGAGCCCGAACCGTGCGATCAAGCCTTCAAGGGCGGCCGTGAGCATGTCTTGGTTGGAGGACTTCACGTAGGCACCTCCTGTGCGGGCAAAGGGGATCCTGTTGCCACCCACGATGAACGCCCGACGAGTTGTTCCTGGCGCGTGCTTCGCCTGTCGATCTCCTCCGGTGGTCATGTCCGCTGCAGCCATGGATGTCTCCTTCGATCGAATGCCAGTTACTGATACCCAGCGTACCTGATACGCTGGGTATCGTGAACAGCCAATCCCCGGAAGCAGCCACCCTGCCGGACCGCGCGGACACCAATGAGCCAATCCCAGGAATGGATGGTCGGTCCGCTCGCTGGCAATCTCATCGCGAAGAGCGGCGTCGGGAACTTATCAAGGCAGCACGGAAAGCGGTGCACCGGTTCGGCAGCGATGCCTCCATGGAGGACATCGCTGGAGCAGCGGGGACGTCCAAGTCGGTCTTCTATCGTTATTTCGGGGACAAAGCGGGGCTGCAGCAAGCTATGGGCGAGCTCGTCCTTGGCCAGATGCAGCGGCGCATGCAGGAAGCCGCCCAGCTTGCGCAAACGCCCCGTGAAGGCTTGTTCGCAATGGTCTCCGCGTACCTCCAGATGGCCGATTCGAGCCCCAACGTCTACGCGTTCATTACCCGACCCAGCCCGGGAGACGCGTCCAGCCAGGACGCCATTGCCGCATCCGGGGCACTGGGCAACTTCTTTGAGCAGGTCAGCGACATGATTGCCACGCCCATGCGGGAATTTCTCGGACCAGAGAAGGAAGCCGTCATTGTTTACTGGCCCACCGCTGCCATCGGGCTGGTCAGGAACGCGGGCGAGATGTGGCTTGGGAGCCCGGCCAGCCCAGCCAAGCCGGACCAAGCCACCATGGCCGCGCGAATTACGGACTGGTTATGCCTGGGCATCGCCCCTGAACTCAAAACCACCACCTGATACCAGTAACGACCCATCAGTCGTCGGACCAAAGAAGGAATCAACATGACTGAAGTAGTGGACAGAGCCGCATCGCAGCATCAGCCCTCGGGCAAGGGCGTTGACGCCTCCTCCGGCGCGGAACCCGTGGTGGATGTAGCTGCGCTGGGCGAACAGCTCCTGGGCAAGTGGGCACACATCCGGCGCGAAGCCCGTGAAGTGGCGGGCAACCCGTCCGTGCAGAAAATTGAAGGCCTATCCCACACCGAGCACCGGGCCCGGGTCTTCGAGCAGTTGAAGATTCTCGTCGACAACAACGCAGTCCACCGAGCCTTTCCCTCCCGCCTGGGTGGCTCGGACGACCACGGCGGAAACATCGCCGGCTTTGAGGAAATCGTTACGGCCGACCCCTCCCTCCAAATCAAGGCAGGCGTCCAGTGGGGTCTCTTTGGCTCCGCCGTCATGCACCTCGGAACCAAGGAACACCAGGACAAATGGTTGCCGGGCATCATGAGCCTGGAGATCCCCGGTTGCTTTGCCATGACCGAAACGGGACATGGGTCCGACGTCGCCAGCATCGCCACCACGGCCACGTACCACCCGGAGAGCCAGGAATTCGTTGTCAACACACCGTTCCGCGCAGCGTGGAAGGACTACATTGGCAACGCTGCAACGGATGGCCTGGCCGCCGTCGTCTTTGCGCAGTTGATCACCAAGAACGTCAACCACGGCGTCCATGCTTTCTATGTTGAGCTCCGGGATCCGGCCACGAAGGAATTCCTCCCAGGCATCGGCGGCGAGGACGATGGGATCAAGGGTGGCCTGAACGGCATCGATAACGGCCGACTTCACTTCACGAACGTCCGGATCCCCCGCACTAACCTCTTGAACCGCTACGGTGACGTAGCCGCGGACGGCACCTACTCCTCCCCTATCCAGAGCCCGGGCCGCCGCTTCTTCACGATGCTGGGAACCTTGGTCCAAGGACGTGTCTCGTTGGACGGGGCAGCAGTCGCCGCGAGCAAGGTGGCCCTCAAGGCCGCCATCCAGTACGCCACGGAGCGCCGCCAGTTCAATGCGTCATCTCCCACGGACGAGGAAGTCCTGCTGGACTACCAGCGGCACCAGCGCCGGCTGTTCACCCGTTTGGCGACCACCTACGCAGCCAGCTTTGCCCACGAACAATTGCTGCAGAAGTTCGATGACGTGTTCTCCGGCGCCCACGACTCCGACGCCGACCGCCAGGACCTTGAGACGCTGGCGGCGGCGCTCAAGCCGCTCAGCACCTGGCACGCCCTCGACACGCTGCAGGAATGCCGCGAAGCCTGTGGTGGCGCCGGCTTCCTGATCGAAAACCGCTTTGCGTCGCTGCGCGCCGATCTGGACGTCTACGTCACTTTCGAGGGCGACAACACTGTTCTGCTGCAGTTGGTGGCCAAGCGTCTCCTGGCTGACTACGCCAAAGAATTCCGCGGCGCCGATTTCGGCGTCCTTGCCCGCTACGTGGTGGACCAGGCCGCCGGAGTGGCCCTGCACCGGACGGGGCTGCGGCAGGTGGCCCAGTTCGTCGCCGATACCGGTTCCGTCCAGAAGGCCGCGCTGGCGTTGCGCGATGAGGAAGGCCAGCGGACTCTGCTCACTGACCGGGTGCAGTCCATGGTGGCCGAGGTCGGTGCGGCACTGAAGGGCGCCAACAAACTGCCTCAACACCAGGCTGCCGCGCTCTTCAACCAGCACCAGAACGAACTCATCGAAGCGGCGAACGCCCATGCCGAGCTCTTGCAATGGGAAGCGTTCACCGAGGCGCTGGGCGAGGTCACGGACGAAGGCACCAAGCGCGTCCTGACGTGGTTGCGTGATCTCTTCGGATTGTCGCTCATTGAGAAGCACCTGTCCTGGTATCTCATGAACGGCCGGCTCTCTATGCAGCGCGGCCGGACGGTGGGTGCCTACATCAACCGTTTGCTGGTCAAAATACGGCCTCATGCCTTGGACTTGGTGGACGCTTTCGGATACGGCCCGGAGCATCTGCGAGCTTTGATCGCCACCGGGGCAGAGTCCGTCCGGCAGGACGAAGCTGCCAAATATTTCAGGGAACAGCGCGCCAGCGGCAGTGCGCCGGCGGATGAGAAAGCCTTGCTGGCATTGAAGGCCGCCAGGTCCCGTTAGGAGCCGCGCGCAGGAGACCAACGACGGCGCCGTCCCCACTCTGGGGGCGGCGCCGTCGAACGCGGTCTGCTGTTTGGGACGCTAGAGGTCAGCGCAAGACTGAACGGTAGACCTCGAGCGTCGCCTCGGTAATGGACTCCCAGGAAAAGTGTTCTTCGGCCCGACGTCGGCCTGCGATGCCCATCTGGCGGGCGCGGGGCGGATCGGCCACTACCTCGTTCAACGCAGCGGCGAAATCACTGACGAACTTTTCCGGATCGAGCGGAGTACCCGTTCCGTCCGTCACCTGCTCCAGTTGGACCAGCAGGCCCGTTTCTCCGTGTTGGACCACCTCCGGAATGCCGCCCGTGGCGCTGGCCACAACGGCTGCACCACACGCCATCGCTTCGAGGTTGACGATCCCCAAGGGCTCATAGATGGAGGGGCAGGCAAAGGCCGTGGCATGGCTGAGGACCTGGATCAGCTCCCGGCGTGGGAGCATCCGCTCGATCAGGACCACGCCCTGGCGCTTGGCCTGAAGATCTTCGATCAGGCGTGCGGTCTCAGCGGCGAGTTCCGGAGTGTCGGCAGCGCCCAAGCAGAGGACCAGTTGCACGTCGTCCGGCAGGCTTGAAGCTGCCCGCAACAAGTACGGAACACCCTTTTGGCGGGTGTTGCGCCCCACGAACACCACACTGGGCTTGTCCGGATCGATCCCAAGAGCGCGGATCGCATCGACTTCTTCGTCCCGTTCCCACAAGGAAACGTCAATCCCGTTGTGCACCACCTTGACCTTGTCCGGGTCCACGTTCGGATAGCTGCGGAGGATGTCTTTCCGCATCCCGTCCGAAACAGCAATGATGGCGTCGGCGGCTTCGTAGGCGGTTTTTTCGACCCATGAAGACAGGGCGTAGCCGCCGCCGAGCTGTTCAGCCTTCCACGGGCGGAGCGGCTCAAGGCTGTGGGCGCTCAGCACGTGGGGAATGCCATGGAGCAAGGAAGCCAAGTGGCCTGCCATGTTCGCATACCACGTATGCGAGTGCACAAGGTCCGCTCCCGCAATGTCCGGAACGATCCTCAGGTCCACGCCGAGCGTCTGGATGGCCGGGTTGGCTCCGCCGAGCTCATCCGGGGTCGCATAGGACTCAACCGATGCCCCGTGGTAGTCGGAATCACGGGGCGAACCGAACGCCCGCACATGGAGTTCGACGTGCTTCGCAAGCACGCGGCTGAGCTCGGCAACATGGACGCCGGCACCGCCATATATTTCCGGAGGGAACTCTTTAGTCACAATGTCTATTCGCACGCTAACCAACGTAGTCGTTCCCGCGTATGTGTTCTAGTGTGAAAGAGTCCGGAAAATCGGACTTTTGGGGGAATACGAAGACGTACGGGGAGCTGTGACCATGGCGTTGAAGAAAGTTTTGGCAATCGTATTGGCAGGCGGGGAAGGCAACCGCCTCATGCCGCTGACAGCGGACCGGGCCAAACCCGCGGTTCCGTTTGCCGGCGGTTACAGGTTAATTGACTTTGCACTATCCAACCTCGTTAATTCGGGATACCTGAAAATTGTTGTGCTCACGCAGTACAAATCCCATAGCTTGGACCGCCACATCTCAGAGACGTGGCGGATGTCGACGCAATTGGGCCGGTACGTAGCCTCCGTTCCGGCGCAGCAACGCGTGGGCAAGAGTTGGTTCCTGGGGAGTGCGAACGCTATCTACCAGTCCTTGAACCTCATTCACGACGACGCTCCCGACATCGTGGTTGTGGTCGGTGCTGACCACGTTTATCGCATGGACTTCTCCCAGATGGTGGAACAACACATCGCCAGCGGCGCCAAGGCCACGGTGGCAGCGGTCCGCCAGCCCCTGAACATGGCTGACCAGTTCGGTGTGATCGAAGTGGACCAGAATGATCCGCAAAAAATCGCCGCTTTCGTGGAAAAGCCCTCCAGCACCCCCGGGTTGGCAGCTGACCCCACTCAATTCCTGGCTTCCATGGGGAACTACGTCTTCAACGCCGACGCCCTCGTTGATGCCTTGCATGTGGACGCAGAGCGGCTCGACACCAAGCACGACATGGGTGGGGACATCATTCCGTACTTCGTGGACCAAGGCGAAGCCGGCGTCTACGACTTCACGCTGAACGACATCCCAGGCGCCACAGATCGCGACCGGACGTACTGGCGCGACGTCGGTACTATCGATTCGTTCTACGACGCCCACATGGACCTCATCTCGCCGGTGCCGGTGTTCAACCTGTATAACTCCGAGTGGCCCATCTACACCCGCCAGAGCATTTCACCGCCGGCCAAGTTCGTCCGAGGCGGCAACAACACGGTGGGTACCGCCTTGGATTCCATCGTGGCCAGCGGCGTGGTTATTTCCGGTGGCATCGTTGAAGGCTCGGTGCTTTCCAACGACGCGTATGTTGCCGCGGGGAGCCGTGTCCAGGATTCGGTCCTGATGGATAAGGTCCGTGTGGGCGAGGGCGCAGTCATCAAGCGGGCCATTCTGGATAAGAACGTCCAGGTTCCTGCCGGGGCTGCCATCGGACTGGACCCGGAGCTGGATAGGGCCCGCGGATACAAAGTCACCGAGTCCGGAATCACAGTGCTGGCCAAGGGACAGATGGTTCCGGAGCCCGGCGAAGCTGAACTTGCCCTTTCCGCCCAGCATCGCCGCAGCCTTCCGGAGGCGGTCAAGGCAGCAACACATGACGATCCCGATATCCGCGACTCCGCCGAAAAGGTCGCTGCCGGAATTCAAGCCCGCGTACCGGATGTTGCCCGGCAAGGAGTCGTCAACTAGGTAGCAGGCGCCGGGCGGTCACCGCGGCCCCCGGGGCAGGCCGAGGTCTCTTCAGGCTGTAAAATCAGGTCAATGAGCTCCACCAATCTGACGCCCGAAGAGATCCAGGCCTGCCTCAAGGTTTTGACCACGATCCACGTCTACGACGAAGAGCACCCGGACTACGTTGCCGTCCGGCGTGCTACCGGCAAGATGTTCAAGGCCGTCAAACGCCATCGTCGTGTCACCAAGCGTGATTCCATCGCCGAAGCAGACCGCGCCGTCATTGCCCTGACGGCGACGGCGGCACCGGACCGGATCGATGACGAGACGCGCGGGAACAAACTTGCGCCCTCTGCCACGGGCGAGGTAGCAGGCCACCTGATCCGTTCGCGTCCCTGTTATATCTGCAAGAAGCACTACACGCAGGTGGACGCGTTCTACCACCAGCTTTGCCCCGAATGCGCGGCGTTCAGCCACAGCAAACGGGATGCACGGACCGACCTCACCGGCCGGAGGGCTCTACTGACCGGTGGCCGGGCCAAAATCGGCATGTATATCGCTCTGCGCCTCCTCCGGGACGGCGCGCACACCACCATCACCACCCGGTTCCCCAAGGATGCTGCCCGCCGCTTCGCCGCCATGGAGGACAGCGCTGAGTGGCTGCACCGGCTGCGGATCGTGGGCATCGATCTTCGCGATCCGGCCCAGGTCATGGCGCTCACGGACTCACTGAACGAGGCCGGGCCCTTGGACATCATCATTAACAACGCCGCCCAAACCGTGCGCCGTTCCGGAAATGCGTACAAGCCGCTGGTTGACGCCGAAGATGAGCCTCTACCTGCTGCACTGGAACCGGCCAACGGGGGACCCGAGCTGGTCACCTTCGGCCATGCCCACGACAAGCATCCGCTGGCCTTGGCCAGCAGCGTCACCGAACACCCTGTGTTGGCCGGGGACGCAATCACATCCCTGGCCCTGTCCACAGGTTCAGCCTCCCTGCAGCGAATAGAAACCGGCACCGCCATCGACGCCGGTGGCCTGGTTCCGGACTTGGCGTCCATCAACAGTTGGACACAAGTGGTGGACGAGGTGGACCCGCTGGAGATGCTGGAAGTCCAACTCTGCAACGTCACCGCGCCGTTCTTGCTGGTCAGCAGGCTCCGTGATGCCATGAAGCGCTCCACGGCGCACCGCAAGTACATCGTTAACGTCTCGGCGATGGAAGGACAATTCTCCCGCGCCTACAAGGGCCCCGGACATCCGCACACCAACATGGCCAAGGCGGCCTTGAACATGATGACCCGTACGAGCGCCCAAGAGATGCTGGACTCCGACGGCATCCTCATGACCGCGGTGGATACCGGCTGGATCACGGACGAGCGTCCGCATTACACCAAGGTCCGTCTCATGGAGGAGGGCTTCCACGCCCCGTTGGACCTGGTGGACGGGGCCGCCAGGGTTTATGACCCGATCGTGATGGGCGAGAAGGGCGAGGACCAATACGGAGTCTTCCTCAAGGACTACAAGCCCTCGCCCTGGTAAAGCGCTACGCCAAGCGCGTGATTTGCACCGTTACCGACAGGCCCGAGCCGCCGCCCCCGGACAGGATGCCTTTAAGCGGTGGGACATCGCGGTAGTCCCGGCCCCTGGCTACGGTGACGTGGTAGTCGCCGGCCGGCTTGTGGTTGGTGGGATCCCAGCTGCGCCACTCCCCATCCCACCATTCGAGCCACGCATGCGATTGCCCCGCCACCGCTTCGCCGATACCCGCCGTCGACCGTGGATGGATGTAGCCCGAGACGTAACGCGCCGGGATGCCGCTGCAACGCAGCGCGCCGATCGCCAAGTGTGCCAGGTCCTGGCACACGCCTTGGCGCTGTGACCACGCCTGCTCGGCGTTGGTGGTGACGCCGGTACTGCCCTTCATATAGGTCATCTCTCCGGCCATCCACGAAAAAACTGCCAGTGCGGCGTCGTGCGGGTTCTTACCGGCAACCACATCCGGAACGATCCCGAGAACCTCATCCCCGGGCCCGGTCAGGCGGGATTGCGGGAGCCAGTCACTGAATTCGTCCTGGATCTTGTCCGAGGCAATGACGTCCCAACCCACGATGTCGTCCTCGGTGGCCACCCGTTCAGGGCGATGGACCTCCACCGTAGCGGTCGCCTCAACCTCGAGGCTCTCATGGGGCAACTGCATGTCGAATGCTGTCACGCGGGTGCCCCAATAGTCGCGGTACGTACTCACCGCTGCCTGATGGGGGGAAACTTTGAGTGAGGACTCCAAGACCACCTGCTGGGCATCGGTGAGGGGCGTCATCCGGGCCTCGTTGTAAGACAGCGTCACGCGGCCGTTATATCTATAAGCCGTTGTGTGGACAATACTTAGCCGGGTCATGAAACTTCTCCCACCCAGGCGTGTTCATCAGCCTGATTGAAGTACTTACGGGAAATCGCGTCCGAAGCCTGCGTCACTGCCTTTTGCACGCGTTCCATGTGCTCGGGCAGTTCCGACATCAGGTCATCCGTGCGGTGGAACTCCAAAAACGTCCGGGCCTGGCCCACGATCCGCCGTGCATCGTTGATAAAGCCAACGCGCTGTGCTGAGGGATCCAACTTTGCCAGGCATTCATCGGCGTCACGCAGCGCATAAACGATCGATCGCGGGAAGAGGCGGTCCAGGAGCAGGAACTCGGCCGCGTGCTGGTCACCGAAGGCTGCCCGACGGGTCCGGATGAACGACTCATAGGCGCCTGCGCACCGCAGCATGTTCACCCACGACATTCCCGCGGATTGGACGTCACGGGTGGACAGCATCCGCGCCGTCATATCAGCCCGCTCAAGGGAGCGGCCCAGGACCATGAACAGCCAACTCTCATCGTGGCTGACGGTGGTGTCCGCAAGCCCACGGACCATCGCTGTCCGCTCAAGGACCCAGTTACAGAAGCGGTACGTCCCCACAACATCCTTGCGGTGCTGGTTCAACCCGTAGTAGGTGGTGTTGAGGCTCTCCCATAAGGACTGCGAGACTGTTTCCCGTGCGCGGCGGGCATTCTCGCGTGCGGCGCCGAGTGAACCGGCAATGGAGGAAGCACTCGCTTTGTCGTAGGCAAGGGCATGGAGCAGTTCGGGAAGCCCGAAGTCATCGCTCTGCGGCTTGGCACCCATGACGGCCAGCAGGTCACGCGCCACACTTTGTTGTTCTTCCAGGGGAAGATGGTTCAGTCGCTCGAGGTGCACGTCCAGGATCCGTGCCGTGCCATCGGCGCGTTCAACATAGCGTTCGATCCAAAAGAGTGATTCAGCAATACGGCTCAGCATCTAACTGGGCCTCCTTCACATGGTGCCGGTCGGAGTTCAGGTCAGGGGTGCGGGCGCTCACTGCTGTTGCTCCGTTTGGCGGTCCCGCCAGTTGCTCTCGACGGGCCACACAGAAACCTGTTCACGGACCCTTACCGACTGGCGTGGGATGGCCTCAGCGGGAAGTTGCGACGAATTCGCCAGGACCCAGGTGTCCTTGGAGCCGCCGCCTTGGCTTGAGTTGACGATCAAAGACCCTTCCTTGAGGGCTACCCGGGTGAGTCCGCCGGGAAGGACCCAGACGTCGTCGCCGTCGTTCACCGCAAAAGGACGCAGGTCCACGTGGCGAGGTCCGAACTTGTCCCCTGAAAGGGTCGGCACCGTGGACAGTTGCAACACCGGCTGCGCGATCCAACCCCGTGGATCGGCAATGACCCGCTTGCGCAACGCGTCCAATTCTTCCTTGGAAGCATCCGGGCCAATCACGAGCCCTTTGCCCCCGGAGCCGTCAACGGGCTTAACCACCAATTCGTGAAGGCGGTCAAGCACATGCTCCCTTGCTTCCTTTTCCTCAAGTCGGAACGTATCAACGTTGGCGATGATCGGCTCTTCGTGGAGGTAGTACCGGATCAAGTCAGGGACGTAACTGTACACGAGCTTGTCATCGGCGACGCCGTTACCCACTGCGTTGGCGATGGTCACTCCCCCAGCGCGCGCGGCGTTGACCAAGCCGGGGCAGCCCAGCATCGAATCGGAGCGGAACTGCAGCGGGTCCAAGAAGTCATCATCGATGCGCTTGTAGATGACATCAACGCGCTGTTCACCAGCAGTGGTCCGCATGTAAACGCGGTTGCCGCGGCAAATCAAATCCCGTCCCTCCACGAGCTCGACCCCCATGAGCCCGGCCAGCAGGGTGTGCTCAAAGTACGCGCTGTTGAACACTCCCGGGGTCAGAACCACAACAGTGGGATCGTCGACGCCGGCCGGGGCGGTCTTGCGGAGCGCGGAGAGAAGCCTGCGGGGATACTCCTCCACGGGCCGGATATGCTGCTGGCCGAACGCTTCCGGGAGTCCCTTGGCCATGGCCCGGCGGTTCTCCAGGACGTAGCTCACGCCGGATGGGACACGGACGTTGTCTTCCAGAACGCGGAAAGTCCCGGCAGCATCGCGGACGACGTCGATGCCCGAGACATGCACGCGGACACCGCCGGCCGGCTCGAAACCGTGGACTGCCCGATGGAAATGGGCGCTCGTGGTGATGAGTTGCCTCGGAATCACCCCGTCAGCCACCACCGCCATCCGTCCGTAGACATCGTTCAGGAAGGCTTCCAATGCCTTGACGCGCTGCGCCACCCCCCGTTCCAAGACGTCCCATTCATCGGCGGGAATCACGCGCGGAACGATGTCCAGGGGGAATGGCCGCTCCTCCCCTGCATAGTCAAACGTCACTCCACGGTCCAGGAACGTCCTCGCCATGGAGTCGGCCCGGGCAGTAACGTCCGCGAGTGAAAGTTCACGCAGGGCTCCTGAAACCTGTCCGTAAGATTTTCTGGCGACCTGGCCCGGGGCAAACATCTCATCGTAGGCGCCACTACGTGCGGCGGCCTCGGAATAATCCTGGAATAGGTCAGACATGGGAATTAGACAATCACCTTTTTGAGTCGAGCGCATTACGCGCTGCTTGTGTCGCTGTGTGGGCGGCGGCCCCGGTTCGCATTTCAGTGCCCTGTTCCGGCAGGGTTGGGGAATGCCTTTGAACAACCTTGCGCCCCAGCTCGTCCGGTGTGTGCCAGGTTTGGCCCTGAGCGCAGTGGCAATGGGCCTCGCCTTCAGCTTGCACGCAGTATTGCCTGCCATTCCCGCCATGACGTTGGCCGTTGCTTTGGGTTTGCTTTCAGCAAATATACCGGGCACGGCTGCGTGGACTGCGGGGCGCGCCCGGCCGGGGTTGGACTTCGCCGGGAAGCATCTCATGCGCGCAGGCATCGTGTTCCTGGGACTGAAGGTCAGCATTGCGGACGTGCTGGGTTTGGGATGGTTGGCGCTTGTCCTGATCACCCTCATCGTCATGGCGAGCTTCGCGGGAACGTACGCACTGGCGAGGCTGCTGCGACTTCCCGCGGAAACATCGTTGCTTATCGCAACGGGGTTCTCCATCTGCGGAGCTTCGGCGATCGGCGCCATGGCCGCGGTGCGCCGGGTCAGGCACCAAGACACGGTTCTCCCCGTTGCCTTGGTGACCTTGTGCGGGACTTTGGCGATCGGTGTCCTACCGCTCCTGATGCACCCTTTGAGCCTCAGCCCTGAGCGTTTCGGGGCTTGGACCGGGGCCTCTGTACACGATGTCGGCCAGGTGGTGGCCACCGCCCAAACCGCAGGTGCCGCGGCGCTGGCGATCGCCGTCGTCGTCAAACTGACCCGGGTGGTCCTCCTCGCCCCGGTAGTGGCCGTGGCCGGCCTCCACCAGCGGATGATGCACACGCGGTCGCGCGCGGCCGGCTCCGCTCAGAGGGACAGCGACGACGACGGGAAGTTCCCTCCCGTTGTCCCGCTGTTTGTGGTGGGTTTCATTCTCCTGGTGGTGGTTCGTTCGCTGGGGTGGGCCCCGCAACCGGTCTTGGACGCGGTCGCTTCCCTGCAGGACATCCTGCTCGCGATGGCCCTTTTCGGCCTGGGCTCCGCGGTGCGCGTCCGGATGCTCATCCGTACGGGCGGGAGGGCCGTTGTGGTCGCCTTGGGATCCTGGCTGCTGATTGCAGGGCTCGGACTGGCCGCCGCATGGATCATGATTAGATAGCTGTGTGTCGAATCACAACCTGTCCCGCGACGAAGCCGCCACCCGTTCGGCCCTGATCACCACCCACAGCTATGACGTCACCTTGGATGTCCGCAGCGCCGCTGATCCGGCCGCCTCCGGGTACGCCAGTACCAGCACCATCTCGTTCTCGGCCACTCCCGGCTCCGCAACCTTCCTGGACTACATCAGTGGCGGCGTGGAATCGGTTGTGCTGAACGGACGCGTCCTTGATGCAGCAAACGTCGTGGACGGGGACCGGATCATCCTGGAAGGCCTCGCCGCGGAGAATACTGTGACAGTGACCGGAACGTCGCTGTACAGCCGCTCCGGGGAAGGCATGCACCGCTTCGTGGATCCTGCCGACGGCCAGTGCTACCTCTACACGCAGTACGAGCCTGCGGACAGCCGCCGCGTCTTTGCCAACTTTGAGCAGCCTGATCTCAAAGCCTTGTTCACGTTCCACGTCATCGCCCCGGCCGCGTGGGAGGTAGCTTCCAACGGCGTGGAGCTTACCCGGGCCACCCTCCCCGATGACGCGCGGAGTGCCCGATGGGACTTCGCCACCACGGAGCGGATGTCCACTTACATCACCACGGTACTTGCAGGCCCGTACTTCAAAGCTACGGATCATTGGACAGCAACGCTCGACGGCGGTGCGCGGCTTGAGGTACCGCTGGCCCTCTACTGCCGCGCCTCATTGTCAGGGTCCTTCGATGCCGAGGTGATCTTCCGGCTCACCAAGAGTGGCCTCACGTTCTTCAATGAGCTCTTTGACTACCCTTATCCGTGGGGTAAGTATGATCAGGCATTCGTGCCCGAGTACAACCTCGGTGCCATGGAAAACCCCGGGCTGGTCACCTTTACGGAGAAGTACATTTACGCCTCACGGGCTACTGACGCGCAATACCAGGGTCGCGCCAACACCCTGATGCACGAGATGGCCCACATGTGGTTCGGCGATCTCGTCACCATGAACTGGTGGGACGATCTCTGGCTTAAAGAGTCATTTGCCGATTACATGGGGACCCTCGGCGTGGACCGCGCCACGGACTGGGACACTGCGTGGGTCAACTTCGCCAGCCGCCGCAAGGCCTGGGCCTATGTGCAGGACCAGCTGCCCACAACCCACCCGATTGTGGCTGACATCCCGGACCTTGAAGCCGCGAAGCAGAACTTTGACGGCATCACGTACGCCAAGGGTGCGTCCGTCCTCAAACAGCTGGTGGCCTACGTCGGCTTTGATGCTTTCATCACCGGATCCCGGCAGTACTTTCGCGACAACGCGTTCGGCAATACGTCCCTCCGTGATCTTCTCAAAGCACTCAGCGAAGCCTCGGGCCGGGATCTCGACACCTGGGCCCGCCAGTGGCTGCAGACGTCAGGTATCTCCACGATCTCCGCTGAGATCGTGGAAGACGGCGGCCTGTTGGGTGCAGTGACGCTCCGGCAGGACGCCGTCGACCCCTTGACGGGACACCAGGAATTGCGGCCGCACCGGTTGCGCTTGGGCCTGTACGGGGCAGATGCGACCGGCGCCGTCGTGCGGTCGGAAAGCCTCGAAGTAGACATTGCCGGGCCAAGCACGCTCGTGCCGGAACTTGCGGGCAAAGCACGCCCGGCCCTTCTCTTGGTCAACGACGAGGACCTGAGCTATGCCAAGGTCCGTCTCGATCCTGTGTCCGAGCGAACGGTCCGTACCTCGCTCGATAGAGTTCAGGACCCTATGGCGCGGGCCTTGTGCTGGACCGCATTATGGGACTCGGCACGCGACGCCGTCACCCCGGCGGTTCAGTACGTGGCCGCGGTGGAACGGTTCGCGCCGACGGAGAACGGGATCGGCGTGCTGCTCAACATCTTGGGTAACGCCTCCAGCGCCATTGAACGATTTGTACCTGCCGCGCGAAGGGATAACGTCCGCCGGGACTTTCTTGCAGTAGCGGCGGCCCGCCTCCGGGATGCTCCTGCCGGTTCCGATCACCAGCTCGCCTGGGCCCGAACGCTGGCGACTGTCTCGCGGCACGGGGACAGCGAGTTGGATTTGCTCCGCGGCATACTCGACGGCAGCACAGTTATTAACGGCTTGGCCGTGGACCCCGAGTTGCGCTGGAGCATGTGGCAAGCGCTGGCCGCCCACGGTCAGGCGACCCAAGCTGAACTGGACCGGGAACTCGACGCCGATCAGACTGCATCGGGGCACGAAGGCCATTCCTTGGCCTCCGCCGCACGTCCTGATGCGGCAGTGAAAGCTGCCGCCTGGGACCGGGTGGTCAACAGCCACGAACTCTCCAATGAGATCCTCGGCGCCACCATCGCAGGTTTCGTGACAGCCCCCGCGCCCATGCTGGACGCGTACGTGGAACCCTATTTTCAATCCCTTGACCGGGTCTGGGCAGAGCGCAGCATTGAGATAGCTGGCAGGATTGTCCGGGGCCTTTTCCCGGGCTGGCAAGACCTTGCTATTGGCGCAGACCCGGCCCAGCACCCCGTTCTGGTCCTGGCAGACCACTGGCTGGGTTCACACCGGGACGCACCGCGGGCACTGCGACGCATTGTTATCGAGCAGCGAAGCCACCTCTTGCGTGCGCTGACGGCCCAAGCCACCGGCTGAGGCCCAGCCGCGCCCTAGGGGACGCGGTTCAGCCATTCTTCGGTACCGAATTTGGCTTCCACCCGTCGGTGGGCTTCACTGAGCTCTGCCTCCGTTACTTGTGACTCAATCGCGCCGTACCTCTCCGTGAAAACTTCCTGCATCGCCTGGAGTATCGCCGAACGGGCCAAGCCCGTCTGGCGACGCAAGGGGTCCACGCGCTTCTTGGCGCTTTGAGTGCCTTTGTCTGAGAGTTTTTCCTTGCCGATACGGAGGACTTCCACCATTTTGTCGGCGTCGATGTCATAGCTCATGGTGACGTGGTGCAGCATTCCCCCGTTGGACAGGCGCTTCTGTGCTGCACCGCCAATCTTGCCCTGTTCCGTGGCGATATCGTTGAGCGGAACATAGAAGGCACTGATGCCAAGCTTCTCCAGTGCGGCCATCACCCAAGCATCGAGGAAGGCGTAGGAATCGGCGAAGCTCATGCCATCAACCAACGTCTGTGGCAGGTAGAGGGAATAGGTAATACAGTTGCCGGCTTCCATGAACATGGCACCGCCCCCGCTGATGCGCCGCACCACGGTGATGCCGTGGCGGGACACCCCCTCCGGGTCCACTTCGTTGCGTACCGACTGGAAGCTTCCAATCACGACCGAAGGTTCCTCCCAATCCCAGAACCGGAGGGTGGGGTTGCGGCTGCCGTTGCCAACTTCTTCGGTGAGGACCTCGTCCAGGGCGACGTTGACCTGCGTCGGCAAGATGGAGGGCGGGATCATTTCCCATTGGTGGTCAGCCCAGCTGGTCGCCTTGGAAAGTGCCCTGCGGACTGTGACAGCAACGGCGTCAGCAGAGAAGCCAAACAAAACAGCTCCAGCAGGAAGGCTTGCGGTCACGGCGGAAGCAATCTCTACGGCCGGCGTGGACTCGGGAAGCCCCGTCAAAGCGCCGTTGATTGCTTCCAGTGCCTCGTCGGGTTCCAAGAAAAAGTCACCGCTCAGCGAGACATCGGCGAACTTCCCCTCGGCAACCTCCAGGTCCACGACGACGAGTTTGCCGCCGGGGACCTTATATTCGCCGTGAAGGCGGGTGCCGGCGTCGTGGTTTTGCTGGTCGGGGGAAATCCGGTGAGTCATGGGTTCCATCTTGCCGGAAAACGAAAAGGCCCGCATCGCTGGAAATCCAGCAGATGCGGGCCTTCGAAAAAGACTTGAGGGCGAAGTGGTTACTTCTTGCCGCCGAAGCCCTTGAAGCGGGCGTTGAAGCGCTCGACGCGGCCAGCGGAGTCCATGATGCGCTGCTTGCCCGTGTAGAACGGGTGGGACTCCGAAGAGATTTCGACGTCGATGACGGGGTAGGTGTTTCCGTCTTCCCATTCGATGGTCTTCGACGAAGAAACAGTCGACTTGGTCAGGAACTTGGTACCGGAAGCGAGGTCGTTGAAAACAACAGCTTCGTACTTCGGGTGGATATCAGACTTCATAATGGGACCTTTTGTTCACGCAACTGGATTTTGCCAGCTGCCAGGTATGAATGGAGGTGGTCCGTCACTGCGAACAACATTTCAGTGGGCGGGCCAACAATCAATCATAGCCGAAGTGGCCAGCGGGCACGAACCGGGCTCAGTCCCGGGGCCGGAGTTCCCAAAACGCGACAGCGGACGCCGCCGCGACGTTGAGGGAGTCCACGCCTGCGCGCATGGGTATCTTGACGGCGAGGTCGACGGCGGCAAGTGTCTCCTCGCTCAAGCCGGCGCCCTCGGTGCCCAGCACCAAAGCGAGTTTCGGGAACTGTTTCTCCGCCAGTTCATCGAGGGTGAGCGCGTCTGGTGTCAGCTCCATGGCTGCGACAGTGAATCCTTGGTCTTTCAGTTGGCCAAGGTCCGCGGGCCAGGACTGCAGCCTCGCCCAGGGCACTTGGAAGACAGTGCCCATGCTCACGCGCACGCTCCGGCGGTACAGCGGGTCCCCGCAGCGCGGAGAGACCAGCACAGCGTCCACCCCGAGGGCCGCCGCGGACCTGAAGATCGCCCCGACGTTGGTGTGGTCCACGATGTCTTCCAGCACAGCCACGCGTTGCGTTCCGGCGAGAAGCTCTGTGAGCGGCACTGCTGCGGGACGGTGCATCGCGGCCATGGCGCCGCGGTGCAAATGGAAGCCGGTAATCTCCTCAAGCAGCGAGGCTGTGCCGATGAAGACCGGAACGTCGGGATAGTCGTGGAAGACGTCCTCGAGGTCGGCCAACCACTTTTCCGCGAGGAAAAAGGACCGGGGTTGATGTCCGGCTGCGAGGGCGCGGCGCAGCACCCTCGAGGACTCCGCTATGTACATTCCCTCTTCGGGCTCACGCAGCTTCCGGAGGTGCACATCGGTCAGGGTGGTGTAGTCGCTGACCCGGGGATCATCGGCAGACTCAAGGTAATGGAACGTCACGGGAGAATCATTTCAGCAGGTTGGCGATCATGAAGCCCAAGGCCACGATGCCGAGCGTAAAGATCACGGCGCGGAGTACCGTGGGCGAAAGCCTCCGGCCCACTTTGGAGCCGAGCAGGCCACCAATCGTGGAGCTGACGGCAATCAGGAGCACAACCAACCAATTGATCCGGTCAAAGGCGAAAATCAGGTAGGAAGCGGCCGCCACCATGTTGACGCCGAGCACCAGGATGTTTTTCATGGCGTTTGCGTTCTGCATGGTTCCGGTGAGGAAGACCCCCAGGATGCCGACCAGCAGGATGCCCTGGGCAGCGACGAAATATCCACCGTAGACACCAGCCAGATAGACAAGCACGACCAGGACTACTCCATGGCTGTGATCGCGGATGGCCTGCTCCGGATCTTGCTGCCTGCTCCGTATCCATGCCTGCAGCTTTGGTTGGAACAGCACCATCAAGAGCGCCAGCACCAGCAGCACGGGAGCTACATAGCCGAACACTGTCTCGGGAAGGTGCAGCAGGAGCCACGCTCCGGTGATTCCACCGAGGAGGGAAGCAGGGAGGAGCTTCAGCAATTGTTGACGCCGACCGGCAAGCTCATGTCGGTAGCCCCAGGCCCCGGCCGCGGTTCCCGCCACCAATCCCATGGCATTGCTCATGGATGCGACCACCGGAACCACGCCAAGGGCGATGAGGACAGGGAAGGTCACGAGGGTGCCGGAGCCCACCACCGCGTTAATGGTGCCTGCCCACAACCCCGCGATAAAGACCAGGGCGCCGCTTAGAATCTCCACTGTCGCACGAGCCCCCGCCTAGCGGCGGGCAGTGGCCGTGTAGCGTCCGGCATTTTCGGTAACGTCCAACGGCAGGCCGAAAGTTTCGCTCAGGTGCTCCGCGGTGAGGACTTCGCCGATGGGACCAGCCGCTACTACCGCGCCGTCGCGCAACAGCATGGCGTGGGTAAATCCGGGAGGCACTTCCTCAAGGTGGTGGGTCACCAGGACCATGGCAGGTGAGGCCTCGTCACGGGCAAGCTCGCCGAGCTTGTGGACCAGTTCCTCGCGTCCGCCCAGGTCGAGTCCAGCGGCTGGCTCGTCCAGGAGCAGTAACTCCGGATCGGTCATCAAAGCCCGGGCAATCTGGACCCGCTTGCGCTCCCCTTCGGAGAGCGTGGCGAACGTGCGATTAAGCAACGGTCCCATCCCCCAGTCGTTCAGGAGGCGGAAGGCGCGCCGTTCGTCGTCGCGCTCGTAGCCTTCGCGCCAACGGCCAGTCACGCCGTAGGCCGCAGTGACAACTACGTTTAGGACAGTTTCGTTCTCTGGAATCTGGTTGGCTAGTGCTGCCGAAGAGAGCCCGATCCGGGGACGGAGTTCAAAAACGTCAACTCGACCCATCGTCTCGTCCAGGATTCCCGCTTTGCCGCTGCTGGGATGGAGGCGGGCGGCGGCGACCTGGAGAAGCGTCGTCTTACCCGCGCCGTTCGGCCCGAGTACCACCCAGCGCTCACCTTCGTTGACTTCCCAGTCAACCTTGTCCAGCAGGGTCTTTTTGCCTCGGACAACGCTGACGGAAGCCAATTCCAGAACATCACTCATAGCAGTAGACACTAGGACAAAAATCCGGCTGACTGATAACCGGCCATGGCTCCGGGTTCCGCGGTGAAACGAATTCGGGACGCCCGGGGGCGCTCGATAGGATTGAGGCCATGACTTCGAACCTGGCTGCGGTCACCTATGCCGTGAATTTGTCCCCCGAATCGCTGGAAACGCTAAGGAAGACCTTGGCAGATGCGGGGGCGGTGGTTTCGTCGGAGTCACAGTCAGGAGATGAGCGGTTTGCCGTCCACAGCGCAACTCTCACGGTGACTGCGGACGCATCATCGGACCTTGCCGAAGTCCGTAGCTACGTGGCGTCGAACGCCGTGGATGGCGTAGACACGGCCATTGTTCCAGAGGCCCTGCGGCAAGCCCCTCGGAAACTCCTCGTGATGGACGTGGACTCAACGTTGATCCAGCAGGAAGTCATAGAGCTCCTGGCCGCCCATGCGGGTAAGCGGGAAGAAGTCGCCGCCGTCACTGAGGCGGCAATGCGTGGTGAATTGGATTTCGCCCAGAGCCTGCACGCCCGGGTTGCTGTCCTCGCTGGGCTGCCGGCCGCCGTCGTCGACGCCGTGCGGCAAGAAGTCCGTCTTAGCCTCGGCGCGGCAGAACTCGTTGCCGCGTTCAAGGATGCGGGTCACGTGGTGGCGGTGGTTTCGGGTGGTTTCAACCAGATCCTGGGTCCGCTCGCGGCGGAACTGGGTCTGGATTATTGGATCGCCAACGAACTGGAAATCGTCGACGGCGTCCTGACCGGCAAGGTTCTCGGCGCTGTCATTGATCGGGCTGCCAAGGAAAAGTACCTCCGCCAGTGGGCTGCTGCTGAAGGCATCAGTTTGGAACACACCATAGCTGTCGGCGACGGCGCGAATGATCTCGACATGCTCGGAGCTGCGGGAATAGGTATCGCCTTTAATGCCAAGCCCGCCGTCAGGGCTGTGGCCGACGCCGCGATCAATATGCCGTACTTGGACGCGGTTCGGCATATCGCTAACGTGTAGGCTGCCTCGATTTCGTGACGCGAAAAAGAAAACAATTTATTGAATTGATGCTAAAAGCTCAAATTCTCAGCCTCTAATTTGCTCACCACTCCTAAATTTATGCCGCCTGAGGAATTCGACGTATATTGTTCGAGTTCGTTATTTTCGTGCACAATTGCAAACTCATCGGGGAGCCGTAAAGCATCCCGCAATCCAGGATGACGGAAGTACAGAGGCAGGACGTGAACGGTACGCAACGTACGTGGAAGTGGTGGCGACGCGGCGAAGGCTCCTCCGCTGCGGAGCCCTCACTGACGGAAACGCCAGAGGCGGAGCCTCCAGAGGTCGACTTCGTTTCTTGGGAGTTGCTCCAGAGCACCCCTGTGTACCAGGAAGCCAGTTCCGTCTACTTTGCGGACGCCCTTGGAGACAGAGCAGAACAGGAAGAAGACATTATGAGCTCACTTGATGAAGCTATAAGGCAACTGCTGTCCATCGAAGGCGCCACGGGCGCGGCGATCGTCGACTATTCCAGCGGCATGGCGCTGGCTCAGGGGGGAAGTCCCGGCTTTGACCTCGGCGTGGCTGCCGCGGGTAATTCAAATGTCGTCAGTGCGAAGCTGCGCACCATGGCGGACCTAAACCTGAACAGCGACATCGAAGACATCCTCATCACCCTGGGCTCCCAGTACCACCTGATCAACGTCCTGAACTCGGGTGGTTCCAAGGGCCTCTTCGTCTACCTGGTGTTGGACCGGACCTACGCAAACCTGGCGTTGGCACGCCACAAGCTGAACAACCTCGCCAACGGGATCATCATCTAGCAAGAACCGAGCCCAAAAAGGGCGGCCACCATTGCGGAGTAATCGCGATGGTGGCCGCCCCTTTGCTTTATGGCACCTGCTGGGCTGCTCCATGGCACCGGCCGGGCCTGGAAACGTGTCCAGCCGTCAGGCCTTCACCCTGCGTGCCATGGTGGCTCCTAACGCGGGCGTGCCACCCAGCATGTGGTGTACCAAGACGTCCTCGTTGGTGTTGGCGTTCGCTTCGATGGTGACCAATTCGCCGTCGCGCATCACCGCGATCCGGTGGCACCAACTGACCAGTTCCGATAGGTCCGAGGACAAGAGAATGATCGCGACGCCGGTCTGGCTGAGCTCGTTGAGCATCTTGTACACCACCTCTTTGGCGCCGATGTCGATGCCGCGGCTGGGATGGCTGAGGATCAACACGTCACAGTCGGTGGTCATCCATCTGGCCAGCTGAACTTTCTGCCGATCACCTCCGGACAGATGCGTGAGGCTCCCATGGATATTGGTTGTGTTGATCCTCATGCGCCGGACCAGTTCAATCACGCCCCGAAGCTGGCTGACCTCGGCTTGGAGAGTGTCCTGCGTGACCTCACTACTCTGCTGCAGGCCCTCAACAATGCTGGCTTGGGGCTCGAGGTTGTCATCAACATCCGACAGGTAACCAATCTTCAGCCTCCGCGCATCCTCCAGCCGCCGGATCTCGACCTTGTTTCCGTGCATGAAAATGTCGCCCGAGATGCTCGGGCGGATGCCCACGAGTGCCTCCGTCAACTGGTAGACGCCGGAACGATGCGTACCGACGATGCCGAAAATTTCACCCTTGGCTACGCTGAAACTGACATTGCGAACAACATTTCCTACCGCGAGGTTCCTGACCTGCAGCACCTCGGAAGCATCCGCCGGATCAGCCGGCCTCGCAGTATCCTCCAACTTCTGCCGCAGCAGCATGAAGGTGAGCTCATCAACACTTGTTTGGCTGGCGTTCACCATCCGGTGGACTTTGCCGTCCCGCAAGACAGCGATGCGGTGCGCGATGGAACGGACCTCGTCCAGCCTGTGGGTGATGTAAATGATCGCCCGACCTTGGCCAACCAGCATCCGCAGAACGTGGTGAAGGATCGCGACGTCGTGATCCGGCAGTGACGCGGCAACCTCATCCATAATGACCAACTGGGCTTCTTCGGCCACCATTCGGAGAACCTCAACGAGGGCCTGCTCCGCCCTGATCAACGTGCCGACTTTAGCGTCAGGGTCCATGGAAACGCCGATGCCGTCGATGAGCTCAAGTGCTTGAGCCCTAAGCTCCGCGTGTGATTTGGCTGCCTGGAAGGTTCCTCGGAATATGGCCTTGGCCACGGTCAATTCGGGATCGAGCCGGAAATTCTGTGGGATGAGCCCCACCCCGCAGGCACGCGCTTCCTCAGGAGATTCCGGCGAGTAGCGCTCACCAGCCATCATGATGTGGCCGGCGTCGTGCTGGTGGGAACCCGCCAACACCTTCATGAGGGTGGTTTTGCCGGCACCGTTCGTTCCAATGACACCAAGAATTTCGCCTCGATACAACGACATGCCAATGCCTTTGAGGATGCGCCGCTGATCATAGGAGGCGTGAATGTCGTCAGCGTGGAGTAACAAGTCCAATTGTGCTCCTGGTTTGGAGTTATACGTTCAGTGCCCGGCCGAGATTTCCGTTGCTTGCGCATCATCCAAATTCCGCATTCCGCGCGCAACCACAGCGATGGCGCATTGGAGAGTCAATCAGATCACGGCGACAAACGCAAAGGCAGAAAGGCGAAACAATAATTTCTAATTCGTGACGCCGAATGCCGAGTTTTTTATTAAATTGTCACCCAACGTAAAAGCAGAGCGGCCCGGGACATCAGTCCCAGGCCGCTCTGCTACTTCCGTTAAGTTCGGAGTCTGTCCTACTGTGCGGCCTGGCCGAAGTAGTCAGCACCTCCGACGTACTCGGTGTGTCCGGATTCGACGTCGGCGGTGACCATCTTGGCGACCTCCGCGGCGAATTCCTTGACTGAGTACAACTTTCCGGCCTCGGCTCGCCGTGCTTCAATGGCACCCGGGTTGGAGCGGTCCAGCAGAGTGGCTGTCACCGTTCCCTCGATCATGTCGCCGGAAACCACCACCAAGGAGATTCCCTTGTCCTCGAGCTGAGGCAGAAGGTCGCGCAGTGCATCCTCGCCCGCCCGCTTGCTCTTCGCAACGGGCTCGTACTCAGGCATGGTGGGAACGGATTCCACAAAGTGGGCTTGGTGGCTGGTGACGAACACGACCCGCGAACCTTCCGGCATGAGTGGGACAGCCGCGTTGAGCATGTTGACTTGTGCGTCGCGGTTCAGCTTGAGGGCGTAGCCCTCTTCCATGCCCGTCTCCATGCCGCCGGATGCATTCAAGACCAGGACGTCCAGGGAGCCGAATTCTTCCATAGCCTTGCTGGCGAGGGCGTGTACGCCCTCGTCGGTTGTCAGGTCCGCACCAACGGCCGCAGCACGGCCTCCCGCTGCCTGGATTTCCGCCACTACTTTGTTGGCGCGTGGCGCTTTTTGACGGTAGTTCACGACGACGGCGGCACCCTCAGCTGCCAGGAACTTGGCAACTTCTGCCCCGATTCCGCGAGAGGACCCCGTCACGATCGCGGTCTTGTGTTCCAGCTTTCCCATTCATGCTCCTTTTGTTCACTACATCCAAAAATCGTGGCCTGATCTCCATCATGCCAGCGGCTTGGATGAAATCCGTTGTAGGGCCCGGACAAAAACCGCTATCGGAGCTAGTGGCCCATTCCGAGACCGCCGTCAACCGGGATTACGGCACCGGATATGTAGGCGGCTTCATCGCTGGCCACCCAACGAACCACGTTGGCTACCTCGGACGCTTCGGCGAACCGGCCTGCCGGCACATTCGCCAAGTACGATTTTTGCGTCTCTTCGGGCAGTTCAGCTGTCATATCAGTGTTGATGAAGCCGGGGGCCACAACGTTGGCGGTGATGCCGCGGCTGCCGAGTTCGCGTGTCAGGGAGCGGGCAATGCCAACCATCCCGGCTTTGGAAGCTGAATAGTTAATCTGGCCGGGCGCGCCGTACAGGCCGGAAACCGAAGAAATGAGCACGACGCGACCTTTGCGCAGGCGGATCATTCCCTTGGACGCGCGCTTGATAACGCGAAAGGCGCCGGTGAGGTTGGTGTCCAGAACGGAGGTGAAGTCGGCCTCGCTCATCCGCAGCAACAGCGTGTCCTTGGTGATGCCGGCATTTGCCACCAACACTTCAACAGGACCGTGTGCCTCTTCCACCTTTTTGAAGGCCTCATCGATGGACGCCTCGTCGGTAACGTCGGCCTTGACGCCCAGGATTCCTTCAGGCAGTTCAGTTTCACTGCGGTAAGTAACCGCCACCTTGTCCCCGTTGGCCAGGAATGACTCGGCAATGGCCAAGCCGATGCCGCGGTTACCACCGGTGATGAGGACGCTACGCCCGTTGGATACTGCTTCAGACATGCTTGGACTCCGGATTCTGCGGCAGGCATCCGCCACGATGAAGAGGGATTTTTCTGTTTCGATCTTATCCGCAGCGCCCGCCCGCCGCGGATAGCAGCCGTGGTTTGGGTGCTCACGGCCTTGGTGAGAGAATTGGGGGAAGCCTTTGGAGCGTGATGATTCAGCTGTGACACAAGAAGACAGTCCCCTGCAGCATGCGCCCGGGGATCCGGATGCCGTATCCGGGGACCCGGAGGTGCACAGCATTACCGATGCCGCCGCCGCGCACTCGGAAGACATGCGGGATCGCATGATCAAGTACGCCGTCGCTATGGGAATCCGCATGGTGTGCATCATCCTGATCTTCGTGGTGGACGGCTGGTTCAAAATCATCGCGATCGCAGGGGCAGTCTTTCTTCCGTGGATTGCCGTGGTTATCGCCAACGGCAGCGACAAGGCGGAAGTTCCCAGCGATTCCCTCCTGGAATACCTCCCGGTTCCCGAGATCGAAGGGCCGGCCACCCATGTCGGGACGCCCCCAGAGGAAGGACCGACGGTCCTTCAGGGCGAAGTGGTGGACGAAGAGCCGCCAACCCCGGAAGCCCCGGACGTGCGCTCCGGCAACCCGCCCCGAAAACCCAACAGCGAGGAGGCGACGTCATGAACATCCTCAACCTTGGTGGTGTGGGATCCCCCCAACAGGATTCAAGGAGCACCCCCGGCCCTGCCCTGTGTGCCCGCAAAGGGTGCCGTGCCGGCGCCACGTGGCAGTTGCTCTGGAATAATCCCCGCATCCACACTCCCGAACGCCGTAAGGTCTGGTTGGCTTGCGAAGAGCACCGGGAATGGCTGGAGGAATACCTGAAGACACGGGCACTCTGGAAAGAAACCCAGCCTTTTAAAGTTGTTGAAGCACCATCGAATGAGGCCGGCTGAATGTACCGTTTCCTTTTCTCCAGCAAGTGGCTGGGGTACTTCGTCTTGGCTGCCGTCTTCGCCACGGGATGCGTGCTGCTTGGCCGGTGGCAGATGGACCGCCGCGCAGAAACCCTCGCTGAGATAAACCGCGTGGTGACCAATTACTCAGCCGCTCCCGTCCCCTTTCCCCAGGTGAAGAACCAATTCACGTCCTTGGATCCGGAGCGGGAATGGACGCAGGTCGAGCTAAGAGGCAGCTATGACGTCGCCGGTGAACGTGTGGTTCGAAACCGTCCCCTCAACGGGCAACCTGGCTATGAGGTTGTTGTGCCTTTCCGCTTGACCACCGGAGAAGCTGTGGTGATTGATCGTGGCTGGCTACCCATCGGCAACAAAACGCCGGGCCACCCCGACACCATTCCCGCGCCACCGAGTGGACAAGTGACGGTGGTCGCCCGCCTTAAGGCTTCGGAACCCAATTTGGACCGAGGCTCCGTGGAAGGCCAGCTCGCGTCCATCGACCTCCCCACTTACGCCAGTGAACTCCAGTACCCCATAGCGACGGGAGCTTACGGACAACTGGCCAGCGAGACCCCCAGCGTGCATTACATGCCCGCGCCGTTCCCCAAGCCCGAAACCGACGAAGGGACCCACCTCTCCTATTCGTTGCAGTGGTTTGCGTTCGGCGTCCTGATGTTCATCGGCTTCGGATACGCCGCGCGCCAACAGGCCCGCAATGCGGCGATTGACGCGGAAGAAGATGAAGACGACGAGATCATCGCTGCGGGCGGACTGCCCAAGCGCAGGGCTCCGGCCCCTCGAAAAAATAAGCGGCCCACCGCCGAAGATGAGGAAGATGCGATCCTGGATGCCCAAGGTTACTGATCCTGTAGAAAACGTCAGGCTGGCACTTAAGGCAGCCGGCGCACCGGACACAGTCAGGATCTTCGAGCACGGCGTTCCGACGGCGGCAGCGGCGGCAGCCGTTCTCGGGTGCGACGTTGCAGCCATCGCAAACAGTCTTGTGTTCGAGCTCTCCGGCCGTCCCCTGCTGATCCTCGCCAGCGGCGCGGCCAAGGTGGATACCGCGCTTGTGGCCGATCAGTTGGGGCTCGGCCGGATCCGCCGGGCCGGTCCGGATTTCGTCCTGGAACATACGGGCCAGGAAGTTGGCGGAGTTGCCCCGGTGGGCCACCCGGGCCCCATCCGCACCGTTCTTGACGCCTCCCTTGAGCAGTACCCGCTGCTGTGGGCCGGAGCCGGTGACCACAACGCCATGTTCTCCATCAGCTATGAGGAACTCGCACGGATCACCGAAGCCGAGCCGCTCAGGGTCCGCTGAACTCAGGCTCCGCTGAAGTAAGAGGCCGCTGAACCAAGAGCCCGCTGAACCAAGAGCCCGCTGAACCAAGAGCCCGCAGCGGCGGCGCTAGGCCAACGTGATGAGGTCGAGGTAGTCCTCGTTCCAGTGGTCCTCCACCCCGTCTGGAAGCAACACCACACGCTCGGGGTTCAGGGCTGAGACCGCGCCTTCGTCGTGGCTGACCATCACGACGGCGCCGCTGTAGTTTTTGAGCGCCCCCAGAATTTCCGCGCGGCTTGCGGGGTCGAGGTTGTTGGTGGGTTCGTCCAGGAGCAAAACGTTGGCACTGGAGGCCACGATGGTGGCAAGTGCCAGACGTGTCTTTTCACCACCGGACAATACGCCCGCAGGCTTCTCGACGTCGTCTCCCGAGAAGAGGAATGAGCCCAGGATGCCCCTAACCTCCGCATCCTTCATGTCCGGGGCGGAGGAGCGCATGTTCTCAAGAACGGTACGGTCGACGTCGAGCGTTTCGTGCTCCTGGGCGTAGTAACCGACCTTCAGTCCGTGCCCGGGGATGATTTCGCCGGTGTCCGGTTTGTCCACTCCGGCAAGCATGCGCAGAAGAGTGGTCTTGCCGGCACCGTTGAGGCCAAGAATGACCACCTTGGACCCGCGGTCGATCGCCAAATCGACGTCGGTGAAGATTTCAAGGGAGCCGTAGGACTTACTGAGGCCTTCAGCGGTCAGCGGTGTCTTGCCACACGGCGATGGATCGGGGAAGCGCAAGGCTGCCACCCGGTCATTCTCGCGCACTGCCTCGAGGCCGCTCAGAAGGCGCTCAGCTCGCTTGGCCATGTTTTGCGCAGCCACGGCCTTTGTAGCCTTGGCACGCATCTTGTTGGCTTGGTCAATAAGTACTTGGGCCTTCTTTTCGGCGTTGGCACGCTCGCGCTTGCGCGCACGCTCGTCCGTCTCGCGCTGAAGTAGGTAGCGCTTCCAGTCCATGTTGTAGTAGTCGATCTGCGCGCGGTTGGCGTCAAGCAGGAAGACCTTGTTCACCGTGGCTTCCAAGAGATCCGTATCGTGGCTGATCACGATCAGGCCGCCTTGGTGATTCTTGAGGAAGTCGCGCAACCAAGTGATGGAATCGGCGTCGAGGTGGTTGGTGGGCTCGTCAAGAAGGAGCGTCTCAGCGTCCGAATACAGGATCCGCGCCAACTCCACGCGGCGGCGCTGGCCACCGGAGAGCGTCTTCAGCGGCTGGTTGAGGAGCCGATCGGGCAGCGCAAGGTTGGAGGAGATGGCGGCAGCTTCGGCCTCTGCCGCGTAACCGCCGCCGGCCAGAAATTCCGTTTCCAAACGGTCATAGCGGTTCATGGCCTTACGCTGAACCGCTGCGTCCTCGCTCGCCATGTCCTCGTGGGCCTTCTTCAGTTTCCCGACCACCACATCCAGGCCCCGCGCGGAGAGAATCCGGTCCCGGGCAAGCTGTTCCATGTCCGGAGTCCGGGGATCCTGCGGCAGGTACCCGATCTCGCCGCTCCGGGTCACTTTTCCGCTGGCCGGGAGGCCCTCACCTGCAAGGACTCGGGTGAGGGTTGTCTTGCCGGCTCCATTGCGGCCAACCAACCCGATCTTGTCCCCCCTGTCCACCCTGAAGTTCACCTGGTCCATGAGCAGGCGTGCGCCGGCGCGGAGTTCAAGATCCTGGACGGTAATCAATTCGGGTGATGCCTTTCAATGGGGAACGCCTGCGGAACCGGTGGGCCGGGTGAGTGAGGCGGGTACGGCCGTAAGAACAGCCTTACCAAGTCTACCGGCACCCCGGACGCGCGCATGCATCCGTCGAAAGGGGGGGGCTGGTGCGGGCCATGCGGGCCGGCAAGGAAGGCAATCTGTGCCAAGGGCCAAACAATTCCCCTTCCGTATTGTGGAGAGGCTCCAAAAAACCCCACCCCCATGCTCCCTATCCTCGATATCAGGGGGAACCCGCCCACATCACCCGCATCATCCCGATAGGACCATCATGAACGCCACTGATTCTCCGACAGCTTCCACCCCGTCACTGCAGCGGGGCGCCCCTTCGAGGAAGCGTTGGACCGCAACCGACATCGGGCTCATTGCCGTCTTCGCGGCCCTCGTGGCTGCGTCGGCGGTTGTTCCCGGAATTCCCGTGGGGGCGCTTGGAGTGCCCATCACCTTGGTGACCCTGACCGTCATGCTCAGTGGCCTGGTCTTGGGCCCGGGCCGTGGGTTCGCCGCCGTCGGGCTGTATGTCCTCCTTGGACTAGCGGGCTTGCCGATCTTCAGCGGTGGCCGCAGCGGCCTTGGGATTCTGGCTACGGCGTCGGCCGGTTACATCATCGCGTTCCCGCTGGCAGCAGCGGCCACCGGTTACTTGGCCACTCTGGTCATTCGCCGCACGTCCAAGGTTCGCGCGCCGTGGCTGTTCGTGGCAACGATGATCAGCAGCGTCCTGATCATCCACGGATTGGGAGTGCTGGGCATGATGGTCAACGCGAAACTGGACTTCAGCAAGGCTGTCCTGGCCGATCTTCCCTTCTACCCCGGTGACATCCTGAAGAACGTCTTGGCAGTGATCATCGCTGTGTCCATCCACAAGGCGTTCCCGGACGTCTTGCTGCGCCGGGTCAAGTAGAGCTGGAACAATTACCCCATGGACTCCATTTGTATGGACCGCGTCTCCGTGCGGGTCGCCGTGGACGGCGGTGATGCTCCAAAAACCCTTCTCCACGAGGTAACGCTTGACCTGCCCGAGCGACGCATCGGTGTGATCGGCGCCAACGGTTCCGGGAAGTCCACTTTGCTCCGGCTTTTGAACGGCTTGGTTGAACCGAGTGAGGGCACCGTGATGGTTCACGGTCAGGACACTGTTTCCGCTGGGCGCCGGGTCCGTGGGAACGTCGGATTCGTGTTCACCGACCCCTTGTCCCAATTGGTGATGCCGACAGGGCGCGAGGACGTCGAGCTTTCGCTGCGCCGGACGGTGAAGAGCCGCAAGGAAAGGACAGCCCGCGCCGAAGCCGTCCTCGACCGGTTCGGGCTCCTGGGCCTCGCCGACCAAAGCATTTACGAGCTCTCCGGAGGTGAGCGGCAATTGCTGGCCCTGGCTGTAGTCCTGGCTGTTGATCCTGCCGTGCTGGTCCTCGACGAGCCGTCCACCCTGCTCGACCTCAGGAACCGGGAACTGCTGCGGACCACGATCGCTGGGCTGGAACAACAGGTGGTCATGTCCACCCACGACCTCGACCTGGTGCTGGACATGGATCGGGTGCTGGTGGTGGATTCGGGACAGATAGTTTTCGACGGCGGCGCGGTCGCCGCCGTCGGGCATTACCGGCGGCTGTGTGCGTCGTCCTTGGCCAATGGTCGGCTCGGCGGGAGGCAGTGATGAGGGGCCACGGTTACCTGATGGGCAACTATGTGCGTGGTCACTCGTTGGTCCACCGGGCTCCCCTGTGGCTGAAGTTCATCATGGTGGCTGCCTGCGGAATGGCGTCGTTCCTCATCGTCGACTGGCGGGTGTCCCTGCTGGTTTTCCTGGTGATCTGCGCCTTGTTCCTTGCCGCCGGGGCCGGCATCCGGCGGCTTCTGCGTGCAGTCTGGACAGTTACGCCCGTCCTCTTGGCCATCGGGCTGTTCCAATGGTGGCAGCTGGGCGGACCCACGGCAGCCCGAATCGTGTTGAACGTCTTGGTCTGCGTTGTCGCCGCTGCCGTACTCACAGCGACCACCCCCATGCAGGATCTCTTGGACGGCGTGGCGTCCTTGGCCAAGCCGTTCCGAAGGCTTGGCGCTGATCCCGAACGCTTCGCGCTGACCATCGCAGTGATGCTTCGAAGCATCCCCTATATTGCTGGTGCCTTCGCCGACGTACGGGATTCAGCGCGCGCGCGGGGACTCGACCGCAATCCCAGGGCTCTTGTCCTACCTGTGTTCATCAGCACGGTGGCGTACGCCCGGCAGACTGGGGATGCACTGACAGCCCGGGGACTCGGCGAACCGGAGGACCGTGAATGAAAGCGCGAAGCAGAAGGACCGTCTCATAACGGCGTATCCGGCCGTGGTGACCAGCCTCTTCGGCCAGGCCCCGCAAGCCACGCGAGGACTTTCGGGGGCGCGGACGCGGTTAGGGCGCGCAGGCGATATTCGTCAGGCCTAGCTTCGCGGCACTGCTTTCGCATGAGACGATGGTCCCGAGGGCCGCGGACTGGACCCAGACTTCATAGCCCGGCACCCCATCCACCACAGAATTACCGGAAAAGTGGTTGTCGCGGCCCCAGCCGGGCACCGCACTGTGGATCTGGAAGGCGTCGAGTTTCGTCTTCGAGCCGCTGTTTCCGGTGACGGTGTAACCGTTTCCCTTGACGTCCACCCAGGAGTCGGCCGAGTTGACACCCGAGTAACCGGCGTTGGAAAACACGTTTCCTACAATCGAGCCGCCTGTGGTGCCTTCTTTGATATCGA
The DNA here is from genome assembly GCF_030208915.1 of Arthrobacter sp. efr-133-TYG-104. Classification (NCBI taxonomy): domain Bacteria; kingdom Bacillati; phylum Actinomycetota; class Actinomycetes; order Micrococcales; family Micrococcaceae; genus Arthrobacter; species Arthrobacter sp. efr-133-TYG-104. Next base: position 232,796 of record NZ_JARVTA010000002.1, read on the forward strand.
CGCCCTCTGCCGGCGTGTTTGATATTCGGTTGTTCTTGACCATCACCCGGTCCGAGCGGTCCGGTACCGAGGATGAACCCATGGTGGAGGCCCAGTTACTTGCGGCGCTACCGGCGTAAATGCCTTCCCCATACCCCGGCTGTGTCAGACCCGTGTCGTGGATTGTCGAATCGACGATGGCGCTGTCGCTGCTGTTTTTGCGGAAATGCACGGCCTCACTGCCGATATTTCCGACGTCGACATTGCTGATGACGGTGCCTTGCGAGCCGTCCAGGACGATTCCCTTGGCGGACTGCGTGACGGCGATTCCGGAGATCCGCCACTGGCTTCCGGTGACATGAAGGCCATAGCCGGATCCGACGTTCCCGGTGGTAAGGACCGCGGCACGCGACCCGGTAAGTGTGATGGGAGCGGACGCCGTACCCGACGCTGATGCGTCAAAGTTCCCGACATACGTGCCATCGTTCAGATGGATTGTCTGCCCGGGCTGGGCACTGGACAAGGCCGCAACCAACTCGCTCGAAGTTGAAACGTTCACTTGCCCCGTGGTCGAAGCAACGGGGGCCGGTGTGCTGCCAGCGGAGGTGGGCGCGGAGCCGGATGTGGGCGCGGTGCCGGATGTGGGCGCGGTGCCGGAGGTGGGCGCGGTGCCGGAGGCGGGCGCGGTGCCGGAGGCGGGCGCGGTGCCGGAGCTGGGGGCCGTGCCGGAGGCGGGCGCCGGTGCTGAGACTGCGGTCTGTCCACGTCCGGCAGCAGTATCGGCGGTGAACGATGCTTCGGTTTTATACTGCCCGTTCAGATCCCAGCGGGCTTCAAGCTCGTGGTTCCCAGGTGTGGCATCCACAGTCCAATTGTAGGGCCACATGTTGTCCTGCCCGAGATACTTACCGTCCATCTTGAACTTCACCGTCGCTCCGATCGGGGCATTTACCGCCACGGTCAACTTGCCACTGGGCTGGAACGAGCTCCTGAGCGTCAAGCCTTTCACTGTCAGATCCGGGACCGCCGTCGAGGAGGGTGAGGCGGGGGTCGCGGCCTGTGCCGACGGAACACTACTAAGCATGGAAACAATGAGGGCGGCAGCAAGCACACCTCCCCCGCCAAACGTACGCGGCGCTGTCCGCGTTACGGATGGAATCAGGAAAGAGGAGGTGGTTGAATGACGTGGAAGCATGAATAAGCCTTCGTTCGATGCACGGAGGACCGCTGGGGGCCCGGCCAAGTTTGTCTTGGCGCGCCGGATTTCCGGGTTTTTTGGGCGTATGTCCGTCCCACTAAACCACAACCTCCACACGCGGGGCCAATTCTACGTCGGCGAACCCAGCGAATGCGGCAGGCTTGCACCGTGTCGGGGGCCGTCATTCTGCGCACCGCTAGCAGGGCACCAAATCTCTTTCCCCCGGCTTTCGGGCCACGTGTGTTTTGGGCTGAATAGGACCGGGCAGGTCGTCACTTGCAGCGGTCGCCGCGCAGATTTCGATCAGTCCCTGGCATCGCCGGGCAGGAGCGCTAAAAGAGCGCATATTGCAGCAAAGCCGCGGTACCCATGCCTCCCGCGCTGCTGATCATCGCCAATCCCAGGGCCAGTTCGCCGGACTCGTCGTTTCGGCTCCGCGCTTGTGCCAGAAGTCTGGTCACCAACACGGCGCCGGACGCTCCGTAACCGTGGCCCAACGCCAAAGCGCCGCCCTCCAGGTTGGCCCGAGCAGGATCAATACCAAGGTGTTGCAGGCAGGCTATGGTCTGGGAGGCAAAAGCTTCGTTGAATTCGCAGACGTCGACGTCCGCGCCCGAAATCCGGTGTGTCGCCAGAAGCCGTTCGGCTGCATGCGCGGCGCCTATTCCCAGGAGCTTCGGGTCCACGCCCTTGGTATCGCAACCGAGCACCATCATTCCCTCCGCCGCCCCAAGCTCACGTGCCCGCTTGAGGGAAGTGATCACGACGGCGGCCGCGGCGTCCGCGTCGAAGCATGAGTTACCTGCGGTGACTGTCCCACCGGGGACAAACGACGGCGGAAACCGCACCATAAGTGCTGAAGTCAGCGACGGCCTGGGGCCGTCGTCCGCATCCACAAGACGGCCCGCTACCGGCGATAGCAGGGGTACGATTTCCCCTGCAAAGCGACCCGCGGACGAGGCGTCAATGGCCCGTCGGTGGCTCCGAAGCGCGAACTCGTCCTGCCGCTCCCGGGTGATGTTGAATTCCTCGGCAACGTTCTCAGCCGCAACGCCCATGTCAGGATCCCCGAAGCTTTGGGGAACGAAATTGGCCCTCGCGTAGAAGTCGAGGCTCCCGTCCGGATTTCGGTAGGCGCGCGCTGGAGCCGTGCTGATGCTTTCAACTCCGCCGGCCAGGAACAGCGGATCGCCGCCACCGGCAACCAAGCGGGCTGCCAAGGCAATAGCATCGAGCCCCGAACCGCACTGCCGGTCGACGGTAACGCCGGGGACGGTGACCGGCAGGCCTGCTGCAAGCGCCGCAAATCGTGCGAGGTTCCCGCCACCGCCCACAGCGTTCCCAATAATCACGTCGTCTACTTGGGCAGGGTCCACCCCCGTGGTATCAACTAACGCCCGCAGGACGGGCGTCAGGAGTTCCGGTGCCCGGAGGTGCTTCAGTTGGCCATTCGCGCGGCAGATGGGGGTGCGCAAGGCAGCGATGATGACCGGTTGCCGCGACGGGTCGTCCGCGATATCGGAGGAAGGTGTGCTAGCCAAGTGGGACAGCCCTGGGGTCGTGGTTCTTGATCCAGTCCAAGAGGACGTTGCGGCTGATCTTGCCCCGGTCTGTCATGGGCAGCTCGGAGAGCACGTAGTACTGGACCGGCCGCTTGTCCCTAGGCAGCAGGCCGTCCAACCCCGTCCTCAGTTGTGTGGCCGTAACCGCACCATATGCGGGGACGACGCCGGCAACTACCTTTTGGCCGCGGATGTCATCGGGCGCACCTGCAGCGATTGCGGTGTCGATGCCTGGAACCGAGGCAAGGGCCAGTTCCACTTCATGGGGATAGACGTTTTTTCCGGCGGTGATGATCATGTCCGACTGGCGCCCCAGCATATTGAGGATGCCGTTCTTCACAAATCCCTGGTCTCCCACTGTGTACCAGCCATCGAGGCAACGAAGGGCGTGACCGTCGTCTCCCCACAAGTACCCGTTGCTGACCATACCGCTCCGGACGCAGATGTTTCCGTGTTCACCGTCCAAAAGTGGCCGGCCGGCGTCGTCGAGAATCTTCAACTCAACACCGGGGAACGGCGAACCGATACCGGTTCCTCCGGCGTCGAGGGGCCTGCCGGCCGGGAGCTCGGTTCCCGAAACGAAACTGAGTTCGGATGCGCCGTAGTACTCGAAGATGGCGGCGTTGGGTGCCCAGCGGCGTGCCGCTTCCAAGGTCCGCGCGTCCAGCTTGGAGCCAGCGCATATGATGCTGCGGACGCCGGAGGCATCCACTCCCCCTGCCAGCCCCCGCTCACTGAGCAACCTGAGCATGGTGGGCACCAACACCAAACGGGTGATCCCATCATGGCTGATGGCCGCGTGCGCATCTCCCACGTCGAAGGACTCCAACGTATGGAACGCGGCCCCGGCATAAAGACACTCCGACAACGCGTAAAGGTTCAGGCTCGCGGACAGGGGGCCGGGGGCTAATGTGCGGTCCTGTCGGGTTAGCCCGAAGAACGCGATCGATGCATCGAAAGAGACTTGCCAGGAGCGTCGTGACCGCGTGAAGGCTTTGGGCATCGCCGTGGTTCCGGATGTCAGGCCCACCAGAAAAGTGGTGGATGGGTCGCCATCCATCAAGGTGCCTGCTGGCAGACCGGTGGGCTCTGCGCCGCCCGGCTTTTTCCGGACAGTGGCCGGGGCGTCCACCAATCGAAGGCTGACTTCGTCAATCAGTGCCTCGGGCCATTCCGGGTCCAGGACAGCGCACCGCCGTTCACCCGAAACGGCGGCGACGTAGCGTTCAATGAAGTCCACGGAATTCCGCTCGGCCAGGATTGTGGTGGCCTTGGCATCGATGGCAAGCACAGAGGCGGCATCGCGCAGGTCAGCCCAAGTGCGCCGGGCGTTCCCCACAACGACGGCGGTGTCGTAGGGGTGCTCGTCAGCCCAGAGTTGGAGTTTGTTCAAGAATGGCATCGTGTCGATTTTACGGTAGCCCCGGGCATTCAACACTGAAAGTGACGTCTATTGTGGCTGTATGAGCTTCAATGACGGTGCACAACTTGATCCCTCCCAAGTGGAAGACCGTCGTGGCGGCGGAATGGGCCGTGGAACCAAGATCGGTGGTGGGATTGGCGGCGGGATCGTCGTCATCATCCTTGCCTTACTGGGCTTCAACACGAATATCCTCGGAGACCTGTCAGGAACGGGAAGCCAGCCACCTGCCCTCGACGCCGGTAGCTCCGGTTCGGCACTGCAACAGTGTAAAACCGGGGCGGATGCCGATAAGAGGCTGGACTGTAGGATCACGGGAACCGTCAACAGCCTGAACGCCTTCTGGCCCGCCTATCTGGCTGACTACAAGGTGAAGTATCCGCGGCCGAAGGCTGTCATCTTCAGCCAAGCCACCACCACTGGCTGCGGGCAGGCCACCACGGATGTCGGTCCGTTCTACTGCCCGGCTGACTCAACCGCGTATTTCGATCCTGGTTTCTTCGATGAACTGGTCACGCGATTCGGGTCCTCGGGCGGACCGCTCGCCCAAGAGTACGTTGTTGCCCATGAGTTCGGGCACCACGTTCAAAGCCTCATTGGCACTTTGGACAAGGCACAGCAAGACCCGCAAGGACCGGCATCCGGCAGCGTCCGCGTGGAACTCCAAGCCGATTGCTTCGCCGGGATTTGGGTTGAGCATGCCGCAACCCAGAAGGATCCGGCAACCGGGAAGCCTTTCCTGGATCCGGTGACCCAACAAGACGTGAAGGACGCACTGTCCGCCGCGTCCGCCGTCGGCGATGACCGTATCCAGAAGGCCGCAACAGGCAAGGTCTCCCCCGAGTCCTGGACCCACGGCTCCAGTGCACAGCGGCAGAAGTGGTTCTATCAGGGCTACACCACCGGTGACATCAATAAATGCGATACCTTCGGTGTGGCAACGCCGTAGCCTGCGGGGAGGCACAAAAAATGGTTCCAGGCATGATGCCTGGAACCATTTTTTGTGAAGTCATCAGATGTTGAAGCCGAGGGCCCGCATCTGGTCCTTGCCGTCGTCGGTAATCCGCTCGGGACCCCAAGGCGGCATCCACACCCAATTCAGTCGCCACTCATCGACCACGCCGTCCAACGATTTGCCCACTTGCTCTTCAAGCACATCGGTAAGGGGGCAAGCCGCCGTAGTCAGCGTCATGTCGATCAGGAGAGCACCATCCTCCTCGGAGTATTTCAGCCCGTAAAGAAGGCCCAAGTCCACAACGTTGACCCCCAATTCAGGGTCAATCACGTCCTTGAGCGCTTCCTCGACATCCTCGAGGTTGGTGCGCGCGGCTTTGATTTCGGTCATAAGGGGATCCTAACTAGGCCTGCACAGCAGGGGCAACAGCTACGCCCGCACCCGGGGCGTAACGGTCGTAGCCCTCTTCTTCAAGGCGGTCCGCAAGCTCGGGGCCGCCCTCTTCAACAACCTTGCCGTCAACGAAAACGTGGACGAATTCCGGCTTGATGTAGCGCAAGATCCGGGTGTAGTGGGTGATGAGCAGAGTGCCCATGTTGCCCTCTGCATGTGCTCGGTTGACGCCTTCGGAGACGACCTTGAGTGCGTCGACGTCGAGGCCGGAGTCGGTCTCATCGAGGATGGCGAACTTGGGCTTGAAGAGCTCGAGCTGAAGGATCTCAACACGCTTCTTCTCGCCACCGGAGAAGCCTTCGTTGACGTTGCGCTGGGCAAAGTCGGCGTCAATGCGGAGCTGCTGCATGGCAGCTTTGACATCCTTGGTCCAGGTACGCAGTGCAGGCGCTTCGCCGTCGATGGCGGTCTTGGCGGTGCGCAGGAAGTTGGTCATGGTGACGCCGGGAACTTCCACCGGGTACTGCATGGCCAGGAAAACGCCTGCGCGGGCGCGCTGGTCGACGCTCATCGCGAGGACGTCTTCGCCGTCCAACGTGATGGTTCCGCTGGTGACGTTGTAACGGGGGTGTCCGGCGATGGTGGAGGCCAAGGTGGACTTGCCGGAGCCGTTGGGCCCCATGATGGCGTGGGTCTCGCCGGTCCTGATGGTCAGGCTGACGCCCTTCAGGATTTCCTTGGTGCCCTGCTCCGTCTCGATGCTGACGTGCAGATCCTTGATTTCAAGAGTAGACATGCTCTTCTTTCTTCCGTTCGTAAGTCTGGCGGTACTGGGCGCTCAGTAGTGATCTACCGAGGCGCCGTTCACAACGTTGGTGACATCCACATAGACGTCGTCGCCATCAAGAGTGACGGCAAAAACGGCGACGGGGTCAAAGGCAGGGAGCTGGAGGGGTTGCCCGCTGCGCAGATCGAACTGTGAACCGTGTCCCCAGCATTCGATGGCGCAGCCTTCAACCTCACCTTCGGACAGTGAGATGTCCGCGTGCGAGCAGGTATCGGCGATCGCATGGATTTCACCCATGGAGTCCTTCACGATCGCTACGGGGTAGTCACCGATGAGAACTCGCAGCGCCTGCTTGACCTGGATGTCATTGGCGTTGCATACCAGCTCGCCCTTGGATTCTTCGCTCATTGTCCTTATACCTGACTGTTTCAGTTGTCCGTCGCGGCGAGCTCGCGCTCTACGGCTGCGGTGAGGCGATCTTCGATGGCCGGAACCTTGATCTGCTGGATGATTTCGTTGAGGAAGCCACGGACCACCAAACGTCGCGCAACCTTTTCGGGAATGCCGCGGGCCATCAGGTAGAACAGGTGCTCGTCGTCGAACCGGCCGGTGGCACTGGCATGGCCCGCGCCCTCAATCAGACCGGTTTCGATTTCGAGGTTGGGCACCGAGTCAGCGCGCGCGCCATCGGTCAGCACCAGGTTCCGGTTGGCCTCGTAGGTGTCTGTGCCTTCGGCTTCCTTGCGGATCAGGACGTCGCCTACCCACACAGTGTGCGCGTTGCGGCCTTGAAGGGCACCCTTGTAGAGAACGCGTGACTTGCAGTTGGCCACCGCGTGGTCAACGAAGAGCCGCTGCTCCAGGTGCTGCCCTGCATCAGCGAAGTACAGGCCAAACATTTCGACGTCGGCCCCCGGCGCAGTAAAGCGGGTGGACGGCGTGATGCGGACAAGGTCCCCACCCAAGCTCACCACGATGTGCTTGAACTTGGCATCGCGGCCGATCTTGGCTTGCTGGGCCGATGCATGGACGGCGTTGTCAGCCCATTCCTGCAAGGAAACAACCGTGAGTTCGGCACCGTCTTCGACGAGGATTTCAACGTTCTGCGAAAGCACAGCCGTGCCCTGGTGGTCCAGGACAACGACGGCCTTGGAGAAGCGCTCCGCCACGATCACAATGTGCTGAGCGGCCGGCGACTCGAGGGTACCGGTCACCAAGACAGTAACCTCGCCCTCAGCCTGCAACTCGGCCGGAATGGTGACCACGGTGGCTTCTGCGAAGTTTTCCCACGCGTTAGCGGAAACGCGGTCCTCCGGGATCGCTGCCTGCCCGATCCGCTTGTCATCCCGGCCAACGGTTTCAACCACGACGCCGGCCGGTGCCGTGACACTGACAGCCGGAGCTGCGCCGTTGAGGACCTCGGTGTGGAGGCCCCGCAAGCGCTTCAGCGGTGTGAAGCGCCAGTCTTCCTCAAGGCCGTTCAGCGGCTTGAAGTCAGCCACTTTGTAGGAGGTGAGGCGGCCCGCACGGGAGCTATCGGGTACGCCGACTCCGCCCCCGTGCGAATGGCTCTTGGCGGAAGCGCCAGCGAGCGGGCCAGCCGAAGGCTGCTCCGACGTCGTGCTGGTGTTCGTTCCGGTGTTTACGGGCGAAAGGTTCTCGCCTTCCTCGGTGAAGCCGTTGATAAACGGCTGTGCTGAGGGGGCGCCGATGCGCGCCTTTTCAGTAGTGATATCAGTCATTGTTAACCGACGGACCCTTCCATCTGCAATTCAATCAAGCGGTTCAACTCAAGGGCGTATTCCATGGGAAGCTCACGGGCGATCGGCTCGATGAAGCCGCGCACGATCATGGCCATGGCCTCGTCCTCAGGCATGCCGCGGGACATCAGATAGAAGAGCTGCTCTTCACTGACGCGGGAAACAGTCGCCTCGTGACCCATGACGACGTCATCCTCGCGGATATCGATGTAGGGATATGTGTCCGACCGGGAGATGGTGTCCACCAGGAGGGCGTCACAGCGCACGGTGTTGGCCGAGTGCTTGGCGCCTTCGCGGACCTGGACCAAACCACGGTAGGCCGCGCGGCCACCGCCGCGGGCCACTGACTTGGAAATGATGGAGCTCTTGGTGTTCGGCGCGATGTGCACCATCTTTGAACCCGTGTCCTGGTGCTGGCCCTCACCGGCGAAAGCGATGGACAAGGTCTCACCCTTGGCGTGTTCTCCCACCAGGTAGACGGCCGGGTACTTCATGGTCACCTTGGAACCGATGTTTCCATCGATCCACTCCATGGTGGCGCCCTCTTCGCAGATGGCGCGCTTGGTCACCAGGTTGTACACGTTGGTGGACCAGTTCTGGATGGTGGTGTAGCGGACGCGGGCGCCCTTCTTCACAATGATTTCCACAACGGCCGAGTGCAAGGAGTCGGAGGTGTAGATCGGAGCCGTGCAGCCCTCGATGTAGTGAACGTAGGAATCTTCATCGGCGATGATCAGCGTACGTTCGAACTGGCCCATGTTCTCGGTGTTGATACGGAAGTAGGCCTGCAGCGGGATGTCCACGTGTACACCCTTGGGCACGTACACGAACGAGCCGCCGGACCACACGGCCGTGTTCAAGGACGCGAACTTGTTGTCACCAACCGGAATGATGGTGCCGAAGTACTCCTGGAAGATCTCCGGGTGTTCCCTCAAAGCGGTGTCGGTGTCCAGGAAGATGACGCCCTGGGCTTCGAGGTCCTCGCGGATCTGGTGGTACACGACCTCCGATTCGTACTGCGCTGCGACACCCGAGACCAAGCGGCTGCGCTCAGCTTCCGGAATGCCAAGCTTCTCGTACGTGTTCCGGATGTCCTCCGGCAGGTCTTCCCACGTTGCTGCCTGCTTCTCGGTGGAACGCACGAAGTACTTGATGTTGTCGAAATCAATGCCGGAAAGGTCCGCGCCCCACGTGGGCATGGGCTTCCGGTCAAAGTACTTCAGGCCCTTGAGGCGCAAATCGAGCATCCACTCGGGCTCGCTCTTCTTCGAGGAGATGTCACGAACGACGTCCTCGTTGAGGCCACGCCGGGCATTTGCCCCGACGTCGTTCTTGTCCGCCCAACCGTACTCGTAGTTTCCGATACCGTGCAGCTCGGGATTCTTCTCCAGAATCTCCGAGATCACGGTGCCGTCAGCAATCGCTTGCGCTGCTGTTCCTTCAGCTATTTGACCCGTCATTACGGCCTTTCTTGCTGGTTGTTGGATTCCTGGTACGGGCTGCTGGGCTGCACGGCGGTGCCGAGGGGCACCCTGGCAGCCAAGCGCCCGGTAGGTATATGGGTGGTGCACACGTGGCCGCCTTGGGCGAGCGTGGAGAGCCGGCGGACGTCTACTCCGACCAGCCGGGAAAACGCCTTTGTCTCAGCGTCGCAGAACACCGGAAACTCAGCGGCCAGCTGCTGGATGGGACAGTGGCCCTGGCATAGCTGGACGCTGGACAATGCTGCGGGCAGCGGGGCTTTGGCCTCTATGGAGTGGGCAGAGGCGACGTAGCCATCCCGGCTGAGCGCTTGGGACAACGCGTTGGCGCGGGATGTGATGTCTTCCCCTGCAGCCTCCACCTCCGGCGCGTAGCGCTGTTCCAGCTCAGCAAACCGCTCTTCGGCGTACTCCCGGACGGCTTCCGTGCCGGCAATGTCCTGCAGCCGCCTGAGGGCCGAGCTGGCAATGTTCAGGTAGTCGTCACCGAGTTTGGACTGTCCCCGGGAACTGAGTACGTATCGCCTGGCCGGCCGACCGGCGCCCGAACCCGCCCTGGCCACTCGCTTGACCTCGATGACACCGCTGCGTTCAAGGTGATCGAGGTGACGGCGGACAGCGGCCGGTGTAAATCCGAGAAGATCTCCGAGTTCAGCGGCGCTCACGGGGCCATTTTCAAGCACGGCACTCAGGACGCGGTCTTTAGTGCGTTCTTCTGCGTCCGGCAGCACGGGCGAAGACACAGCTGCCTCCGGTGCTGCAGCATGCCGCTTGGAGGGCATGGATAGTGGACTGCTCATGGAATACACAACACAATCATGTCGTAATTTGTTTCCGAGCTCCAGTAAGGCAAGACTGACCTTGCTCCGTGCAGAGCCTGTCCGCACAATGTGACCCTACTACTTCGCGTAGAATACTTTGGTGCGATCCCCCGAATCCCCTGTCCTCACCATTGACGGACTCATTAAGGATGTTGGACCCCTGGCTTCCCTTGACGGCAAAATGCTGCGGGTGGTCAGTGGGCTGTCCTTGGTGGCCGAGCGCGGCCAAGTGACAGCGCTTTTGGGAGCCAACGGTGCTGGCAAAACCACCACGCTTGAATGCGCCCAAGGCGTCCAAAAGCGGACCGGCGGTTCCATTTCCCTTCTTGGCGCCGATCCTGACACCGCTGGAGCTGAACTCCGATCCCGAGTTGGGGTCATGCTCCAGGACGGCGGCCTCCCGCCGTCGGCCCGTCCCATTCCCCTGCTGCGCCACGTGGCGGGAATGTACCAACGCCCAATGGACGTCGATGCCTTGGTTGACCGGCTCGGCATCTCCCAATTCAGCAAAACCAGCGTCCGCCGGCTCTCCGGTGGACAGAAGCAGCGGTTGGCCCTGGCCGCCGCCCTGGTAGGAAATCCCGAGATCCTGTTTCTCGACGAACCCAGCGCCGGTCTGGACCCGCAGTCGCGGCAGATGGTGTTTGACCTGATCGCCGAGCTTCGCGACTCCGGCATGGGCATCGTCCTCACCACCCATTTGATGGACGACGCCGAACGCCTCGCCGATTATGTCTACATCATCGACGGCGGACACAACGTTGCCGAGGGAACGGTGGCCGAGCTCCTGCAGCACGACCACTCCGCAGACACGGGCGTCACCGATCGCACGCTGTATTTCGACGCCGTAGCCGGGCTGGACTTCTCCACAGTACTCAGGGCCGGCCTTGAGGTGGCCGAGTCCCGCCCGGGAAGCTACTCGCTGAAGGGCGTCCTGACGCCAACTGACCTGGCGGCATTGATGGCATCGCTGGCCGAACGGAACATCATGCCCGCATCACTGCGCCTTGAGGCCCGCAGCCTTGAAGACGTGTTCCTGGACATTTCCGGAAGGGACCTCCGATGAGCAAGCTACTTTCTCCAAACGCCGGGCCCGCTTCACTTCTGCAAAGAATCCTCCAGCAAGGCCGATACGAAACCGTCGCCATGCTGCGCAATGGCGAGCAGTTGATCCTGGCCATTGTCCTGCCCCTGATGGCGCTGGTAGGCCTTGCGGTGACGCCGCTGCTGGACGGGCTGGGTGCCTCACGGGTTGACATCGCCACTCCCGGAATCCTCGCGCTTTGCGCAATGTCCACAGCTTTCACGGGACAGGGCATCGCCACCGGATTTGATCGGCGCTATGGCGTCCTCCGTTTCCTGTCTACCACCCCACTCGGCAGGGGCGGCCTCATTGCGGGCAAAATTCTTGCGGTCCTCGTGGTGCTCTTCCTGCAGGTTGTGATCGTGGGAACTGTTGCAGGCATGCTGGGCTGGCACCCGCGCCTGGACGGCTGGCTTCCAGGTATGTGCGTGTTGGTGCTCGGCGCAGCCGCGTTCACCGCGCTGGGGTTGCTCGTTGCTGGAACTGTCAGGCCGGAGGCAACACTCGCGATCACCAACCTTCTGTGGATTCTCTTAGGGGCACTGGGCGGCATCGTGGTGCCCGCCGAGCGGCTTCCACCCCTAACGCAGGACATTGTCCACTTCCTGCCGTCCGGGGCGTTGGGCCTGGCTCTCCGGGATTCCTTCCTCTCCGGCGCAGCACCCCTGTCCGCCGTACTCACCCTGCTGCTGTGGACGGTGCTCGCCGGCGCCGCAGCCATCCGCTGGTTCAAGTGGAACTAACGATTTCAGAATTGAGAAAACTGTGACCACGGCATCGCGATTCCCTAGAACCGTTCAGCGGCTAGCGTCCAAACTGCCCACGGAAGTCAATACTGCCGTCCGGCGCCTGGCCCTGCTGTCACTGATAGGACAAACCGTGCTTGTGGTGACAGGAGGGGCAGTGCGCCTCACGTCCTCAGGCTTGGGCTGCCCTACCTGGCCCCGTTGTACCAACAATTCCCTGGTCAACACCCCTGAGATGGGCATTCACGGCTTCATCGAATTCGGCAACAGGCTACTGACCTTCGCGCTGGCCGCCGTCGCCGTCTTCCTGTTGGTGTACTTGTGGAAGCTCCGCAAGGAGCGCCGGGACCTTTTCCTCCTCGCCCTTGGGCTCTTGGCCAGCATCCCTGCCCAAGCGATCATCGGCGGGATTACGGTGTTGTCCAATCTCAACCCTTGGGTGGTGGGCCTGCACTTCCTGGTGTCGATGGCCCTGGTGGTCATCTCTACGCTCCTGGTCAATCGGGCCTACGGCCGGACGGGGCGGTTCAAGAACCGGTTGCTCGTTGATTTGCCCGGTGCGGCGCGGCCGGTCATGGTGGCCGTGGCTGTTTGTTCCGCCATCGCCGTGATGCTCGGCGTCATCGTGACTGGCGCCGGCCCGCATGCCGGGGACGCCAATGCGCCCCGCAATGACCTCGACTGGGACTTCGTCTCGCATCTGCATGCGATTCCTGCCTACCTCATTACCGCAGGAAGCCTTTTCGCGGTGTACCTCGTGCTTCGGCGCAGGATCACCGGCCCGTTCCGCACCGCGACCTACCTGTTGCTCACTGTCACGGTCCTGCAGGCCGTCATTGGCTTCACCCAGTACTACAACGGGATTCCTGCCCTGCTCGTGGGCACCCACATGCTGGGCGCTGCACTCTTGATGATTGCGTCCACGAACGCTGCTGACCTCGCGACGGATAGCCCGCGCCGCTAGCGGCGGATCAACTGGGCGGGATCGGCCGGGACGCCGCCACCGCCGCCTAGGCCGCCGACAACGTGCCGCGCAACAGGCCCGCACCGATGCCCAGGAGGGTTGCGTACCCGGGAATCACCGGCCACCAACCTTTAGCCACCTTGTACGACACGGTCGCTGCGATGCCGACAGCTGTGCTGCGGGCTTCGAATTAGGTGCTGTCGGAGTCCGACTAGGTGGCCTTGGCGGTTCGCGGTTGAGACGGGCGGGTTTCGTTGTCAGTGAACGAAAAGGCTCGACGCCGGAACTCGCTTGAGTACCGGCGTCGAGCCGTTGTCTGGAAAGCTGCTGGAGTGGCTAGCCGCCGATGATAGGGAACCCGATGAACGGGTCCACCGCCAAGGCAATGAACAGAAGTGTCAGGTAGCTGATGGAGCCGTGGAAAACCTTCATGGCGCCCTTGTTGGACATGTCGCCGCCTTGGGCCCTCTTGTACAAGGCGTGGCTTTCGTACAGGAACCATGCACCGGCTAAGACGGCCACGATGCTGTACACCCACCCCGCGCCACCCACCGGGATCAACAACAGCGAGCAGGCAACCATGGCCCATGCATACAGGACCACCTGGACCGAGACCACCTTGGCACCGGCGATCGCCCCAAGCATAGGCACGTTGGCGTTGCGGTAGTCCTCGCCGTAACGCATGGACAAGGGCCAGTAGTGCGGGGGCGTCCACAGGAAGATGACCATGAACAGAACGAAAGCCGGCCACTGAACGGTGTTGGTCACCGCGGCCCACGCAATCAGAACAGGGAAGCAACCTGCGGCCCCGCCCCACACGATGTTCTGGGCAGTGCGGCGCTTGAGGATCATCGTGTAAATGACCACGTAGAAAACAATCGCAGCGAGCCCAAGCCATGCGGACAGCGGATTGGCGCCGAACCACAAGATGGCGATCGATGCGGCCCCCAAGACCCAAGCGAACACCAGCGCTTCCCGGGGGGTGACCTCACCCGTGACGAGAGGGCGCTTCTCGGTGCGGTGCATCAGTTTGTCGATGTCGCGGTCAATGTAGCAGTTGAAAACACCGGCACTTCCAGCGGCGAATGCACCTCCGACCAGCGTCGCGAGGATCAGGCCGATGGAAGGGAACCCGCGCTGGGCGAAAATCATGGTGGGCAGGGTGCTGACCAGGAGCAGCTCGATGACGCGCGGTTTCGTGAGAGCCAGATACGCCTTGAACTTGCGGGACATTCCCATGCCTCCCCGGGCCGGGGAGGCGTTAAGGGGCGTATCGGTTGTGCTCACAGCGGCAGTCACTCTGTTCTATGCTCTGGGGTTCTCACAGCGGCAGTCCCTGAAATGCGGGCGCATGAACCGCTGGCGGCCTTCAGATATCATACCGTGGCTGCAGGTGCACCGATGTCCGCGAAAAACCGTGAATGTTTCCGAAACTTCACTTCCCGCGAGCCAGCCTCGTGATTCATATAAGGCAAATTTCTGTCCAGTACGTGGGATTCCAGACTGCCGTGGCCTATTTGGGGCTAAGCTGTGAGCAGATCAGCACACACGTCGACTGTCCGGGAAACCGTATTCTCGGATGTCCGTGCGTCTGGATGAGAGATCAACGTTTCAATGGTGAACGGCTGGTAGAAACATTGCAGCGGGCGCCATCCTGAGCTTCCTGCGCGCCGTGTCCTCAACTTGCCGTCAGCACAGAAAGGGGCTCGGTTTTCGTGCCACATTTGGAAGAGCAACAACTGTCATGGACGGATCTGGACCAGAAGGCTGTTGACACCATTCGCGTGTTGGCCGCCGATGCCGTGGAGAAGGTCGGTAACGGCCACCCCGGAACGGCAATGAGTTTGGCTCCGGCAGCATACCTGCTGTTCCAGAAGCTGATGCGTCATGACCCGAAGAACCCGGACTGGCTGGGTCGGGACCGTTTTGTCCTCTCCCCCGGCCACACCTCGCTCACGCTTTACATCCAGTTGTTCCTCTCCGGTTACGGTTTGGAACTGAAGGACCTTGAAGCTCTCCGCACGTGGGGCTCGCTGACCCCAGGCCACCCGGAGTACAAGCACACCGCCGGCGTGGAAATCACCACCGGCCCGTTGGGCCAGGGTCTGGCCACGGCTGTTGGCTTCGCCTACTCCCAGCGCCGCCAACGTGGTTTGTTCGACGCCGATGCTCCCGCTGGCGAGTCGCCGTTCGACCACACAATCTGGGTCATCGCTTCCGACGGGGACATGCAGGAGGGCATCACCTCCGAGGCTTCCTCGCTGGCCGGGCACCAGGAGCTGGGCAACCTCGTGGTGGTCTACGACGAGAACCACATCTCCATCGAGGACGATACCGATATCTCGTTTACCGAGGATGTCCTCAAGCGTTACGAAGCCTATGGCTGGCACACCCAGCGCGTGGACTGGACCAAGACCGGCAATTATGTCGAAGACGTCCAGGAGCTCTACTCCGCATTGCAGGCGGCCAAGGCAGAGACCACCAAGCCCTCCATCATTTCCTTGCGCACGATCATTGGCTACCCGGCTCCCAAAAAGCAGAACACGGGCAAGATCCATGGCTCCGCCCTTGGTGCCGAGGAAGTCGCCGCACTGAAGACCGCCCTCGGCTTCGACCCGGAGAAGTCCTTCGATGTGGACCCCGAAGTCCTTTCCCACACGCGGAAGGTCTTGGACCGCGGCGCCGAGGCCCGCGCGGCCTGGCAGGAGTCCTTCGAAGCATGGCAGTCCTCGAACCCGGACGGTGCCTCGTTGCTCGAGCGTGTGGAGGCCAAGAAGCTTCCCGTCGGTATCGACGCAGCACTGCCCGTCTTCGAGGCAGGCAAGGAGGTCTCCACGCGTGTAGCCTCCGGCAAGGTGCTCAACGCCATCGCACCGTTGCTGCCCGAGCTCTGGGGCGGTTCGGCTGACCTCGCCGAGTCCAACAACACCACTATCGAGGGCTCGCCGTCGTTCATCCCTGACTCGCGGTCCACCGCCGCATGGAAGGGCAACCCCTACGGCCGCGTTCTGCACTTCGGTATTCGCGAGCACGCGGCTGCGGCAATCGTGAACGGCATCTCCCTTCACGGCCGCACCCGGGCTTTCTCCGGTACGTTCCTGATCTTCTCCGATTACCAGCGGCCGGCGATCCGCCTCGGCGCGCTGATGGGTGTACCGTCCTTGTACGTCTGGACACACGACTCCATCGGTTTGGGCGAAGACGGACCAACCCACCAGCCCGTGGAGCAGCTTGCATCGCTGCGCGCCGTTCCAGGCGTGGACGTGGTCCGTCCTGGTGACGCGAACGAGGTCTCAGCAGCGTGGAAGGTCATGCTTGAGAACCACGAGAACCCGGCCGGCATCGTGCTCACGCGCCAGAACATCCCCACCTACGCACGCGGCGAGGGCGTTGCCGACGGCGACAGCTTCGGCACCGCGGCAGGCGTTGCGAAGGGCGGCTATGTCCTTGCTGAAGCCTCGAAGGACGGCGCAACCGTCCAGGCCGAGGTCATCCTGATCGGTACCGGCTCGGAAGTGCAGCTCGCTGTCCAGGCCCGCGAGGCACTCCAGGCTGAAGGCATCCCAACACGCGTTGTGTCCATGCCCTGCGTCGAATGGTTCAAGAGGCAGGATGAGGCCTACCGCGAGTCGGTGCTCCCGGCAGCTGTGAAGGCCAGGGTTTCGGTCGAAGCCGGCCTGGCACTGGGCTGGAAGGAATTCGTTGGAGATGCAGGCCGTTCCATTTCATTGGAGCACTTCGGTGCATCGGCTGACTACAAGCGGCTTTTCCAGGAATTCGGCATTACCGCAGACGCAGTTGCTGCCGCTGCCAAAGACTCCCTCTCCGGCTTGACGGCCTGAGACCCCCAAAAAGGAGAAACACATGACTACCACTCCCACACAGAAGCTCTCCGACGCCGGCGTTTCGATCTGGCTTGACGATCTCTCCCGTGGTCGCCTCGACACCGGTACACTCCAGAAACTCATCGATGAGAAGAACGTGGTGGGTGTAACAACCAACCCGTCCATCTTCCACGCAGCCATCACCACTGGCACCGACTACGACGACACGATCGCCAAAAAGGCTGCGGCTGGTGCCAGCGTTGAGGACACGATCTTTGAGATCACCACCACGGACGTTGCTGACGCCTGCGATCTTTTCGCCCCGGTCGCGGCTGCCACGAATGGCGTCGATGGACGCGTGTCCATTGAGGTGGACCCCCGCCTGGCGTGGGACACGGCCGGAACCATTACCGAGGCCAAGAAGCTGCACGCACGGGTTAACAAGGACAACGTCCACATCAAGATCCCTGCCACCCTTGAGGGCCTTGAAGCAATCACCGCAACCTTGGCCGAGGGCATCAGCGTCAACGTGACCCTGATCTTCTCCCTGGAGCGCTACCGCGCGGTTATCAACGCTTTCCAGACCGGTCTCGAGCAGGCCAAGGAAAACGGCCATGACCTCGCCAAGATCCACTCCGTTGCATCCTTCTTCGTCTCCCGCGTCGATACTGAAATCGACAAGCGGCTGGACGCTATCGGCACTGATGAAGCCAAGGCTTTGAAGGGCAAAGCCGGCGTGGCGAACGCCCGCCTGGCCTACCAGGTCTACGAGGAACTCTTCTCCACGGAGCGTTGGGCGGTACTGGCCGAGGCCGGCGCCCTCCCCCAGCGCCCCCTGTGGGCCTCCACCGGAGTGAAGGACCCCGCCTACCCGGACACCCTCTACGTGACGCAGCTCGTGGCTGCCGGCGTTGTCAACACCATGCCCGAAAAGACCCTGGACGCCACGTTCGATCACGGCGAAGTCACCGGTGATACGGTCACCGGCACCTATGATGAGGCCAACGAGACACTCAATGCCCTCGAAGCGCTCGGCGTCTCCTACAACGACGTCGTCAAGCTGCTCGAGACCGAGGGCCTCGATAAGTTCGTCGGCGCATGGAAGGAACTCCTCGCCGACGTCGAAGGTGCACTGGTCAACGCACGGAAGGCTTCCTAACCCACTATGAGCACAATCAGCTACGACGCCAGCGGTGCCGCCCAGCAGGCCATCGCGCAGCACATCGACGGCCTGGTCGAAGACAGGATTGCTACCCGGATTTTTGCGAAGGACCACACCCTGTGGGGTCCTGACGCGGAATCCGAGTCAGCAATTCGACTCGGCTGGGTGGAAGCTCCAACCGTGTCCCAGTCTTTGGTTGACGGAATCGTGGAACTTCGTGATGCCCTCCGCGCCGAGGGGGTCTCCCGCATTGTCCTGTGCGGCATGGGAGGCTCTTCACTGGCTCCGGAGGTCATTGCCGGTACCGCCGGCGTCGAGCTGACTGTCCTGGACAGCACGGATCCTGAACAGGTCAGTGCTGCTTTGGCTGACCGATTGGCGGAAACGGCCATTGTCGTTTCGTCCAAGTCCGGCTCCACGGTTGAAACCGACTCCCAGCGGCGGGTCTTCGAGAAAGCGTTCAACGACGCCGGGATCGATGCCAAGAGCCGGATCGTCATTGTCACCGATCCAGGGTCTCCCTTGGACAAAGCCTCCCGCGAGGCCGGCTACCGTGCGGTGTTCAACGCTGACCCTCATGTCGGCGGGCGCTTCTCGGCACTCACCGCATTCGGCCTCGTGCCATGCGGACTAGCCGGGGTGGATATTCAGGCGTTCCTCGACGAGGCTGAGGAAGCTGCCGAGATCCTCAACGAGGATTCAGCAGACAACATCGGTCTCGCCTTGGGCAGTGCACTCGGCGGGACCACGCCGCTGCGCAACAAGATCGTCATTGCCGAGGACGGCTCCGGAATCGTTGGATTCGCTGATTGGGCAGAACAGCTCATTGCTGAGTCCACGGGCAAGCTCGGCACCGGCCTGCTCCCGGTAGTCGCCGGTCCGGACTCGCCTGAGGCCCTCGGCGGTGCCTCGGATGTCTTGGTGGTGCGACTCGTGGGCGCGGAAGCCGACGTCGAACTTCGCGAGAATGAAGTAGCGATCGCTGGTGGACTGGCGTCGCAGATGTTCCTCTGGGAATTCGCAACCGCGGTTGCCGGCCGCCTCCTGGCCATCAATCCGTTCGATCAGCCCGACGTCGAGGCTGCCAAGGTAGCCGCCCGCGGGTTGCTCGACGCACGCCCCGAGCCGACTCCGGCTGCCTTCACCGATGGTGCCGTGGAAGTTCGCGGAGATGACTGGCTCGGTTCCGCATCGACGGTGTCCGAGGCAGTGCAGGCGCTCCTTGCACAACTGGGCTCCGACGGCTATCTCAGCGTTCAGGCCTACCTTGACCGTATTTCCCACGCGCCGCTTGCCGGGATCCGCGACGAACTCGCGGCCGTGACGGGACGTCCGGTGACGTTTGGTTGGGGCCCCAGGTTCCTCCACTCCACAGGGCAGTTCCACAAGGGGGGCCCCGCCATCGGCGTCTTCCTGCAGGTCACCGCCGCCTCGTCCAAGGATCTTGAGATCCCGGAGCGTCCGTTTACCTTCGGGCAGCTCATTGCGGCCCAAGCATCAGGAGATGCCCAAGTCCTGGAGGGTCATGGCCGCCCCGTCCTGCGGCTGCACCTCACTGAGCGTGCCGCTGGCGTGGCCCAACTCCAGGAAGTCGTCGCTGCACTGGCCGGCCAGGCCAGTGAAATCGGAAGCTAAGGCTTAGAACCAAACATGCCAGAATCTGAAAACGGCCGGAAGAACACTTCCCCACGCAATCCCCTCCGGGACCCGCGGGACCGGCGCCTGAACCGCATTGCGGGGCCTTCGTCCTTGGTGTTCTTTGGAGTCACCGGGGACCTTGCCCGTAAGAAACTGATGCCCGCGGTGTATGACCTCGCCAACCGCGGCCTGCTGCCTCCGAGCTTCGCTTTGGTGGGGTTTGGCAGGCGGGATTGGGACAACGCTGATTTCGCCGCCGAGGTTAAAGAGAACGTCAAGGCCAACGCCAGGACAAAGTTCGACGACGGCGTCTGGGAGCAGCTTGCTTCAGGCATCCGCTTCGTCCAAGGCGAGTTCGACGACGACGACGCTTTCGAGCGCCTGGGCGACGTTCTGGACGAGCTGGACGAGACCCGCGGAACCCGGGGCAACCATGGCTTCTACCTGTCCATCCCACCCAAGGCGTTCGAGCAAGTCTGCCGTCAGCTCTCCAAACACGGACTGGCCGAAGGAAAGCCCGGGCAGTGGCGCCGCGTGGTCATCGAGAAGCCCTTCGGGCACGACCTCGAGTCCGCCCGGCAGCTGAACGACATCGTCGAATCGGTGTTCCCGGCCGATGCCGTGTTCAGGATCGACCACTACCTCGGCAAGGAAACAGTACAGAACATCCTGGCGCTGCGCTTCGCGAACCAGCTGTTCGAACCACTGTGGAATGCCAACTACGTTGACCACGTCCAGATCACCATGGCCGAGGACATTGGCACCGGTGGCCGCGCAGGGTATTACGACGGCGTCGGCGCGGCACGTGACGTGATCCAGAACCACTTGCTGCAGTTGCTGGCGTTAACGGCCATGGAAGAGCCCATCTCTTTCAACGCCAATGACCTGAGGGCCGAGAAGGAAAAGGTCCTTGCAGCTGTGAAGCTCCCGGACGATCTCTCCACGCACTCAGCACGTGGTCAGTTCACCGGAGGTTGGCAGGGCGGCGAAAAAGTCCTCGGCTACTTGGACGAGGACGGAATCCCGGCCGACTCCAAGACGGAGACCTACGCGGCCATCCGCGTGGACATCAACACCCGCCGCTGGAACGGCGTCCCGTTCTACCTCCGTGCCGGCAAGCGACTGGGGCGCCGCGTCACCGAAATCGCCGTGGTGTTCAAACGCGCACCTAACCTCTTGTTCCGTGATCACGGGGAAGACGACTTCGGTCAGAACGCTGTGGTCATCCGCGTGCAGCCGGATGAGGGCGCCACCATCCGCTTCGGTTCCAAGGTACCGGGTACGCAGATGGAGGTCCGCGACGTGACCATGGACTTCGGGTACGGCCATTCCTTCACCGAATCCAGCCCGGAAGCCTACGAACGGCTCATCCTTGATGTTCTCCTGGGAGAACCCCCGCTGTTTCCACGGCATCAGGAAGTGGAGTTGTCCTGGAAGATCCTCGATCCGTTCGAGGAATACTGGGCGGGCTTGGATGAACAACCACAACCCTACGCACCCGGCAGTTGGGGTCCGGCCTCGGCCGATGCCCTGCTGGCCCGCGACGGACGAACCTGGAGAAGGCCATGATCGTAGATCTACCGGACACCACCACTTCCAAGATCTCCAAGAAGATCCAGTCCTTGCGTGAACAGGGCGGTGTGATAGCCCTCGGCCGTGTCCTGACACTCGTCGTGGTCACCAAGTCCGGGCTGGAAGAGGAAGCCATCGAGGCCGCCAATGAGGCCAGCCGTGAGCACCCCTGCCGGATCATCGTGCTCGCCGACGCCGGTACTGAAGGTCCGGATCGCCTCGATGCACAAATCCGGGTAGGCGGGGACGCGGGCGCCTCGGAAGTCATCGTGTTGCGAGGCCACGGACATATGGCGCACGAAAGTGAATCACTCGTCTCTGCCTTGCTGCTGCCCGACGCGCCGATCGTTGCGTGGTGGCCTCACGGCGCCCCGGAAAACGCCTGTGAGACGTCCATTGGACGCATCGCACACCGCCGGATCACCGACTCCGCCAACGAACCCGACCCACGCCTGGCGTTGGAGAACATCCGGGCCACCTACAAGGCAGGAGACACCGACCTCGCGTGGACCCGCCTGACCAACTGGCGGATGCAACTCGCGGCCGTCTTCGACCAGGTCGACGGCGATCCCGTCTCCGCCGTCGCCGTGGAGGGCGCCTCCGACTCTCCCAGCACGCTTCTGCTCGCAGCGTGGCTTAGCTTGGCGCTACAAGCCCCCGTGACCATCGTGGCCGACCCGGCCGGCACCGGCATCCGGAGGGTGCGCCTGACCCGTGCAAGCGGCGACGTGCAGCTCTTCCGCCCCGGCCTGTCCGTAGCGGAACTGACGCAGCCGGGACAGCCCGCGCAAAGGATCACCCTTCCACGCCGCAGCCTCAAAGACTGCCTCGCAGAAGAACTCCGCAGGCTCGACCCCGACGAAGTCTTCGGCGAAGTGATTACCATGGGACTGCCACTTACCAGCCAGAGGAGAGTCCAGACCAGTGCACGCTGAGCCAAGAGTAAGCATCCACCCAGACTCCAAGGTCCTCATGGCCGCCATCGCCGCGCGGCTGATCACCAAGCTGGTGGATGTCCAAGACAAGCATGGGGAGGCGACCGTTGTCCTCACCGGCGGAACCGTCGGCATCGGCACGCTCAAAGCTGTAGCAGACTCTCCGGCAGCACCGGCGGTGGATTGGTCCAAGGTCAATTTCTGGTGGGGAGATGAACGATTTGTCGCCGCTGACAGTGAAGACAGGAACACCTACCAGGCCCATCAGGCGCTGTTGGCGCACCTGCAGGTAGACCCGGACCGCGTGCACCAGCCCGGTTCAACAGATGATTTCGGGACCGCGGAGGAGGCCGCTGCCGCATATGCTGCCGACCTGAAGGCCGCAGCGGAAGCAGAGCATGCAGCGGACATGTCCGATAATCGTCCGGACGCCCCGAGCGAACTCCCTCGCTTCGATGTGCTGCTCCTCGGTGTAGGCCCGGACGCGCACGTTGCCTCGCTCTTCCCGGAGCAGGCAGGCATCCGGGAGAAGAATCGGATGGTTGTCGGGGTGGAGAACTCACCCAAGCCGCCGCCGTCGCGCATTTCCCTGACGCTCCCCGCCATCAACACCGCGCAGGAAATCTGGATGGTCGTTGCCGGGGAGGACAAGGCCGGCGCTGTTGGCTTGGCGCTTGCCGGCGCCAACCCCGTCCAGGTTCCGGCAGCAGGTCCCGTGGGTCGCACAAGGACCCTGTGGCTCATCGACGAGAATGCTGCGTCCCGTGTCCCCCAGCAGTTGGTCCGCAAGGATCCGGCTGGCGCCTAAGCAAAATGCGACGCTCCAGCCGCGACGCTCATGGCGTCGGGCTGGAGCGTCGTTGTTTAAACAATTTGCTGCATGAAAAAAGGGAGGCTCCCGAAGGAACCTCCCCTGACCCGAGTGGTTACGAGGTACCGCCCGAGGAGAAGCGCATGATCAAACCAAGTCCGATGATCACAACACCCCACGTGATACCAAGGATGATGGTGAAGCGATTCAGGTTTCGCTCGGCCACACCGGACGAACTCAACCCCGAACTCATGCCGCCACCGAACATGTCGGACAAACCGCCGCCACGCCCCTTGTGCAGGAGGATGAGCAGCGTCAGCAGAAGGCTGGTGATACCCAGCAGGATCTGCAGAATGACTTGAAGAACGTCCACGACGGCCTTTCGAAGAAGCGGAAAACGGGAGCCGGACTAGTCCGTGACGAGGTGGCTCTCGAACCTGACAATGTTAGCAAACTCAGCGGCGTCAAGGCTGGCGCCACCCACAAGCAATCCATCCACGTCACTTTCCGCCATGATTGCGGCCGCGTTGTTTGCCTTGACGGAACCGCCGTACAGCAGGCGGGTCTTGGCAGCGACGCTCTCATCGAAAAGCTTGGCGAGCTCGGCACGGAGGGCGTTGCACATTTCCTGTGCATCCTCGGGACCCGCGACTTCCCCGGTTCCGATGGCCCATACGGGTTCGTAGGCAACCACCAATTCCGACGCCTGCTCGGCTGTGAGGCCATCGACGCCGGCACGCAACTGGGCCAAGGTGTGCTCTACGTGGGTACCGGCCTGGCGGACTTCCAGCCCCTCCCCAACACAAAGGACCGGGACGACGTCGTGGCGGAACGCGGCTTTGACCTTGGCGTTCAGGACCTCGTCCGTCTCGTTGTGGATGGTGCGGCGCTCACTGTGGCCCACGAGGACGTAGGAGCAACCCAGCTTGCCCAGGAACTGCCCCGAAATGTCTCCCGTATAGGCTCCCGAGTCGAACTGGGAAAGGTCCTGGCCTCCGTAAACAACGTTCAGCTCATCTCCCTGCACCAGGGTCTGCACCCCGCGGAGGTCGGTGAATGGAGGGAATACGGCGACTTCAACGCGGTTGTAGTCATGCTTGGCATCGGACAACGTCCAGGCGAGCTTTTGCAGCAGCGTGATGCCTTGGACGTGGTCCATGTTCATCTTCCAGTTGCCGGCGATGAACGGCTTACGGACAAATGCGCCGTTGGCAGAGGTAGTCACATGAGCTCCAATGAATGCGTTTTGAGGGGTGTGCGCAGCCGGCAGGACGCGAAGGCATCCTGCCGGCCAATGAATTGCTAGCGGTCCAGGACGCTGAGCCCGGGAAGTTCCTTGCCTTCAAGGTATTCCAAGCTGGCGCCACCGCCTGTTGAGATGTGGCCGAATTGGGAATCTTCGAAGCCAAGGGTCCTCACGGCAGCGGCGGAGTCACCACCGCCGACAACGGTGAAGGCTTCCGTCTCGGTCAAGGCCTGTGCAATGGCACGCGTACCGTTGGCGAAGGCCTCGAACTCGAACACGCCCATGGGCCCGTTCCAGAACACAGTCCTAGCCCCGGCGATCTGTGCCGCGAATGCGGACGCGGAATCGGGACCAATGTCCAGGCCAATGCCCGAGGCGCCGAAGGCGCTGTCCTCGATAGCATCGGCCTTGACGACCTCGTGATCCGCGCTGGCGGAAAAGGCGCTGGCGACAACCACATCCGTCGGGATCACGAAAGACGTTCCGGCGGCAGAGGCGCGGTCGAGGTAGTCCTGGACCACCGGGATCTGATCTTCTTCCAGCAGGCTGCCTGCTACCTTGTGGCCTGCTGCGGCCAGGAAGGTGAACAGCATGCCGCCACCCACCAAAATGGTGTCGGCCTTGCCAAGGAGGTTGTCGATAACGGCCAGCTTGTCGGAGACCTTGGAACCACCAAGAACCACAACGTAGGGACGCTGGGTGTCGGTGGTGAGCTTCCTGAGGACTTCCACTTCGGTGTGCACGAGGTCGCCCTGGTAGGACGGCAACCGGGTCGCGACGTCGTAGACGCTGGCGTGCTTGCGGTGAACGGCGCCGAATGCGTCGTCCACGAATGCACCGTTGTCTCCCGTGAGGGCCACGAGTTCGTCCGCGAAGGCGCCCCGCTCGGCGTCGTCCTTGCTTGTTTCCCGGGGGTCGAAGCGCACGTTCTCAAGGACGAGCACATCCCCATCCTGCAGGAGGGCGGCGTGTTCCTTGGCGGATTCTCCGACAGTGTCCGCGGCGAGGTGCACCGTGAAGTCGGCGAGTTCAGCGAGGCGGGTCACAGCGGGCTTCAGCGAGTACTTGTCCTCAGGGGAGCCCTTGGGGCGTCCGAGGTGGGCGGTTACGAGCACACGGGCACCGGCGTCCGAGAGCTTCTTAAGGACCGGGAGGGACGCCTTGATGCGGCCATCATCGGTCACTGTAGAGCCGTCGAGCGGCACGTTCAGGTCACTTCTGACCAGAACGTACCGCCCGCGGACACCTTCAGCGATGAGTTCGTTGAGGGTGTGAGATGTCATGTGTCTACCCTAGCCCAGCTTGGCTGCGACGAGCTCCGTGAGGTCTACGAGGCGGTTGGAGTAACCCCACTCGTTGTCGTACCAGGAGACGACCTTGACCTGGTTGCCGATGACCTTGGTCAGGCCCGAGTCGAAGATGGAGGAAGCGGGGTCACCAACGATATCGGAGGACACGATCGGTGCATCCGTGTAGCTCAGGATGCCGGCGAACTGCTCCGACTCCGAGGCTGCCTTGAGGGCAGCGTTCACTTCCTCAACGGAAACTTCGCGGGACACCGTGACCGTGAGGTCGGTGGCCGAACCGGTCGGGACCGGTACCCGGATGGCGTAACCGTCCAGCTTGCCCTTGAGCTCCGGGAGAACCAGGCCGATGGCCTTGGCGGCACCGGTGGAGGTGGGAACCATGTTGATTGCTGCGGCGCGAGCGCGGCGGAGGTCCCCGTGGGGACCGTCCTGCAAGTTCTGGTCAGCGGTGTAAGCGTGAATAGTGGTCATCAAGCCACGCTCGATGCCAAAGGCGTCGTTGACTACCTTGGCCAGCGGGCCCAGGCAGTTGGTGGTGCAGGACGCGTTGGAAATGATGTGGTGGGCTGCGGGGTCGTAGAGCTCGTGGTTCACGCCCATGACGATGGTGATGTCTTCACCACTGGCGGGGGCGGAGATCAGGACCTTTTTGGCGCCGGCGTCGATGTGCTTCTGCGCAGCTGCGGCCTTGGTGAAGAAGCCGGTGGACTCGATGACGATATCCACACCCAGTTCGCCCCAAGGGAGGTTTGCGGGATCGCGCTCAGCGAGAACCTTGATGGACTTGCCGTCTACAACCAGGTTTCCGTCCGTAACTTCCACCGTCTGGGCCAAGCGGCCACCGACGGAGTCGTACTTGAGGAGGTGGGCGAGGGTCTCAGGGCTGGTGAGGTCGTTGACGGCGACGATCTCAAGGTCTGCGCCCTGGGCCAGCGCTGCGCGGAAGTAGTTGCGGCCGATGCGGCCGAAGCCGTTGATACCAATTCGGGTGGTCACTATGTGTCAATCTCCTTGGTGCTCTTGCAAGCACGCCTAGTGAGTCGGATAAAAATTTCCAACTAACAGACCCCGCACGTCTTTGGGCAGAGGTGATTATCAGATCGGAGGGCGACCAGCCACATTGCTGAAGGCTAACCGCCTTCCGTGATCCATCTTACGTTTAACCAAGCCTGCCCCCGCAACTGCGGGGGCAGGCTTTTCAGCATTCGGTCCAAATTCGCGCAAATAGTGACTTTTGTTACATCTGCGTGAATGCGGCCTCACCAGCTACAGAACGATGAGGCCCGTGGCGTTGGTGCGGGCAGCCTCGAAGCGCTTGGCGACGTCGGCCCAGTTGGCGATGTTCCAGAAAGCCTTGACGTAGTCTGCCTTGACGTTGACGTAGTCCAGGTAGAAGGCGTGCTCCCACATGTCGAGCATGAGCAACGGAGTGGTGCCCACTGCAACATTGCCCTGCTGATCGTAAAGCTGCTCGATGACCAGGTTGCCGCCAATGGGTTCGTATGCCAGGAAGGCCCAGCCGGATCCCTGCAGCGCCAGCGCCGCAGCGCTGAACTGTGCGCGGAATGCGTCGAAGGAGCCAAAGGCGTCATCGATAGCAGCTGCGAGCTCGCCTTCCGGCTTGTCCCCGCCGTCCGGGGAGATGTTGTTCCAGAAGACCGTGTGGTTGATGTGTCCACCGGTGTGGAATGCAAGGTCCTTGGACAGACGGTTGATGTTCGCGAAGTCACCCTTGTCGCGGGCTTCTGCGAGCTGGGCAAGTGCATTGTTGGCGCCTGCAACGTAGGCAGCGTGGTGCTTGCTGTGGTGCAGCTCCATGATCCTTGCCGAGATGTTCGGCTCAAGTGCTGCGTAATCGTAGCCAAGTTCCGGCAGAACGTACTCTGTCACGAAATCCTCCAATGTTGTGGACCGAAGTCCGGGTTGGTAACTCTCGTTGTGTTCATCCAACCGGCTAACCGGCAGGAAACCCTGGGGAAGAAACCTTCTCCGCCGCCAACGGGGACAACCGACCGCGGCGTCGCAGTATTTCCTCCGCACCTCTCCGATTCTATGGGTGGGGCCTACTCGTCCATCATTTCCGGAGTCACATTTGCCTCCGTGCCGGGGATGCCAAGATCAATTGCTCTCTTGTCTGCCATGGCCAAAAGCCTCCGGATCCGGCCGGCGATGGCGTCCTTGGTCATCGGCGGATCGGCGAGCCGTCCCAATTCGTCCAAACTGGCCTGCTTGTGGGCCACCCGCAATTCTCCGGCGTACTTGAGATGGTCCGGAACGTCGTCGCCCAAAATCTCAAGGGCCCGGTCCACCCTGGCGCCCGCTGCAACAGCCGCTTGGGCAGAGCGGCGCAAGTTGGCGTCGTCGAAATTGGCAAGGCGGTTGGCAGTGGCCCGCACCTCCTTCCGCATCCGACGCTCTTCCCAGACCATCAGCGCGTCATGGGCGCCCATCCGTGTCAGGAGGGTTGCGATCGTGTCCCCGTCACGGATCACAACGCGGTCCACGCCGCGCACTTCCCGTGCCTTGGCTTGGATGCCGAGCCGTCGCGCAGCCCCTACCAAAGCAAGAGCCGATTCAGGACCAGGACACGTGACTTCCAGGGAGGAGGAACGCCCTGGTTCAGTGAGGGAGCCGTGCGCCAGGAACGCACCGCGCCAAACGGCCTCCGCATCGGCCGCCGAACCGTTAACCACCACGGACGGCAGCCCGCGGACCGGTCGCCCGCGTCCATCCAGCAGTCCTGTCTGGCGTGCCAAGGCCTCGCCATCACGCACCACCCGCACCATGTAGCGGCTACCCCGCCGCAGTCCGCCTCCTGAGACAACAATGATTTCGCTCTGGTGGCCGTAAACCTCGGCGATGGCCGCCCGCAGGCGGCGGGCGGTGGAAGCCAGGTCAACTTCGGCCTCGATCACGATGCGCCCCGAAATGATATGCAAGCCGCCCGCAAACCGCAGCATTGCCGAAACCTCAGCCTTACGGACCGAGGATTTTTTTATGTCCAGCCGGGACAGTTCGTCCTTGACCGACGCAGTAAGTGCCATCGCGTGTTCCTAACTGTTCCCAAAAATATCGTGGTACGCCGCTGCCAACAGCAGTGGATCATGGACGGGGCGGCGCCTCGACGCCCCTACTCTACCCAACACCACCTCGGCACCGATCATCCCGGCGGCCTTTTCGAAAGCCTTGAGATCCTGGATTGCAGCAGGATCAGCCAGGACGACGTCGACGCTGAACTCCGGTGCATACCGGCGTAAAACGTCCAAATGATCCGCCGCAGTCATGCCGGATGTCTCTTTGGTTTCGACGTCGAGATTCATGGTCAGGCACCGCTTGGCCGCGGTGTCACCGAGTGCCTGCCGAAGTTCGGGCAGGAGGAGGTGCGGAAGCACCGACGTGTACCACGAACCCGGGCCCAGGATCACCCAGTCCGCTAATTCGATGGCCGTCAAAGCTTCGGTGCAGGCAGGCGCGTCCTCTGGAAGCAGCCGCACGTCCTCCAGCTTTCCGGCGACCGCGCACTTGGCTTGGCCCCGGACCAGCTGAAGCTCGTGCCGCCCGTCGCCAAGGTCCACCCGGGCGTGCCCCTCAATGGTCAGGGGCACGCTGGACATCGGGAGAACCTGACCGCGCGCACCCAACAGGGCGCCTGCCCACTTGAGGCCCGCCACGGCATCGCCCAAGAGCTCCCAGAGCGTAACAATGAGCAAGTTGCCCATCGCGTGGTGGTCCAACGATCCGCCCTTGGCCGAGCCTGTGTCGAACCGGTGCTGCATCACGTCCCGCCACGTGCGGCCCCAGTCGGTATCGTCACAGAGCGCACTCAGCGCCATCCGCAGGTCCCCCGGCGGGAGGACGCCGTACTCGTCCCGCAAGCGGCCCGAAGAGCCGCCGTCGTCCGCTACTGTGACGATGGCCGTCAATTCGGAAGTCAACAACCGGAGGGCAGACAAGGAGGCAGCCAGTCCGTGGCCACCGCCCAAGGCGACCACCGAGGGACTCTTCTTCTGCTGGCTGCCGGGCACGCCCTTCGGAGGGATAAGCGGCAGCGGCCCGGTCAGGACACCCACTACTCGCGTCCCAGGTCGCGGTGCGCGGTGGTCACCGTCACGCGCGGAAATTGGGCGAGCCGTTTGGACAGTTCGACGGCGACGGCCACGGAACGGTGTTTGCCGCCCGTACAGCCGACAGCCAAGGTGGCGTAATGCTTATTTTCCTGGCGGTAGCCGTCAAGGACGGGCTCCAGCGCCTGCACGTAGCGGTCCACGAATTCCTGGACACCGTCAGCACCCAGAACGTACGCGCTGACATCGGCATCCAGCCCTGTGTGCGGACGAAGCTGCGGAACCCAGTGCGGATTCGGGATAAAACGTGCGTCCGCCACAAAGTTCGCATCCACCGGTAAGCCGTACTTGAAGCCGAAGCTCATGACGTTCAGCCGCAGCGTCACCGGCCCCGTGTCACTGAAAAGCTCGGTGATGGCCGTGGCAAGTCCATGGACGTTGAAGTCCGACGTGTCCAAGACAACGTCCGCATGCTCGCGCAGTTCGCGGAGGACTTCGCGCTCCACTCCGATGCCATCGAGAATCCGGCCTCCGCCCTGCAGCGGGTGCGGCCGCCGCCCCTGTTCGAACCGGCGCACCAGGACTTCGTCATTGGCGTCGAGGAACAGCACGCGGAAGGAGACTCCGCTGGCGCTCAAAGCGCCCAACGCGGTTTGGATATCGGTGAAGAGATCCTTGCTCCGGACGTCGACCACGACGGCGAGCTTGGGAATTGACTTTGGCGCATGGGAAACGATCTCTGCCAAGGTCCCCAGCATCTGCGGGGGCAGGTTGTCCACCACGTACCAGCCATGGTCCTCCAGGGCGTCAGAGGCGGTGCTTCGTCCTGCCCCGGACATCCCGGTCACAACCAAAAGCTGTGCCTCCGGCGGCTTCACTGGTGTGAGGTCCTCCTGCTCGGCACCGAATCCGGCCGTTGCCTCATCCATCAGTTGTCCCCGTTTCATCGGAAGTGATCGTTTGCAGCTTGTACCGCCTTCTGACATGGCATGACGCCCTGGCCGGTGGTCTCCACTGGCCAGGTTCTTACCCTAGCTAAGATTCGAGGATTTCGCCGGTGGTCATGTTGACCGCGGGAACAACGTCGTCGGCCTCGCTACTGGATCCTAGGTGCGCGAGGACGGCAGCGGCCAAGGTAGGCCCGATGCCTTTCGCGGAAGTGAGCTCGGCAACGGACGCTGCTTTGATCTTCTTGAGGGACCCAAATTCGGCAATCAAAGCTTTGCGTTTCGCTTCGCCGAGCCCCGGCACACCGTCCAAAGCCGACACAGTCATGGCCTTGCCACGCTTTTGCCGGTGGAACGTGATGGCGAAGCGGTGGGCTTCATCCCGGATGCGCTGGAGCAAGTACAGTCCCTGTGACGTCCGCGGCAAAATGACGGGAAAATCGCTGTTGGGCAGCCAGACCTCTTCGAGCCGTTTGGCGAGGCCCACCAGATACACGTCATCGATCCCCAGCTCGGCAAGGGCGCGGGCCGCGGCGTTTACCTGAGGTTGGCCACCGTCCACCACAACCAGGTTGGGCGGATAGGCAAACTTGGCCTTCGGCGCGGGCGTGGAGGGGTCCGACGTCGAAACTTCCGTAGCGCTCTTGGCGCCTGCGCGCGTGGGATTCACGATTTCGCCGGAGACGACCGGAACTTGTGCGGCCTTGTCAGTCAAGTAGTGCCTGAACCGACGCGTCAGTACGTCGTGCATGGCCGCGGTGTCATCTGAAGCAGCTGGCCCTGTGATGGAAAACTTCCGGTAATCCGACTTTTTGGGCAGCCCGTCCTCCACCACCACCATGGATGCCACCACATTGGTTCCTTGGACGTGCGAGATGTCGTAGCACTCGATCCTCAACAACGGAACAGGCAGCTCCAGCGCTTCCTGCAGTTCCTGCAGAGCCACCGAACGCACGGTGATGTCACCGGCGCGGCGGGTCTTGTGCAATTTCAATGCCTGCTCGGCGTTATCCCTGACCGTTGACATCAAAGCGGCCTTATCCCCGCGTTGGGGCACCCGAATGTCCACTTTGGCGCCCCGCAACCCGCCAAGCCACTCCATTAATTCCTCATGATTGCTCGGGTTTTCAGGCACCAGCACTTCCCGGGGGAGACGGCCTTGGACTTCGCTGTCTTCCCCATATACCTGCTGCAGCAAGTGCTCGATGAGTTCCGGCGTCGTGACATCTTCCACCTTCTCCACCACCCAGCCCCGTTGGCCACGCACCCGTCCGCCACGGACATGGAAAACCTGGACAGAGGCTTCAAGTTCGTCCTCGTGCAAAGCGAAGATGTCCGCGTCCGTGTCCTCGGCAAGAACCACGGCGTTCCGTTCGAAGACCTTTCGCAGGGCGATGATGTCATCCCGGAGGCCGGCGGCGCGTTCGTAGTCGAGCTCCGCTACCGCCGCGGCCATGTCCTTCTCCAGCCGGCTGATGAAGCGCTTGGCCTCACCGCCCATGAATGAGCAAAAGTCCTCCGCAAGGTCGCGGTGCTCTTCGGGAGTTACCCGGCCAACGCAAGGAGCAGAGCATTTGTCGATATACCCCAGCAAGCACGGGCGTCCACTGGCGTTCGCCCGCTTGAAAACCCCTGCACTGCAGCTGCGGACGGGGAATACCCGTAGCAGCGTGTCCATGGTTTCGCGGATGGCTCCGGCGGTATAGGGACCGAAATACTTGGTGCCCTTCTTCCGCTCACCGCGCATGACCTGTACCCGAGGGAACTTCTCCCCCATGGTGACGGCGAGGTACGGATACGTCTTGTCATCCCGGAAAACCACGTTGAACCGGGGCTTGAATTCTTTGATCCAGGTGTATTCCAGCTGGAGTGATTCGAGTTCGCTGCCTACCACCGTCCACTCAACACTGCTGGCAGCGTGGACCATGGCGTGGGTCTTAGGTAGGAGACCGGCGGGGTTGGCGAAGTATGAGTTCAGCCGTGACCGAAGGTTCTTGGCCTTTCCCACGTAGATGACCCGGCCGTGGGGATCGCGGAACCTGTAAACGCCTGGAGTGGTGGGAATTTCCCCCGTTTGGGGTCGGTAACTTGCTGGATCTGCCACGGTTCCAGTCTAGTAGTCCCCAGCGAGGGGCATTAGTCGACCGTTTTGCTCTGGTTGTAGCTCGTGGACCTATCCTGTCCGCTGAGCGAGGCGATGGCGTCCATGATCTTGTCCGTTACTTCCCGCCTGGCAGGCAACGAGTGGTCGGGACCGGTCTTCTCGAAGTACAGCGGTTCGCCAACCTTCATGGTGAAGTGCTGCGGGCGGACGGCGTTCTTCCCGGCAGGCTGGAGCTTCTCAGTGCCGATAAGGCCTACCGGAATAACGGGCGCCCCCGTAGTCAGGGCGAGCCAACCAACTCCAGTGCGCCCGCGGTAAAGGATTCCGTCGCGGGACCTGGTGCCCTCGGGGTAGATGCCGATCCCTTTCCCGGACTCCAAAATATCCAGGAGAGTCTTCAACGCCTGCACGCTGGCGGCCTGCTCACCACGTTCAACGGGAATGGACCCGACCGCCTCGAAGAAGGACTTCATAACGGCGCCCTTGATGCCCTTGGTGGTGAAGTACTCGGCCTTGGCAAAGAACGCAACAGGGCGCGGCATCAGGGCCTGCACGATCACACTGTCCAAAAACGAGAGGTGGTTGGGTGCGACGATAAACGGACCTTCTTGGGGGACGTTCTCCAGCCCGATGACCGTGGGACGGCAGGTGGAGGAGACCAAGCCGCGGGTGGTCCACCGAATCGCATCAAAGACTGCCATCGTTGTGCACCTCGCTCAAGGCCGCCACCCTGACAGCGTCCAATTGTTCGATGGCCCGCTGCAGTTCCAACGCATTGCTGGCGACGGCGACCGCGCCGGCTTCCGCAAGTTCACCATCGGGGGCGAACCCCCAGCTCACACCGATGCAATCCAAGCCGTTCGCCATCGCTCCGGCGACGTCCTGGTGCCGGTCCCCCACCATCACCGCTGTTTGGGAGTTGAGGCCCGCCAATGCTGCCGCAACTATCTCGACTTTGCCTGGCGCCGAATTGGCGGCCACGGACTCGTCATCCGCGGCGCCTTGGATGGTCACGAAGAAGCGGGCAATTCCGTGGTGCTCCAGGACGAGCCGGGCCAATGCTTGTGGCTTTTGGGTGGCTACGGCCACCGGACGTCCAGCGCGTGCAAAGGACTCAAGGAGGTCGTATACCCCGGGGTACAGCGTGCTTTGGGGTATTCCGTACTGCCTGTAGTGGACCCGATAGCGCGCAATGATCTCATCCACTAATTCGACGGGCACATTCGCCAGATGGAGCAAGGAATCGCTCAGCTTCGGCCCCACCATGGAATTCAAAACGGATTGCTGCGGAACCGGTAGGCCCATCTCTTCGAGGGCCGCCGCTATTCCCCCCGTAATACCGCCGGCTGGATCGACGAGGGTGCCGTCCAGATCGAATATTGCGGGCACCATTTTTTGAGTCACCGGCTTAGTTTCTCACGAGTAGCGGCATGCTTGAAACTCGCATGCCGCTACCGGAATACTTCGGTCTCCGCAGATATTCCTTTGGCAAAAAGCAGGTCGAAGCGTTTCTGCCCTATCCCAGAATTTCAGCCAAGAACGTAGCCGTATGGCTATCTGCTGACTTTGCTACTTGTTCCGGGGTGCCCGTGGCGACGATTTTGCCGCCGCCTGAACCGCCGTTGGGTCCCAGATCCACGATCCAGTCCGCGGACTTGATCACGTCCAGGTTGTGTTCAATGGTGATGACCGTGTTGCCCTTGTCCACCAAGCCCTGGAGAACCATCAGTAACTTCCGGATGTCCTCAAAGTGCAGGCCGGTTGTGGGCTCGTCCAAAACGTAGATGCTACGGCCATTGGAGCGCTTCTGCAGTTCCGCAGCAAGCTTGACGCGCTGCGCCTCGCCGCCGGAGAGGGTGGTAGCGGGCTGCCCAAGCCGTACGTAACCCAGGCCCACGTCCACCAAGGTCTTCAAGTGCCGGGCAATCGGAGTGAACGCTGCAAAGAACTCAGCGCCTTCTTCGATGGGCATATTGAGGACGTCCGCAATGGTCTTTCCCTTGTAGTGGACCTCAAGGGTCTCGCGGTTGTACCGGGCCCCGTGGCACACTTCGCAGGGGACGTAGACATCGGGGAGGAAGTTCATCTCGATCTTCAGCGTCCCGTCGCCCGAACAGGCCTCACAGCGTCCGCCCTTGACGTTGAAGGAGAAGCGACCGGGCAAGTAACCCCGGACCTTCGCCTCTGTGGTCTCAGCGAACAGCTTGCGGATGTTGTCAAAGACTCCCGTGTACGTCGCCGGGTTGGACCGTGGGGTGCGTCCAATGGGGCTTTGGTCGACGTGCACTACCTTGTCCAGATGTTCGAGGCCGGCAACGCTCCGGTGGCGGCCCGCTACCTGCTTGGCACCGTTAAGTTTATTGGCGAGAACCTTGTACAGGATTTCGTTGACCAGCGTGGACTTACCGGAGCCGCTGACTCCCGTCACGGCGGTGAAGAGCCCCAGCGGGAACGTGGCATCAACGTTGTCGAGGTTGTTCTCCTTGGCCCCGATCACCTTCAACTCACGCTTTTTGTCGTATTTGCGGCGCTTGGCGGGAATCTCGATTCGACGCCGGCCGGACAGGTAGTCACCCGTCAGGGACTCCGTGTTGGCCAGGAGGTCCTTGTACGTGCCTGAGTGCACTACTTGACCGCCGTGCTCACCCGCACCGGGGCCGATGTCTACGATCCAGTCCGCCTCGTGGATGGTGTCTTCATCGTGCTCGACAACAATCAGCGTATTGCCGAGGTCCCGGAGCCGGGTCAAGGTTTCGATCAACCGACGGTTGTCGCGCTGATGCAACCCGATGGACGGTTCGTCCAGGACGTAGAGGACACCCACAAGTCCAGACCCGATCTGGGTAGCCAACCGGATGCGCTGTGCCTCACCGCCGGACAAGGTTCCCGATGCCCGTTCAAGGTTCAGGTACTCCAAACCGACGTCGAGAAGGAAGGTAAGCCGCGCTTGAATTTCCTTCAGGACTTGGTTGGCAATCTGGGCTTCCCTGTCCGTAAGGGTCAAGCCTCCCAGGAAGGCCGCACAATCGCGCATAGGCAATGCTGCGACCTCAGCGATGGACTTGCCGTTGATGAGCACTGACAACGACGCCGGGTTGAGGCGCGCGCCGTTGCATGCGGGGCACGGTACCTGCCGCATGTATTCTTCGTAGCGGTCCCGGGCCCAGTCCGAATCGGTTTCGCCGTGCTTCCTGTGCACGTACTGGATGGCGCCTTCGAATCCGGTGCTGTATTTACGTTCGCGGCCAAAACGGTTCTTGTACTGGACAACAACTTTGTGGTCCTTGCCGTGAAGAACCGTATTCCGCACATCCTTGGAGAGCTTCTCCCACGGGGTCTTCATGGAAAAGCCGAGCTCGTGGGACAGCCCCTCCAGGAGCCTGGTCCAGTATTCGGTGGTGGCTGTTCCGAGTGCCCACGGCGCAATGGCGCCCTCCCCGAGTGAAAGCTCGGGGTTGGGGATAATAAGTTCCTCGTCCACTTCCAGCTTGGTCCCGATGCCACTGCACGCCGAACAAGCACCGAAGGGATTGTTGAATGAGAAAGAGCGGGGCTCGATTTCGTCAATGGCCAACGGGTGTTCGTTAGGGCACGCCAGGTTTTCCGAGAAGGCCCTGATACGGGCCGGGTCATCGGCCTCGACATCAACGAATTCAACCAGGACGCGGCCTTCTGCCAGGCCCAGTGCCGTTTCCACGGAATCCGTGAGCCGCTGGCTGATTCCCTCCTTGACCACCAAGCGGTCCACCACAACCTCGATGGTGTGCTTGAACTGCTTTCCGAGCTTGGGAGCATCATTGAGTTGGATAAGCTCCCCATCCACGCGGGCGCGGGAGTACCCCTTGGCCGTCAGCTCCTTGAAGAGCTCAACGAATTCGCCCTTGCGCCCACGAACCACGGGCGCCAGCACCTGGAAACGCGTGCCCGTCTCCAGTTCCAGGAGTTGGTCGACGATCTGCTGCGGAGTTTGCTTGGTGATCGGCTCGCCACACACAGGGCAGTGCGGGCGCCCGACGCGGGCCCAGAGCAACCGCATGTAGTCGTAGATCTCCGTGATGGTTCCCACCGTGGAGCGGGGGTTCTTGCTCGTTGACTTCTGGTCGATCGACACAGCGGGCGACAGGCCTTCGATGAAATCGACATCCGGTTTGTCCACCTGGCCCAGGAACTGGCGCGCGTAGGCGGACAGGGATTCGACGTACCGGCGCTGCCCTTCAGCAAAGATCGTGTCGAACGCCAAGGAAGATTTACCTGAACCGGAGAGGCCCGTAAACACGATCATGGCGTCGCGGGGCAGATCCAGATCCACATTGCGCAGGTTGTGTTCCCGAGCACCCTTGACCACCAGGCGGGACAGGTCCGGCCGGGAGGACTTGGTTTCGGCAACAACGGAAACGCTGGTGAGGGATTCGAGGGCTGTATCGTCAGCTAAGGCTTTGGGCACCTACCAATGCTAATCGAAAACTTCTTCGAATTTCCATGTCGTTCCTCACACGCTACTGGCGGGTACGGGTCCGCATCGGCCGGGATCAGTCCGCATCGTAGGCCGCGGCCAGGAGTTGGACCGCTTCGGCAAAGGAGGCACCTTGGGCTTTGGACGCCGCAGCGTATTCAGCGGCAACACTTGCCAGCGCGCCCCAACGGTCATCCCTCGGGCACACGATAGTTCCATTGCGGCCCCGGGTAGCGACGACGCCGGCAGCCTCCAATTCCTTATAGGCGCGGGCAACCGTATGCGGCGCCACGTCCAACGCGCCGGCGAGGTTCCGCACCGGAGGCAGTTTGGCGCCGACGGCAAGCACCCCGGAGTCAACCAGCTCGATAATGCGAAGCCTCAGTTGGTCAAAGAGGGCGACTGCACTGCTGGAGTTTGGCCGCCACGTGCCCGGGAAATCGTCCGCCGGGCTCATCGCGGGACCCGGCCAAGCCTTGACGCGGGCCCGCCCTGCGGCGGCACGAAACTACCTTCATCCATGCCAAGAATTAGACCAGCGACGGCGGCCCGGAACAAGACGGCGGTCTGGAACAAGGATCTGCCAGCGGACATGCTCATGAGCCCTTACGTGCCACTGCGAAGATGCGCCGGAACGGGAAAACCGTTCCGTGCGCTGTGGCCGGGTAAGCATCCCGGAGCAGCTCTGAGTATTCCTGTTCGAACTCTGCGGATTCCTCCCCCGTCAAGGCAGCGAGGACGGGCCGCAGCCCAGTCCCCCGCACCCATTCAAGGACGGGGTTCTCTCCGGGCAACAGTTGCTGGTAAGTGGTTTCCCAAGCGTCGGCCTCGCATCCGGCGTCGAGCATGATGCCAAGGTATTCCGAAGGTGCGGCAACAGCGTCATCGTGCCTCAGCACCCCGCCCAAGCGCGTTCGCCACCGGGCGGACTCGGCGAGCCGGCGCATCAAGACATGCGATGGGGAGGTGAAATTGCCCGGCACCTGGAGGGCGAACCAAGCGCCTGGCTTCAGCGCCTGCAACCAGTCCGCCAGCATCTTTTCGTGTCCCGGTACCCACTGGAGCGCGGCGTTGGTCACCACCACATCGGTGTCGGCATCGGGCTGCCACTCAGAGATATCACCCAGTTGAAACTCCACGAAGCGGTTCACGGCCTCATCGGCGCGGGCCTTGGTAAGCATCTCCTCCGAGGAATCCACGCCAACAATCCGGGCATCCGGCCAGCGCGCAGCCAGGGTGGCAGTCAGGTGGCCGGTTCCGCATCCGAGGTCCACCACTGCGTGCGGCCGCTCCGCCCCTACCCGGGCAAGGAGGTCATGGAACGGCCGGTCCCGATGATCGCCGAACTGCCTGTAAACGGCCGGATCCCATTTCACGAAAGCCCCCTCGCTCACCCATCACTCTTGGGCTGAGCCTAAACCGTGCGGGCACTAAGCTGGAAACCAATGAAACTTCTTGAGCAGCTTCCCGGTTCCGCCGATGCCGAATCCCTTGGGCCCGACGAGATATACACGCGTTTTGTGGAATGGACCGAAAGCCGGGGACTGCAGCTTTACCCTGCCCAGGACGAGGCCATCATGGAGCTTGCTTCCGGTGCCAACGTCATCCTCGCCACCCCCACCGGCTCGGGTAAATCCCTGGTAGCTATTGCCGCCCACTTCGAAGCAATGTCCCGGGGCCGTCGCAGCTACTACACCGCGCCGATCAAGGCATTGGTGTCGGAAAAGTTCTTTGCCCTCTGCGAGATTTTTGGGGCGGAAAACGTTGGCATGATCACGGGAGACTCGGGGGTGAACCAAGACGCGCCGATCATCTGTTGCACGGCCGAGATCCTGGCCAATATTGCCTTGCGCGAGGGCGCTGCAGCGGAATTGGGCGCTGTGATCATGGACGAATTCCATTTCTACTCTGATCCGCAGCGTGGCTGGGCGTGGCAAGTACCGCTGCTGGAACTGCCGCAGGCCCAATTCCTGTTGATGTCCGCCACCCTCGGGGACGTATCCCGGTTCGAAGCAGGACTGTCCGAGCTCACGGGCCGCGCCACCACCACTGTCAGCTCAGCTGAACGACCCATTCCGCTCCATTACTACTACCACCTGACCCCGGTCCACGAGACGTTGGAAGAACTTCTCGCCACCAAGCAGGTTCCGGTCTATGTGGTGCATTTCAGTCAGGCCGAAGCGATCGAGCGCGCCCAGAACCTGATGAGCATCAACATGTGCAGCCGGGACGAAAAGGACCGCATCGCCGAGCTGATCGCCGGTTTCCGCTTCGCCGCCGGGTTTGGCAAGACCCTCAACAGGCTGGTCCGGCACGGCATAGGCGTGCATCACGCCGGCATGCTGCCGAAGTACCGGCGCTTGGCGGAACAGCTTGCACAGGCCGGCCTCCTGAAAGTGATTTGCGGTACCGACACTTTGGGTGTGGGCATCAACGTCCCCATCCGAACCGTGCTGCTCACGGCATTGAGCAAGTACGACGGCGTACGCACCCGGGTGCTCAACTCCCGTGAGTTCCACCAAATTGCCGGTCGTGCCGGCAGGGCGGGTTACGACACTGCGGGCACGGTGGTGGTGCAGGCGCCGGAGCACGTGGTGGAAAACACCAAAGCCATGGCCAAGGCCACTGCCAAGTTCGGCGATGACCAGAAGAAGCTCCGGCAAGTGGTCAAGAAGAAGCCGCCAGAGGGCTTTGTGTCCTGGGGCGAACCTACGTTTACGCGACTGGTGGAGTCCGTCCCGGATCCCCTCACCTCCAGCTTCTCCGTTTCCCACGCCATGCTGCTGAACCTCATGGAACGGCCCGGAGACCCCTTCCACGCAGCGCGCCGCCTGCTCACCGAGAACCATGAAAGCCGTCCGGCCCAGTTGAAGCTGATGAAGAAGGCACTGGGAATCTACCGGGAACTCCTGGCCGCGGGGGTAGTGGAACGCATCCCGGAGGATGAGCGCGACGCCGAGGGCCGGTCTGTGCGGCTGACTGTGCACCTGCAAGCAAACTTTGCCCTCAACCAGCCCCTTTCGCCTTTCGCTTTGGCGGCGCTCGAGCTCCTGGACCCGGAGTCGCCGTCGTATGCCCTTGATGTTGTTTCGGTCATTGAATCCACGCTGGAGAAGCCGCGACAGATTCTCTCGGCCCAGCAGAAGAAAGCACGCGGCGAGGCCGTGGCGGCAATGAAGGCCGAGGGCATGGAGTACGACCAACGCATGGCCCTGCTGGACGAGGTCACCTACCCTATGCCTTTGGCGGAGATACTCGGCGAAGCGTTCGAGGTCTACCGCAAAGCCGCGCCTTGGGTGGGAGACTTCGAGCTGGCACCGAAATCGATCATCCGGGATATGTACGAGCGCGCCATGAACTTCGGCGAGTTTGTCCAGTTTTACGGCTTGGCCCGCTCCGAGGGCATCGTGTTGCGATACCTCGCTGACGGCTACCGCGCCCTCAGGCAGACTGTCCCCCAGGACTTGCTCCGCGAGGACCTTGAGGACCTTATTGCGTGGTTGGGTGAACTGGTGCGCCAAGTGGACTCCAGCCTGTTGGACGAATGGGAGGAGCTCACTTCCGGCCTCACCCCCACTCCGCACGATGCTCCGCCGCCGCTGCCGCCGTCCCTGACGTCCAATGCCCGGGCTTTCCGGGTGATGGTCAGGAACGAAATGTTCCGTAGGGTGGAGCTCTTCGCTGACGAGGATTCGGCCGCCCTGGGTGAACTGGATGCCGAGTCCGGCTGGGACGCCGAGCGTTGGGAAGAAGTCCTGGACGACTATTTCGACGAACACGACGACATTGGCACCGGTCCCGATGCCCGGGGCCCCGGGCTCCTGATCATCACCGAAGAACCCGGCATCTGGAAAGTCCGCCAAATCTTCGACGACCCGGCCCACAACCATGACTGGGGAATCTCCGCGGAAATCGACCTGGCTGCCTCCGATGAAACCGGAACGGCAGCAGTGCGCGTCACGGACGTGAACAGGCTCTAGGACCAGAGCTGTGGCTTCAGTTCCGGACCTCACCGCCAGTCTCCGTCAGGTGGCCGCCCTTGATGGGCAGCCGCCGGCGCCGGTTGTAGGTCCGCGACGCTGGTGGGATGGACCGCTCGACGTCGAAGGTCTTGCCTTGGGTGCCGTGCAGGCCACCGCAACCGCACTAAACGCCCTAACCGGCGCGGCGGAAAGGTACACGGTCTCTTCCGCAGCGGCCTCGGCTGCCTTTAATTCGCTGGCACACCTGCGAGTTGACGGGCGAGAGTCACAGAGCTTTGGACCCATGTCAGGATTCCGGCAAACCTCGGACGGCTGGATCCGGCTCCATGCCAATTACCCGCACCACGCCGCCGCCCTAATGGCCGCACTCGGTGCTTCGGATCCTGAAGGTGTGGTGCGCGCCCTGCTGTCCCAGGCAGCGGTGGATGCAGAGCATGCCATTGTGGCGGCCGGTGGTGTAGCCGCTGCTGTGCGGACACGCGGCGAATGGCTCATGAGCCCGATGTACCAAGCGGCACGCTCCGGGCCCTGGATCAGTTTGACCCCTCCACCGAAATCCGGGGAACATCGCCCGTCGTCGTGGCTTCCGTCAACCGACCCCATGACACCGCTGGCGCACCTTAAAGTCCTGGACTTGACCCGGGTCATCGCCGGCCCCACGGCTACCCGTGTCCTTGCTGCATTGGGAGCAGACGTCCTCCGCATCGATCCCCCGTCCATCCCCGAACTGCCTGATGCGTTCATTGATTCAGGATTCAACAAGCGCAGCACGGTGGCTGACTTCCGCGACAATCGCGTTGTGGAACGGGTGCAGGCGCTTGCGGCCTCTGCCGACGTCGTGGTGAGCGGATATCGCGACGGCGCGTTGCAACGTTTCAGATTGGATCCGGACTCCCTGATGTCGCGGAACCCCGGAACGGTGATTGCGACATTGAGCGCCTGGGGCCGTGGCGGCCCATGGGACGGACGCCGTGGTTTTGACAGCCTGGTGCAGGCAGCCTGCGGAATCGCGGCCCAGTACGGAACGGAAGGTCAAAGCGGCTGGAGGCCCGGAGCGCTGCCCGTCCAAGCCCTCGACCACGCCACGGGCTACGGCTTGGCCGCTGCGGTGCTGGCTCTGTTGGGGGAACGGCTTGTCACTGGGGTGGGGAGCGCTGCTCGGATGTCGTTGGCGCGTACGGCCGAGGAACTCTATCGCGTGACGGCGGCCGATCGTCCCGTCCCGGCTGAAAGTATGCCGGAGCCGGAGTACCACTTCCTGGATAGCCACTACGGCCGTCTACGCTTCGTCGGGCCTCCCCTTCTTGTCGACGGCGTCCAGCTCGCCTTTACCAAACCGCCGGTCAGCTACGGTTCGTCCGCGCTTGCTTGGTGATGAGTTGCGGCCGGCTTGCCCTTCGGCTTGCCCTAGTAAGCTCGGTGCATGAGTGTAATCCGTCCTGCCACCGTTGAAGACATCCCCGCGATCTTGCGCATGATCCATGATCTGGCGATCTATGAAAAGGAACCGGACGCGGTAAAAAACACCCCGGCCATGCTCACGGACGCACTTTTCGGTGAGAACCCCCGGGTGTATGCCACCATGGCCGAGAACTCTGCCGGGACCGTTCAGGGCTTCGCCCTGTGGTTCCTGAATTACTCCACCTGGGAGGGAGTTCACGGCATCTACCTCGAGGACCTCTATGTGGAGCCGGATGCGCGAGGGGAAGGACACGGCAAGGCCCTGCTCCAGCACTTGGCCGCCACCGCCGTCGAACGCGGCTATGCACGCGTCGAATGGAGCGTCCTTAAGTGGAACGAGCCTTCCATCAACTTCTACAAGAACCTCGGCGCGTACTCCATGGATGAGTGGTCCACTTTCCGGCTGACCGGTGAAGCGCTGGCATCCTACGGCGCCTCCGCGGCCCAGACCTCCGCGGCCCAGTCCACTGCGGCCCTCGCTCGTGGCTGA
The DNA here is from genome assembly GCF_030208915.1 of Arthrobacter sp. efr-133-TYG-104. NCBI lineage: Bacteria > Bacillati > Actinomycetota > Actinomycetes > Micrococcales > Micrococcaceae > Arthrobacter > Arthrobacter sp. efr-133-TYG-104. The sequence continues at coordinate 275,943 of NZ_JARVTA010000002.1, forward strand.
AGGCCAACTGACCGAAGAGCAGGTGGTTGAAGGTCACCTGATCAGGGGCCGCCACGAATTCCGTGGTCTCCGCACGGTAGAGCACTACTTCACGGTGCCGTTGGTGCACACAGCTGCCAGCGATGAGCGGCCGGACAACGACGGCGAGACCATCACCGTGTTCGCGCGCGAATATTCATCCACGAAGCACACTCCGGAAGAGGCCGAAAACCTGCCGTGGTTGTTGTTTCTCCAGGGAGGCCCGGGCGGACGTGGGAACAGGGTTACATCCCTGTCCGGCTGGATGAAAGCCGCGGCCAAAGAGTTCCGTATCCTGATGCTGGACCAGCGAGGAACTGGCCTGTCCACGCCGGTGGAGTACCAGTCGCTAAGACTGCGCGGGAACGCCACGGCCCAAGCGGAATACCTGACGCATTTTCGTGCTGACTCGATCGTGGCGGACGCCGAGCACATCCGGCGCACCCTGGGCTCGGCACCTTGGTCGGTGTTGGGGCAGAGCTTCGGCGGATTTTGCGCCCTAACGTATCTGTCTTTCGCACCCGTCGGTTTACGGGAAGTTCTCATCACCGGCGGCCTTGCTCCCCTGCACGGCGCTGCCGACCGTGTGTACCAAGCAACCTTTCGCAGGGTAGCGGCGCGGAATTCCGAGTACTTTTCCTGGTATCCCGAGGACCGTGACGAGGTCAACCGCATCATGCGCCATCTTCGGGACGTCCCGGAATACCTGGCCAGCGGCGAGCGGTTGACCCCCGAGCGCTTCCAAATGGTGGGCTCATTCCTGGGTGGCAACGCCCGGGTTGATGCATTGCATTACCTGCTGGAGGATGCCTTCATCACCACCCCGGACGGGCCTCGACTGTCTGAGGCATTTCTGGAGCAAGTCCGGGGACTGGTCAGCCGGGCGGCAAATCCGCTCTACGCCGTTTTGCACGAATCTATTTATGGGCAAGGCCAAGCCACTAAGTGGGCGGCCTGGCGGGTGCTGGAGCAGTTCGCGGAATTCCAGCCCGACGCCGAGTCACCACTGCTAACCGGCGAGATGGTGTATCCGTGGTACTTCGAGCAGGATCCAGCCTTGGTTCCGTTCCGCGAGGTTGCTGCACTGCTGGCCGAAAAGGACGACTGGGGCCCACTGTATGACCGTCGTCAATTGGCCGCGAACACCGTCCCGGTTGCGGCGGCAGTCTATAAAGACGACATCTATGTGGATCATGCGCTTTCAATGGAAACAGCAGCGGCCGTCCATGGACTGGAACCCTGGGTGACCGGCGACTTCCACCACGACGGCATCGGTGAAGACGGTGAGGGTATCTTCGGGCGGCTCTTGGCCTTGGTCCGGTCGGCCGAATAAGCCAGGACCGACCAGCAGCGGCCGTGCACACATTGGTGCGCGGCCGCTGCTGCCTGCGGGCTAATCCGCTTGGCTGTGACTCTTCTTCGCATCCTCCTCCAGGCGCGCGTCCAGCTCCGCCTGGCGGCCTGCTGGACTCATCAAACTGGCGATGACGGCCACGATGATGGTGCCCATGATGACCGCCAAGGAAACATACGTCGGAATCTCAGGTGCCCACGCGATGTGATGGCCTCCGTTGATGAACGGAAGCTCGTTGACATGCATCGCGTGGAGGACCAGTTTGACGCCGATGAAGGCCAAGATCACTGACAGGGCGTGCTTGAGGTAAACGAGACGCGTCATTAGGCCGCCGAGTAGGAAATACAGCTGACGCAAGCCCATCAGGGCGAAAATGTTGGCCGTGAACACGATGAAAGCGCTTTGAGTGAGGCCAAAGATCGCCGGGATGGAGTCGACGGCGAACAGCAGGTCAGTGAGGCCGATGGTCACAAAAACGATCAGCATGGGCGTGAAAACCTTCTTGCCCCCAACCACGGTCCGGAGCTTGCCGCCGTCGAACTTTTCGGACATCGGCAACACGCGGCGGAGACGGGCAATCAGCGGGTTTTCAACGCCCTCCTCCTCGTCTTCGCCAGTGTCGCGCGCCTGCTTCCAGGCCGTCCACAAGAGGAAGGCTCCGAAGATGTAGAAGATCCAGCTGAACTGCACAATGACCACAGCGCCCAAGGCTATAAAGATTCCGCGAAGTACCAGCGCGATGATGATGCCTACCATCAACACTTCCTGCTGATACTTCCGGGGCACCGAGAAGCGCGCCATGATGATGATGAAGACGAACAGGTTATCGATACTCAGGCTGTACTCAGTGACCCAGCCGGCGATGAACTGGCCGCCGTATTCCGGGCCGGTGAAGTAGAACATTGCAGCGGCGAAGATCATCGCCAAGGCAACGTAGAAACCGACCCACAGTCCGGCTTCCTTCATTGAAGGTTCGTGGGGGCGCTTGAGCACCAGGAGAAGGTCAATCAGCAAAATGATTCCGAGGACGACGAATGAGCCGATCTCGAACCAGACGGGGAGCTCCATTACAGGGCCTTTCGCAGGGTACGGGAAAGCGGTGTAAGTCTCTCCGGCCTGCTGGATGCGTTGACTGCACCGCTGGCGACCCACTAAGTCCGGCGAGGCATCCATGCCTTGCGTGTTGACGGACGTAGCGCTTGGGATACTCCCCTACGTCGGCTCAAGCTTACCTTAGGCGTGACCGGCGGCCTGCATTTGCCGTAGCTCTCGCTTGAGGTCTCCAACCTCGTCCCGAATCCTGGCGGCAACCTCGAATTGCAGTTCCGCTGCGGCGCCGTGCATCTGCTCCGTCAGCTGTTCGATCAGTCCCACCAGGTCTTCGGCAGGCGCAGCGGCAAGCCCGTCCTTGCGAACAGTGGCCGCACCCTTGGCTGCTGACTTGCCGCGCTTCGCCCCCTTGGCGAGACGGTTGTTGTTCAACAATTCCTGGGTGTCGGCGTCTTCCTTGGCCAGCTGATCCGTGATGTCGGCAATCTTCTTCCGCAACGGCTGCGGGTCGATGCCGTGGTCTGCGTTGTATTTGACCTGGATGGCACGACGACGGTTGGTCTCCTCGATGGCGTGGGCCATCGAGTCGGTAATCCGGTCGGCATACATATGGACCTGGCCGGACACGTTGCGGGCCGCGCGGCCGATGGTCTGGATCAAGGACGTTGACGATCGGAGGAAGCCCTCCTTGTCAGCGTCGAGGATGCTCACCAGGGAAACCTCGGGCAAGTCCAAGCCTTCCCGGAGGAGGTTGATACCGACCAACACGTCGAAGACGCCCATGCGCAACTCACGAAGCAACTCAACCCGGCGCAATGTGTCCACATCCGAGTGCAGGTACTCCACTTTCACGCCATGCCCCACCAGGTAGTCGGTGAGGTCCTCGGCCATTCTCTTGGTCAACGTGGTGACCAACACCCGCTCATTCTTTTCGGTGCGGGTGCGGATCTCGCCCAGGAGGTCGTCGATTTGGCCCTTGGTGGGCTTGACCACCACCTCGGGATCAATCAAGCCCGTGGGCCGGATAATCTGCTGGACGTAGCCGTCCGCCTTTCCGAGCTCGTACTTTCCCGGAGTCGCCGAGAGGTAGACGGTCTGGCCGATCCGTTCAAGGAATTCATCCCATTTCAGGGGGCGATTATCCATGGCCGACGGGAGCCGGAAACCAAAGTCCACCAAGTTGCGCTTACGTGACATATCGCCCTCGTACATGGCCCCGATCTGCGGGATGGTCACGTGGGACTCGTCAACCACCAGGAGGAAGTCCTCAGGGAAGTAGTCAAGAAGGCAGTGTGGGGCGGTCCCCGGGCCACGGCCATCAATATGCGAAGAATAGTTCTCGATGCCGTTGCAGAAACCCATCTGCTGCATCATCTCGAGGTCATAGGTGGTGCGCATCCGTAAGCGTTGAGCCTCCACGAGTTTGTTCTGGCTCTCGAGGACCTTCAATCGGTCCGCCAGCTCGTCCTCGATCCGTTTGATGGCCCAGGCCATCCGTTCGGGGCCGGCAACATAGTGCGAGGCCGGGAAAACATACATCTCTTCCTCATCGCGGAGCACTTCGCCCGTCAAGGGGTGGAGGGTTTGGATGTTCTCGATCTCGTCCCCGAAGAACTCAATGCGGATGGCAAGTTCCTCATACATAGGGATGATCTCCACGGTGTCGCCGCGGACCCGGAACGTTCCGCGGTGGAAGTCCATGTCATTGCGGGCGTACTGCATCGAGACGAACTTCCGCAGGAGCACGTCCCGGTTCATTTCCGCACCCTTGCGCAGGGTGACCATCCCGGCGATGTACTCTTCCGGGGTTCCCAAACCGTAGATACAGGACACGGTGGCCACCACAATGACGTCGCGACGCGTCAACAGGGCATTGGTTGCGGAGTGGCGGAGGCGTTCCACTTCCTCGTTGATGGAGGAGTCCTTCTCGATGAACGTGTCCGTTTGCGCGACGTAAGCTTCGGGCTGGTAGTAGTCGTAGTAGGACACGAAGTATTCCACCGCGTTATTGGGCAGCAATTCGCGGAATTCGTTGGCCAGCTGAGCCGCCAGGGTCTTGTTTTGAACCATGACCAAGGTGGGTCGTTGCACCTGTTCAATGAGCCAGGCCGTGGTGGCACTCTTACCCGTACCGGTGGCACCCAGGAGGACGACGTCCTTCTCTCCGTTGTTGATCCGCTCGGTCAGTTCGGCAATCGCGGCAGGCTGATCGCCGGCGGGCTTGTACTCACTGACAACTTCAAAGGGCGCGACAACACGGTTGATTTCCTGGGCGAGGCTCATGAATCCAATCTACTCCTGCCCACCGACAGCTATTGGCTCCGTTTGCGCTCAGCGGAAGTGGAGTACGACGGCGGTTCCCACCCCGTGCGTTCGGCCCACTCATCCATGAGCGGCGACGCCACCTCCGTAAACCACGGCTCCTTGGCATCAGCGTAAGGAACGGTAGAGGAATCCCCGGCATGCTTGTCCGCGAGGTCCCTTTTATGCGCCTCATACGCTGAGACGGCGTAGGGCTCAGCCAGCAGCCAATCGCGAAACAACAAAGCGTATCGCCAACCCGGCGTCCCGGCCGCCCGAACATGCAGATTGGCTGCCCTGCCGGGGTCAGCATTGGCATGGAAGCGCTTCTGCCACTGTTCCGGGTCAGGTGCCGAGGGCTTCGGGGTATCGCGGTCCACCGCTGGCACCCTCGGGAATCCGGCCGCCGCCACGAGCGGAGCGATGTGATCCGCCGTCGCCATGTCTGTGACTGTTACTTGCAGGTCGATGACGTCCTTCGCAGCCAAGCCCGGGACCGCCGTCGAGCCAATGTGGTCCACGGCCAGGATGTCTCCCGGCGCAGCGGCCAATATCCGTCCTGCCAACCTTCGGGCGGCACGGGGCCAGCCCTCCTCCGACTCGACGATCACCGGGCCCTCCTGCCTGCTGGCCCTGGTGCCGCGGCTGATGTTCTCGGCAAAGGGCACGAGCCGATCCGTCCACAGCGCGTCCACCGCGGCCAGCAGATCGTTCCGGTCACGCGAGTTGTCCAGTACGACGTCGGCAGCTTCGTTGCGCTCTTGGCGTGTAGCCTGGGCGGCAATCCGTGAATGTGCTTCTTCCGGTGTCATCCCCCTCAACTCCACCATCCGTTGAACCCGGACATCCTCAGGTGCGTCCACCACCACCACCAAGTGGAAGTTGCTGCCCTGCCCGGTTTCCACGAGCAATGGGATGTCCTGAACCACGATGTCACTTTCGGTTGCCTGGGCCATGGTTGCGGCAGCGCTCTGGCGAACGAGGGGGTGGATGATGCCGTTGAGCACTTCACGCTGTGCTGGATCACGGAAGACGATGGCACCCAGTTTGGGCCTGTCGAGCTCGCCGTCCTCAGTGAGGATGCTTGGGCCGAATGCCTCCACCACACGTTCCAGTCCGGGAGTTCCGCGCTCCACCACGCGGCGGGCAATGAGGTCGGCGTCGATAAGGAGCGCGCCAAGTTCCTGCAACCTGGAAGCCACCAACGATTTTCCTGAGGCGATACCGCCCGTAAGCCCGATCTTCAGCACTCCTCAACACTAGACTGAAGCGGTGGAAAGTGAGGAGGAGAGCCGGGCAACCAGCTACACGACTCTTGCTCCCGGCGCGGATTTCCGCCACGAACTGGATATCCGTCGCTCCAGGTTCATCACGGTCCTCCGGCGCTCCCCCACTGAAGAAAGCGCCCGCTCCCTGGTGGCCGAGCTGCGCCGCGAATTCCATGACGCCCGGCATCACTGCTCGGCATTCGTCATAGGCCCTGACCGGATGATCCAACGCTCCAGCGACGACGGGGAGCCCTCCGGCACCGCAGGCGTGCCCATGTTGGAGGCACTCATTCGCCGTGAAACCGCCGTCCGTGGGACCCAGGAAGCCAACGACGGCGGCCACCTCAGTGACGTTGCCGCCGTCGTGGTGCGCTATTTCGGCGGCATCCTGTTGGGCGCAGGCGGGCTTGTTCGCGCGTACTCCGAGTCAGTTTCCAGCGCCTTGGATCTCGCGCCGCTGGTGAGGCGCCGCCGGTTGCGGCTCTCTGCCATGGAGATCCGCCATTCTGATGCCGGCCGCCTGGAAAATGAACTGCGGGCCGCCGGTTTGGTGATGGCACCAACGGAGTATCTTCCGAGCCACGCGGTCCTTCGTGTGGCCCTCCCCGACGACGCGCGGGACCTTGCTGACGCACACGCTCGTGTTTCGTCCTTGACTGCTGGCATGGTCGAACTCCAGCCCGAAGGAGCTGAGTGGGTCGATGTTAACTTTGATTGACGTGGATGGCTCCGTGATGAACCAGCTATTGGCCTTTGCAAAGGCTGATGCGGATGCCAATGAAGTGACGCCGCTGATGGGTGAAGCGCCGGGGTGGAATGCTGAGCGGATCGCGTGGTTCACCGCTTATCACTCCGCCGCGACGCGAATCGACGGTCCGGCGCGAGAGAAGACATGGGCTGTCATAGTCGATGGCACAATTGCCGGCTCCGTGCGATTGAAGCGTACCGGCCCCAACGCCGTCGAATCAGGTATCTGGCTGGGGCGGTCATTCCGAAACCGAGGTCTCGGTGGCCAGGCCCCGCAGCAGGTGGTGGCGAAAGCAGCCGGGTATGGTGCCACTGTGCTGGAAGCCTCCACCAGTATGTCAAATACCGGTGCTCAATCATTATTGCTCTCGCTCGGCGCCGAATTTCACCGCAATGGTACCCAGGTAACGGCCCGGCTGATGCTTGGGTAGCGCGGGCCCAGTTTGCCGTAGAGGAGGCACGGCCTGCCTTGACGCGGACTCGGGTTAAAGCAGAGGACCCCCGCCCGAAGGCGAGGGTCCTCTGTCGGCTTTCAGCACATCCCGTGAGGGCGGGCGGAATTAGTTGCCGGTCAGCTTCTCACGCAGTGCGGCAAGCGCCTCGTCAGATGCCAGGGTGCCGCCGCCAGTGTTGGACTCAGCAGCAGCCGGCTCCGAGGAGTAGCTGGTGGTGCCGGAATCGGACTCACCGGACGTGGCAGCAGCAGCGTCGTCAGCAGCGTGCTGGGCAACCTGCTTCTTGTGGGCTTCCCAGCGCGTCTGGGCGTCAGCGTACTGCTGCTCCCAAGCTGCACGCTGGTTCTCGTAGCCTTCGAGCCATTCGTTCGACTCGGGGTCGAAGCCCTCAGGGTACTTGTAGTTGCCCTCTTCGTCGTACTCAGCGGCCATGCCGTACAGAGCGGGATCGAACTCGGTGCTGTCAGCGTCAACGCCCTCGTTAGCCTGCTTGAGGGAGAGGGAGATGCGGCGACGCTCGAGGTCGATGTCGATGACCTTGACGAACAGTTCGTCGCCAACGGAGACAACCTGCTCGGCGAGCTCAACGTGGCGGACTGCCAGCTCGGAGATGTGCACGAGGCCTTCGATGCCGTCTTCGACGCGAACGAACGCACCGAACGGAACCAGCTTGGTGACCTTACCCGGAACGACCTGGCCCAGGGCGTGGGTGCGGGCGAAGGTCTGCCACGGATCTTCCTGCGTAGCCTTGAGCGACAGGGAGACACGCTCGCGGTCCAGATCCACTTCGAGGACCTCGACGGTGACTTCCTGGCCAACCTCGACAACCTCGGACGGGTGGTCGATGTGCTTCCAGGACAGCTCGGAAACGTGAACGAGGCCGTCCACGCCACCCAGGTCCACGAAGGCACCGAAGTTGACGATGGAGGAGACGACGCCGGGACGAACCTGGCCCTTTTCCAGCTTGTTGAGGAACGTGGAGCGAACCTCGGACTGGGTCTGCTCGAGCCATGCACGGCGGGACAGCACAACGTTGTTGCGGTTCTTGTCCAGCTCGATGATCTTGGCTTCGATCTGCTGACCGATGTACGGAGCCAGGTCGCGGACACGACGCATCTCGACGAGGGATGCGGGCAGGAAGCCGCGCAGGCCGATGTCCAGGATGAGGCCACCCTTGACAACCTCGATGACGGTACCGGTAACGACACCGTCTTCTTCCTTGACCTTCTCGATGTCGCCCCAGGCACGCTCGTACTGAGCACGCTTCTTGGAGAGGATCAGACGGCCTTCTTTGTCTTCCTTGGTGAGAACCAAAGCTTCGACCTGATCGCCAACGGCGACAACGTCACCGGGATCAACATCGTGCTTGATGGAAAGCTCGCGGGAAGGGATGACACCTTCGGTCTTGTAACCGATGTCGAGCAGAACTTCGTCGCGGTCGACCTTGACGACGGTACCTTCGACGAGGTCACCGTCGTTGAAGTACTTGATGGTCGCGTCGACAGCTGCGAGGAAGTCCTCAGCGGTACCGATGTCGTTAATGGCGACTACGGGGGTACCGGGCTTCTCGGTGGAGGTGATGGTCATGTAGTAGGGGCTCCGTTGTGGATAGTAAGTCGGTCAGGCAAACCGCTGCCGCCCGGGTCCGGACGGCAGAACACGGCAAAGCGCCGGGTCATCCTGATTTGTGGATTAATACAAATGGATGCATGCACGTAGTACACGCCCGTTTATTCTAGTCGCATTGGCAAAGCGGGGTCAAAAGCAGTGCGAACGGAAACTGGACTGTTAGAAGTGCGTGACGCACCGTGACGGTCGCTCCACGGCAAACAGCTGCTGGGCCCGGAAAACCGAGCCTGCACTGTGTTCTTGGATCCGCCCCGCGGCTGCCAAGGTAACTGGCGACACCGCACCCACGTAGATGGATGCAAGATCGGCTACGTCCATTGTCAGTTCCGGAGACTGACCCGACGCTTCCTCCACGACGGCGGGAGCACCGGCGTCGGACTCAACTACCCAGGTGCCGCTGGCAAGACCCAACGCGTCTGTCACCTCCACCACCAATCTTCCCGACGCAGAAAGTGTCCTGGCCTCCAGGGCGGCCTTCACATCAAGAACCCTCAGCCACAGCATGTCGCGCACGTCGGAGGAGGCGACACAGCGTGGATCTTCCAGCGCCCATGTTAACGGGTCATCCACGGGCGCTTCGGTCCACGTCACTTGGTCTATGAGGTCAAGGCTTCCGAGGAAGCGCCAAATGTCCACGTACGCCGCATCGGTGGCGGCAATGAGGTCCACGATTTCCATGGTGAACGGCTTGGCCTCCCATCCCTTGAAGCGATAGGAAACGTAGCCGTCCACGGCTCCCGCAGCGTCATAATGCAGGGCGCTGCGAATACCGGCGTCGGGCTTTCCGTCGCCGCCGAGCTGGCCGGAAGCAGTAAGCCGGTAATACTCCTGCCGGTCCACCGACCCGGGGGTCACTTGGTGGAGGCGTCGGAATACCTCAGGTGCCACCTCCAACAGCGCAGCGGGATCGGAGACTTCCATTCGACCCGTCGGCTCTCCCCTGAGCCGGAAACGCGGGCCGGTGTCCACCGCTATGGAGCGTTCGAACGTGGCGACGCCGAACCCGAACCTGCCATAAATGGACCCCTCGGACACTGTCAACGCCGCGATGGCCAAACCCTCATCCTTGGCGCCCTCAAGGTCCGCCGTGATCAGTCCGCGGAGAATCCCTTTGCGGCGATGGGTCCCCCGGACCGTCACGGCAGTTACCAAGTGGGCTTTCACGAGCCGGCCGAAGCCAACGTTGAGGCTCTTGCGCATGGTGGCGTACGTGGCAACCGGCACCTCGGCACCAAGGGCGTGTTGAGGAACGTTGCCGCTGACGTAGACGCCGGTAAATTCGCGGCCGTCTACCTTGTAGCTGGCTAAAGCCCTGGCCACATGGTCATCGGTGCGCCGCTGCTCGTGGAATCCGTGGGAGACCGCATGCATCCAGTCCGCGCAACGGCGGTACCCGGGGCCGTCCGGGCCAGCGGCCCTAAATTGCCGCACAGTGTATTCGGCGTGGACGGATGGGTCCGGAATCTCTACAGGGACGTTATCCGGCGTTACGTGCGAGATGAGTTCTACCTTGGGATCAGCCACGTCCCGAGCCTAGCCAGAAGCAGCAAGGCGCGCCACCATGCGGCGGCGCGCCCTTAGCCCCTATTGTCGCGCGGAGGCAGACCGGCGGAAAACGGTCATAGGATTCTAGTGGCCAGCTTCATACCAGCTTGAACCGACGCCGATCTGGACATCGAGCGGGACCGAAAGTTGGGCAGCGGCACCCATCTGCTCCACCACAAGCTTCTCCACTGTTTCGCGCTCTCCGGGAGCCACCTCGAGAACGAGTTCATCATGGACCTGCAGCAACATGCGGGACTTCAATCCCTGCCCTGCCAGTTCGGCGGCAACTCCCAGCATGGCCCGCTTGATGATGTCCGCCGCGGAGCCTTGGATTGGTGAGTTCAATGCGATGCGCTCGGCCGCCTCACGCGCTTGGCGGTTGGTGCTGGTCAAGTCAGGCAGGTAACGACGGCGGCCCTCGATGGTAGCCGTGAACCCGTCCACGCGCGCCTGGTCCACCACGCCGCGGAGATAATCCCGGACGCCGCCGAAGCGGTCGAAGTAGTCCTTCATGAGCGTCCGGGCCTCGTCCACCGAGATCTCCAACTGCTTGGACAGGCCGAAGGACGTCAATCCGTACGCCAACCCGTAGGACATGGCTTTGACCTTGGAGCGCATGGCACTGGTTACCTCGGCCGGAGTCACGTTGAAAATGCGTGAGCCCACAAAACGGTGCAGGTCCTCGCCGTCGCGGTAGGCCTGGATCAGGGCCTCATCACCGGAGAGGTGGGCCATGATGCGCATTTCAATCTGTGAATAATCCGCCGACAACAAGCACTCATAGCCCTCGCTGACCATGAAGATGCCGCGGACCCTGCGCCCTTCCTCGCTACGCACCGGGATGTTCTGCAGGTTGGGATTGTTCGAAGAAATACGACCCGTGGCAGCGATATTTTGGGCGTATGTGGTGTGGATCCGGGCATCATCGGCCACGGCTTTCTTGAGCGTTTCGACCATTTGCGCCAACTTGGAGGACTCACGGTGGGCCATCAATTGGACCAGGAATTCGTGACCGGTCTTCTCCAGCAGGGTCTTCAAGGACGCTGCGTCCGTGGTGTAACCGGACTTGATTTTCTTGGTCTTAGGCAGCCCCAATTCCTCGAAGAGGACGGTTTGCAGCTGCTTTGGTGAACCGAGGTTGACCTCATGCCCGATGGCCGCGAATGCCTGTTCCTGGGCATTCTCGATCACCTTGGTGAGGTCCGCGAGTTGCTCGTTCATCCGCTCCTGAGACACGTAGATGCCTGTGAGCTCCATGAGGGCCAACACGCGCGCCACCGGCAATTCCAGCGTGGTCAGGAGGGCGTCGGCCTTGATATCGGCCAGTTCCTTCTCGAAGTGCTTGCTGAGTGCGTGGACGACGGCGGCCTGCTGGACGAGCGCGGTGGCGGCGGCAAGGTCAGTGCCGCCGGAGAGATCGAGTTCCAGTTGCCCCGACTGGGCCGAGGCTGAAGCCACGCTGATTTTCAAGTGGACCTGGGCGAGTTCGGCCAGGTCGTAGCTTCTGCGGTCCGGCTGGATGAGGTAGCCGGAGATCGACGTGTCATCCACGACGCCTTCCAGCCCAAATCCGCGGTTATGCAGGGCTTTGAGCGCAGACTTGAATTCGTGGAGGACTTTTGCTTCCTCCGGGTCCTGCAGCCATCGCGCCAAGACCGACTCAGCGGCGGCGTCCAGTCCTGTGAGGTCGATGTGCCCGGCCCCGTTCGCGCGAACGACCGCCAGCGCGGTCGCGTCGTCACCGATCCGGCCGGGAAGGAGCTGAACCGCCAGCGCCGAGCGGACGCCCGCACCGGCCGTGAAGAAGTCCGCCAAGGCATCGGCGTCCGAAAGCGTAGAGAACTCCGGAACAGCGATGGTGTCAGGTGCTTCACCGGCTGTGTCATCACCGTAGAGGTCGAAGAGCCGTGCGCGGAGGGTACGGAATTCGAGTTCTTCGAAAAGCTCCTCGATCGCTTGCCGGTCCGGGCGTGGCTGGTAAAGATCTTCCAGGGTCACTGGCAGTTCAAGGTCTGTGAGTAGTCGGTTGAGCCTGCGGTTGCGCTTGACGTTTTCCAGGTTCTCCTTCAGGGCTCCCCCTACCTTGCCGCCGATGGCGTCCATGTTTTCCAGGATTCCCTCCAAACCCCCGTAGAGATTGATCCACTTTGCCGCCGTCTTGGGCCCCACGCCCGGAACGCCGGGCAAGTTGTCAGCCGATTCACCCACGAGGGCTGCGAGGTCGGAGTACAGAGAAGGCTTGACGAAGTACTTCTCTTCGATGGCCGCAGCATCCAGCTTGGGAATGTTGCTCACGCCTTGTTTGGGATACAAAACGAAGACGTTCTCATTGATGAGCTGGAACGAGTCCCTGTCGCCGGAAACCAGCAATACCTCGAAACCGGCAGCATCCCCTTGCGCGGCCAAAGTGGCCAAGACGTCATCAGCTTCATAGCCGGGCAGGGCAATGGTCTTAATGCCCCAAGCGTCCATGACCTTCGCGATGAGGGCGATCTGGCCTTGGAACTCGGCCGGCGTTGCGTTGCGGCCACCCTTATATTCGCTGTATTCAGCCTTGCGGAAGGTGGTGTCATCGGAAACGTCGAAGGCCACGGCGACGTGGGTGGGCTTCTGATCTTTGATCAAGTTGATGAGCATTGACGTGAAACCGTGGACCGCGTTGGTGTACTGCCCCCTGGCCGTGGAAAAGTTCTCCGCCGGAAGTGCGTAGAAAGCCCTGAACGCCATGGAATGGCCGTCCAGCACCAGCAACCGGGGCCGGCCCTCGCCGAGGGATTCCGTGGGGGCGGAGACCGAGGGGTTGGCTGTAGCAATGGCAGCAGCGGGGGCTGCGGGAACGTGGTCCGGTTTGGTTGTTTCACTCACAGGTGCCAGCCTAGTTGGCATGATGGACAATTTCACGCCCGAGCACATCGCCCAGGAACTCTACCTCGCCGGGGTGCCCGAAGAATTTCACGGTTGGCTTTCCGCCCACGGGGTGGGTGCGTTGGTGGTGAAGATGGGGATCAAGTTTGTTGAAATGAGCCCCGAACGCACCGTGGCCACAATGCCAGTGGAAGGAAATACCCAGGTGGCCGGAATCCTGCATGGCGGGGCCCATGTGGTCCTCGCCGAAACCTTGGGATCCTTCGCCGCTTCCCTACACGCAGGCGAAGGGCGTCACGTAGTGGGCATCGAGGTAGGCGCCACCCACCACCGCTCCGTTGCGGGCGGAACAGTGACGGGGACGTGCACGGCCATCCATTTGGGCGGAACGCTGACCACCCACGAGGTTGTCATGACCGATGACCAAGGCCGCCGATTGTCCACGGCCCGAATCACTAACATGATCCGGGACAATCGGGGTTGAGGTTGTTCCGCAGGACCACTTGACCGCTCGGGACAACGTGACCGTTCAGGACAAGCGGTAGCGCAATTCGGCGGCCACTCCGCCAAGGATCCTGGACGAGACCAACTCCATGGGCGGCGTGGGGCCGTCCAGCGGCAGCAAGGGCTTACCGGCGCCGAGGACCACGGGCACCACCGTGACGATCAACTCATGCAGGAGTTTCGCCTTCGCGAACTGGGCAGCAAGGTCGCCGCCGCCCACCAGCCATACGTTCTTCTCCCCGGCGTCGGACAAGAGCCGAGGCGCGATGTCCCCGACATCGCCCTGCACAAAGGTCACGTCCGCCCCTGCGGGCGGCCCATGCTTTTGGCGTGTGAACACCCAACACGGGTGATCCGGGTACGGCCAAGGGTCCGGTTGGTGCGCCATCAGCCACCGGTATGTACTACCGCCCATGACGATGCATCCCACACCGTCCATGAACGTCTCTATTCCGGCATCAAGTCCGTCGACGCCGTCGAACTGCAGCAGCCAGCCAAGATCGTCGTCCGGCGAGGCAATGAAGCCGTCGATAGTGGAGGCAACGTAGTACTGAAAGATGGCCATAGGCCCATGCTAGCTACTTCCCGAAGTACGGGACGATCAGGTAGATGCCATAAAGCACGGCCACTGCGCAGGCGGCAAAGCAGGCGTAGGCAAGGGAGCGGGCCAGCACCGGGGATTTTTGCTGCGCGTCCGCGGCGATCGCCGTCAGCCGGACACCCAGCGAGTAGAGGACCACCAACGTCACGGCGGCCACCAGGGTAACCCCGGCTACCTGCAGCACTTCCATCCACTTCATAGCTGCACACCTTCGCTCCGGTTGTTCTTGCCCGGTTTCTTCTTTTTCCGGAACCGCACTGCGCGGCCGGCCTCGTCGACCTCGACGGCGTTATGGTGGCCGACCTGCGATTTCCGCGAGGCGATGAACATGTACGCGACAGCCGCCGTGCCAACCACTGCGGCGATAACAACACCTACGACGCCGATGTTCACCAGCAAGGCCGTCAGGGCGCCAACGATGGCTGAGGCGGGCAGGGTGAAGAGCCACCCCAGGGCGATCTTTCCCGCGGTTCCCCAGCGGACGGAGGTTCCCTTGCGGCCGAGGCCCGATCCGATGACGGACCCGGAAGCGACCTGGGTAGTGGAGAGTGCGAAGCCAAGGTGCGAGGACGCGAGGATCGCCGTCGCCGTGCTGGTCTCTGCGGAGAAGCCTTGGGCAGGCTTGACTTCGGTCAGGCCGGATCCCATGGTCCGGATGATCCGCCACCCGCCCGCATAGGTGCCCACGGCGATGGCGAGTGCACATGCAGTGATAACCCAGAGCTGGGGTCCGGAACCCGGCGATTGTGTGCCGGCGGAGATCAACACGAGAGTGATGATGCCCATCGTCTTCTGGGCGTCGTTGGTTCCGTGAGCGAGGGCCACCAGGCTTGAAGTGAAGATCTGGCCCGTACGGAACCCGCCGCGCTTCTGCGTCAGTTTGTCTCCGGTCTCCGGATCGTGCCGCGAGGTCAGCGCGTAGGCCAACCGGGTGCAGATATATGCCACGCCGCCCGCGATCAGGGGCGCGAAGAGCGCAGGAAGGATGACCTTGATCAATACCGTGTCGAAGTTGATGGAGTGGATTCCGATGCCGACGATGGCGGCGCCGATCAAGCCGCCAAAGAGTGCATGCGAGGAACTTGATGGCAAGCCTTTGAGCCAAGTGATCATGTTCCAGAGAACGGCGCCCATAAGTCCCGCAAAAATAATGTCAGGAGTGATGTGGATGCCGTCAGTTCCTTCGCGGATCAAGCCGCCGGAAATTGTCTTGGCCACCTCTGTGGACAAGAACGCACCCACGAGGTTAAGCACCGCCGCCAGCGCCACGGCCGTCTTGGGCTTGATGGCGCCCGTAGCGATAGGCGTGGCCATCGCATTAGCTGTGTCGTGAAAGCCGTTGGTGAAGTCAAAAAATAGGGCCAGCGCTATAACCAGCGCGACCATGAAGGTGATTGCCACCTGTTGCCCAATCTGCAGAGTCGACGTTCAGCAGTTTCTCTTCCCCATACCTGCCCTCCACAGCATAGTTCAGCGATTGTTCATCGGACGCGGCTTGCGGATTTCACTGGCGCAGGCGTGAAACCTTAAGAATCCTACGTGGGATCGACGGGGCGGACAAAGCCGGGCGGACAAACGCGCCCGGCAACGGGAATGACAGGACGATAATCTCAGCCCATCCGCTCCAAGTAATTGCGCAAAGCTTCGATGTCCTTGCGCGTCAGGCCCTTGCTTGGATCCGGCGAGAGGCAGAGGGCAAGATCGCCCTGGTCCTCTGCCCAGGAGCGAGCTTGGGGCTCCTGGTCGAGCTGGTCATCCACCCAGATAAAGCGTCCGCTCCCGGACTCGGACAGGTCCTTTTGCAGTGCCACGAGCTTCCACCAGTCAGAGGAGCCGTCCCAGCCGTCACTGGAGAGGACGGGCCAGTCCTGTCCGTTGAGGCCGATGGCCGGGCAGAGCATGCCCGGCGCAAGCTGCTCCCACGTGGTCAACCAAACAAAGCGGGCAGCGGGGTGGCGGGCGAGCTCGTTAAGTTCGGCGACGACTTCCGGCGCATAAGCGACGTCAACGACGCCGGCGTCGACTTTCCGCCATTCACCACTCCAGTCAGTGGCGCCGGTGGGACTAAACGGATTCACGACGCCGTCGACGTCCAGATAAATCGACACTCGGGGTGCCTTGGAACCTGGTGTCGCTGGTTCTATGTCAAAGTTCATGCCTGCATCCATGTCCACCGCCCCCTCCCCCACAGGCTCCCACCAGACTACGTGAGAATCGGCAGGAAAATCGGTACACCAGTGAGCTACACCATTGGGGAACCCATCAATCTGTTGACGTTCGTCATGAAAGTGATATTCTGGAATCATGGAAAAGCCCGTAGACCAGTCACAGCAGAATGTCCGTCCCATCGAGGACACCGTGCGCACTGATTTCAGGCACGCGATGTCCTACGGCGGATATCTGGACCTCGACCGGCTGCTCAGCTCTCAGCACCCACTCAGCGAGCCGGAACACCACGATGAACTGCTGTTCATCATTCAGCACCAGACCAGTGAGCTCTGGCTCAAGCTGGTCCTGCATGAACTCCTGGAAGCGAGAAGGCTTTTCGACGTCGACAACCTCGGCAAAGCACTGAAGTGCATCGCGCGCGTCAAAGCCATCCAGCGCACCATGACCGAACAGTGGTCTGTCCTGGGAACCCTGACGCCTCGCGAATACTCGCAGTTCCGTGGTTTCCTCGGCAGTTCATCGGGCTTTCAGTCCTACCAGTACCGCGGTGTGGAGTTCCTGTTGGGCAACAAGAACAGGGCGATGCTGCGTGTCTTCGAAAGCGATCCCCAAGCACATGCCCTTTTGAGCTCCCTGCTGGATGAACCCACGCTTTATGATGCGTTCCTCGGAGTACTTGCCCGGGCCGGCTTCGAGATCCCCCAAGACATCCTCGATCGGGACACCAGCGAACCCTGGACTTTTCGCGAGGACCTCGTCCCGGTATTCCGGAAAATCTACGAATCGGACGAAACCCCCTGGGGACTGTACGAAGCCTGCGAAGACCTCGTGGACATCGAAGACAACTTCCAAGCTTGGCGATTCCGCCACCTCCGCACGGTCCAAAGAACCATTGGCTTCAAGGTAGGAACGGGCGGCTCCTCGGGCGTCGACTTCCTCAAACGCGCCCTCGACCTGACCTTTTTCCCCGAGCTCTACGCCGTACGCACGCTCATCGGAAGCTGATTTTCGCTCAGCACCCAAGGCCTCGGACCAACACCAGCAGCAGGAGACACCATGACCACCGCTCCCCAGACCCAATGGCCGACGTCGGCCGACCTGGACGCCGCCGATCCCCTCGCCGCGCAGAGGGACGCTTTTTACGCGCCCGACGCCGGACAGCTCACGTCGTACCTCGACGGAAATTCACTTGGCAGGCCCCTTAAAGTAACGGCCGAAAACCTCACCGCCTTTGTCCACGACGCCTGGGGTAGCCGCCTGATCCGTGGGTGGGACGAACAATGGATGGACGAGCCCACCGCCGTTGGCGACCGCATCGGTGAAGTGACGCTGGGAGCCTCCCCGGGCCAAGTCACAGTGGGTGACTCCACCTCCGTGATGCTCTACAAGATGATCCGCGCCGCGGTAGATTCCCAACCGGGCCGGGACGAGATCATCATTGACCGCGATAATTTCCCCACGGACCGGTTCATCATCGAAGGAATTGCCAAGGAACGCGGGGCGAGCATCAAATGGATCGCCGCGAACCCTGCCAGCGGTGTCCGCCCGGCTGACCTTGACGGCCTGCTGGGCGAGCGTACCGCCGTCGTGGTCCTCAGCCACGTTGCGTACCGTTCAGGGTTCCTCGCCGATGCGCCGGCAATCACCGCCAAGGTGCACCAGGCCGGTGCGTTGATGCTGTGGGACCTCTGCCACTCCGTTGGTTCGGTGCCGCTGGAGCTCGATGCATGGGGCGTCGACCTGGCAGTAGGTTGCACCTACAAGTACCTCAACGGCGGTCCCGGTTCCCCGGCCTTCGCCTACGTCAACGCATCCCGCCAGGAACAGCTCCAGCAGCCCATTTGGGGCTGGATGGGAGCTGATAACCCGTTCGGAATGACCGAGGCCTACCGCCCTGCTCAGGGCATCCGCCGCTTCATCACAGGCACTCCCCCGGTCTTGGCCATGCAGCCCATCAAGGACATGGTGGAACTCATCGCCTCCGTGGGCATGGAGGCTGTCCGGGAGAAGTCCATCAAGCTGACCGAATACGCAATCGCGCTCGCCGAGGAACAGCTGGTTCCGCTGGGCGCCGAAATCGTGAGCCCCCGGGATGCTGCCGAGCGTGGCTCCCACATCACCGTGGACCACCCGCTCTTTGCCGACGTCACAGCTGCGCTGTGGGAGAAGGGCGTCATTCCCGACTTCCGTCCTCCACATGGACTGCGCATTGGCCTCTCACCCTTGAGCACCAGTTACGCAGAGGTGGAAGTAGGGGTGGCAGCAATCCGCAGTGCCCTCTCCGAGCTTTTGTGAGCCAGCTGTGAGTGCAGTCCTCGATGACATGGACTCCCGGCCCGGGAGTACCACGTCACTTCTACGCACGATCATCGGGCTGTACCTGCGCGACGCCGGTGGATGGATGGCCGCCAAGGACATCGTTGCGCTCATGGAAGCACTAGGGACCTCCGGAACGGTGACCAGGACCGCGCTTGGCCGCTTGCGCAAGAAGGACGTGGTGGTCCAGGAGGTGCGCGACGGAATTCCCGGATTCATGCTCACCGACGGCGCCGGCGCAATGCTCTCCCGGGGTGATCGGCGGATTTTCAACCCACGGAGCATGGCTCCCTCCGATCCGTGGTGCCTCATCTCGTTTTCCATCCCCGAGACCGAGCGGGAAAAGCGCCATCAGTTGCGGCGCAGGTTCCACTGGATAGGCTGCGGAACGGTTGCGGCAGGGCTGTGGATTTGCCCGGATTCCCTTCGCGTCGAGGTCGAAGAGATCCTTGAGGACCTGCAGCTGCGGCAGATGGCAACTATCTTCGTCACGGAGACTCCGCTGGTGGGCGGCAGCTTGAAGGAGGCCGTGTCCTCGTGGTGGGATTTGGACGCCGTGGCGGAGCTGCACAAGGACTTCATCCGGGAACTCGACGCTGCGGGGCGGGCAGCCCGGAGCGGCCATGTGGAACCCTCGGCCGAAGCTTTTGCTGTCTACGTGCAGTGCATTGACCGCTGGCGGGTCATCCCGTATCTGGACCCCGGGCTCCCGTTGGCGTTCCTCCCGGATGACTGGCCCGGCGTGCGGGGCGTCGAGCTTTTCACGCGCATCGTGGAGGACTACTCCAAGCCAAGCCGGCAGTTCGTGCGAGCCACCCTGGAGCTGGCTGCAGAGGTTGCGGCCAGCCCCTAAGACCATTGCGACAGGCGGGAGTCTAGAGGAGGAAATCCACCGCGATGATCTTCTCGCAGTTGGGAAACGAGTACTTCTTCAGCGGCTCGTGCAACGGGTGTGTGTTGTAGACCAGAATGTCCTCAACGCTCTCGAAGTCCGCAACGATGGCGTAATCGAACGAACGTTCCGTCTGGAGGACATCTGCACCGTGGGCAAATTCCAGCAACCCGGGAATGTTGCCGGCCAAGTCATCCAGGCCCCGGATCCACAAGGCTTTGTCCGCCGCGGGGAAGGCCGGCGAGAACTTGAACATCACTGCGTGCCGTATCACGCGCCCACCTCCGCCGGGGCTGGAGCAGCGTGATACTCAGCTGGTTGGCCCGCGATGGTCCGGCCTGCCAGGTAGCCCATGGTCATAATGGGCCCCAAGGTGGCACCGGCACCTGGATAGCCCGCACCGTAAGCGTTCTCAGCGGTGTTGCCCGCTGCGAATAAGCCTGGAATCGGTTGGCCATCCACGTCCATAACGCGCGCAAGGCCGTCCGTGGCCACGCCCCCATTGCTTCCGAACGCGCCGTTGACCACCTCCAGGGCATAAAACGGTCCTGTCTGCAGTGGACCCAGGGAAGGATTCGGCCACGGGCAATCGTCATCACCCCAATATTTGTCATACGCACTGAGGCCCCGGCCGAACTCTGGATCTTCGCCCTTGACGGCGGATTCGTTGAACCGAGCCACCGTGGACTCGAGATTCGGCGCCGGAACACCGATCCTGTTGGCGAGTTCACTGAGGGTGGGCGCCTCGATCAAGTACGCCGGAGTCGGCTGGCCAGCCCGGTGGGCGAGGACTCCGTAACGTTCCAGGTAGCTGTGGTCGAACACCACGTGCGCTGGCGTGTTCAAGGCGCGGTGGTTGGGTGAGTCCCACGAATGCAGGCAGCGCGCAAGGTCGTTGTAGTTCTGCGATTCGTTTGCAAAGCGTTGCCCGTTCCGGTTCACCATGATCGAGCCCGGCCCCTGACGCTCAAACCGCAGCAACGTACCAACTGGTTCACCGTCCCGCGTGTCTCCCGTGACAGCCATCGGAGCCCACCACGCTTCGCGGGTTCCCCGGGTCTGCGCCCCGATCCGCTGGGCCATTTTGAGCCCGTCACCGGTGTTCGACGGCGGTGAACACACGGCATGGAGACGGGACGCCAACAGGGAGTCAGCCAACTCCTTGTCCCACTCGAAGCCGCCAGTGGCGAGGACGACGCCGTCGTTCGCATGGAAAACCTCTCCCGACTCCAGCTTGACGCCCGTCACCCTTTCCCCGTCCACCAGCAGGCGTTGGCCACGTGCATCCACGGCCAGCGCCGCACCATCATGGACCAAGCTGGCAAGCAACATGGATACCAGTGCGTGGCCCTTGGCAACGAGCCCTTCGTCCTGTCGTCGGTTGAGTTCCTCCCAGGGGAACTTGGTGAAAGCTCCCCAATTCTCGTATTCCTGCATGGTGAACGGCGCACGGCCATCGGAACGGACGTGATCGGCCAGCGCGCCGAGCGCGTCGCGGATATTGAACAGTTCCGGTTCCACGGTCCGGCCGCCTGCAACTGACCCGGCAAGGTCTTGCCGGTAATCCGGGAAGTTGTCCAGGAAAATAAAGCGGAGACCGCACTCGTTTTCGGTAAAGCGCAGCATTGCATCGCCGTAATCCAGCGCGGCGTCCAGTAGCTCGTCCCGGCTCCGCCCACGGGCCACTGCCCGGACGTACCTCCCTGCCGCTTCTTTGGAGTCAGTCAGCCCCGCATCGCGGGCATGGTGGTTGTCAGCTATCCACAACATGCCGCCTGAGACTGCCGAGGTGCCTCCCAGGAGTCTGCTCTTTTCCAGCACGACGACGGATTTCCCGCCGCGTGCAGCTGTGGCCGCTGCGGTTAGCGCGCCCGCGCCGGAACCTAGGACGACGACGTCGTAGCTGTCTGCCGGCGTACCGTTCAGGAATTTCATGGTGGAGCCTTTCGTGGAATCTGGAATGCCGGTGGAAAGCAGGGAAGTGCGCTCAGACTGCGGTGTATCCGCCGTCAATGACCAGTTCCGAGCCGGTGGTGAAGCGGGACTCATCGGAGGCGAGGTAGAGAACCCCGTATGCAATCTCGTCGGGCTCTCCCTGCCGGGGAAGGGGGTTACCGCCCACCAGCTGCCGGTAGTAGGCTTCAGCGCCGACGTCGGACTGTTCGGCGGAGCGGCGGCTCATCCTGGTGTTCATGGAACCGGGATGGATGGAGTTGACCCGGATGCCGTGCACGCCGTAGGCGGCAGCATCGGATTTGCTCAGGAGGCGGACGGCCCCCTTGGTGGCATGGTACAGAGGGACGTTCCGTCCACCGGTCAGACCGTGGATGGACGAGAAATTGATGATGCTCCCGGACTTCTTGACAATCATGCCCGGAACAACGTGCTTCGTCATCAGCCAGACACCTTTGACATTGACATCGAAGATGACATTGAAGTCGTCCACCGTTGCCGTATGGCTCGCTCCGGCCGGTCCGATGATGCCGGCCGCGTTGACCAGGACGTTCGGAGGTCCAAGCTCTGCCCCGATGCGGGCGATTACTGCGGCGACGTTTGATTCATCCGTCACGTCAACGTCGTATTCAGTGATACCCGGGTGACTCGAGGCGAGTGGAGTACCGGCCCGGTCGAGGCTCGCGACTACCGCGCCGTGGGCCGCCAGCAAGCGCGCCGTCGCGCTGCCCAAGTCTCCCCGGCCCCCAGTGACGATGGCCACCTTGCCGGCCACACGCCCTCGTGCGTCCTCCTGTGCAAGTGCTGGTGTACTTGGTTCTGCCTGTGGTTCTGAGTGTGCTGATGCCTGCATGGCCAACTCCTCCTGCCGCATCATTGCGACGCTCGTGGTGCCTGGGTGCAGGGCATCACGGATGGAAGCCTCCGGAGCCCTCCCGGTGGTGTCCGGAGCGAGCTGCCCTGCTGCGCTCCACTCTGCCAGCGGCCTCCGACCCGACAGGCGGCGTTACCGATGAACGGGAACTAGAAATTCCCGTTGCTTTGGCGCAAGGCACCCTTCAGTTCGCCCCGCCAGCCCAACGACCGGGAAATTCCCCGAGCGGCTGTCATCAACACAGGGACGCGAGCGGCTGCATTTTCCTCGTTCCGCGGAACGACGACGCTGAGCGCGGCAACCACTGAATTGGTGCGCCCAAAAACCGGGACCGCGATGCCACTGGACCCGGGAACAATCAAACCCGGCATGGAAGCAAACCCCTGGCTGCGGATGCCCGCCAGGTGCCTGCGCAGCTCGTCGGGGTCGGTGAGCGTGGCGTCAGTGAACTTCTCCAACCGGCGTGCGAGAAACCGGTCCTGGTACGGGGCCGACGAGTACGCCAGGAGAACCAGTCCCGACGAGGTTCCATGGATGGGCAGGCGCCCGGCCACCTTGGTGATGTCCACCATGGAATCCCTCGAACCGAGGCGCTCAATGTAGAGCACTTCATCCGAATCCAAAATCCCGAGCGTAGTCGAGTGCTGGACCACGGATTGAACGTCCTCCATGAACGGCAGCGCGGCCTCCCTCAGCCCCACCATCCTGGAACTTCTCGATACCAGCTCCCACAGGCGGGTCCCTATACGGACCTCGGAATGGGGTTCCCGCTCCAGCAGCCCTTCAGCCAAGAGCTCATCGACCAAGCGATACGTCGTACTGGGGGGCAACCCGGAACGGCGTGCCAGCGCAGCGACGCTCATGGTCCGGTGACTATCGTCAAACGCCCCTACCAAGCGAACGACGCGGCGGATGACTGACTCGCCCGATGAGGAATTCGCCACGTCACTCCCCTGCCTTCACGTCATAGGGAGTGAGCGCCTGCAGTGCATCGGTGGACATAACGGGAACACTACTGCTGCCTGGCGTCGCAACATCATTTCGGTCAGCGACATCCCGACTCTGCTTTGACCGTTGCCTGCTTGGGCTCAGGGGCTTTTGTGCCATGCTTACTCTCGTGGGAGCCTGCCAGGCCCCACAGATCATCCGCAGTGAAGGGGCGCCTCGTGGGGGAAACACAGCAGTTCCAGGCAACGGCCGAGCCGCAAACGGTGCTCGGCCTGCACATCGGCGGATCCAAGACCCATGCGGTCCTGGCGGACGCTGGGCCAGGAAAAGCCGGGCTCAACGGCCTGGAAATCACCGAGAGCAGCGCCAACCTTTCCTCAGTAGGGCACCAAGGCGTTGACGCTGTGCTGCGACGCATCGCAGCAAGCGTCGGCGACGGCGTCCAAGCGGTGTGCGCCGGGGCGGCTGGAGCCGATACACCCGCCAGTAGGGCGGTCCTCTCAGCGTTGCTGACAGAACACTTTCCCGGTGCAGCGATCGAGGTAGTCCACGACACGCGCATAGTGCTCGCCGCTGCCGGGCTGGAAGCCGGTGTGGTCCTTGTGGCGGGGACCGGTTCCGTCGCGTGGGGCCGGAATCGCGAAGGGCGCGAAGCCCGCAGCGGCGGCTATGGCTACTTGCTGGGCGATGAGGGAGGCGGATACTCGGTGGTGCGCGACGCCGTTCGCGAGGCATTGCGGGAGCACTACGCCGGGTTGGAACCTGGCACCCTGGTGCGCGCTTTGATGGCAGCCACGGCGAGCGTGGACGCCCTCCAGCTCATGGATTCTTTCTACACCAAACGGGAACCGGACTATTGGGCCGGGCTGGCTCCCCTGGTCCTCGAACTTGCCTCCGAGGGCGAGCCGGCCGCGTTGCGCATCCAAGCCGAGGCCGCCCATTCGCTGGCGGCCCTGGCCCGTCAGGTGTTGGGCGAGCTTGGCCTCGACTTGCCGTTGGTCATGGCTGGACGCGTCCTGGTGAACCATCAAGAGTTGGCAGCAGCAGTGTCCCGGAAGGTTTCCTTGGACGACCCGTCGTCGGTCCGCATCCTGGACCAACTGCCCGTCCGCGGGGCCGTTGAGCTCGCGCGCCGGCTTCTGCCAGCCTGATCCGGTTCCGGCTGTTCATCCCGCGTTCGCGGGGTTCAACGGGAGTATTCTGGTGACATGGCATTCCTGCAGGAAGATCTGTAGCAATGGGACCGGCTAGGCGGCGGTGGCTCACGGCCCTTCTGATACCGCTTGCCTTGATGCTCGCTGTCATGACTGCTTCAGTCCGAGCGGGAGCCACTGTTTCGCTTCCGCCCAAAACACCGGATGAGCTTGTGTCCATGATGACCCACACTCAGGTACGTGCCTTATCCGGGACAGTGCAGCAAACGGCAGGGCTCGGGTTACCGGCGGTTCCGACGCTGGGCGCCGGTACCGTTCCGGGCGCGGCCTCGGCGCTGGAGTTCTTGACCGGGACGCACACCGCCCGTGTCTATGTGGACGGTCCGGCAAAAGCCCGGGTACAAATCATGGACGCGCTCGCCGAGCGGGATCTGGTGGTCAACCAGCATCAGGTGTGGTTCTACAACTCAGCGGATAACAGTGCTACCCACGTGAGTGGCGGTACGGAGTCGGCTACACCGCAGGAGCCGACTCCGGTCCCGGTTCCCACGCCCGGAACCATGGCCAACCACTTCCTGGCGGCGATCAAGGCAGACACCCACATGACTGTTGGGCCGACTTCCACAGTCGCCGGTCGCAGCGCATACCGTCTGAACCTGGCGCCGGGAAGTGCAGACACCTTGGTTGACTCGGTGGGAATCGACATCGATTCTGAGACAGGGCTTCCATTGGCAGTGGAGGTCAAGGCCAAGGCGCAAACTGATCCCGCGTACACGTTGGCCTACACAGACTTGTCACTCTCCTCGCCCGACGCGGGATTGTTCGACTTCACTCCCCCGCAGGGCGCATCGATCACGGAAAGGGCGTTGCCGGCGAAACCTACGCCTCCTTCGAGCCCTGCCCCACCGAGCCCCAGCGGTGAACTGCCCCACCCCAAACTCACCGTTACGGGCCAAGGCTGGAGCGCAATCGTTGCGCTGCCCGCGGGGTCAATCCCTTCCGGGATCACCACCAATCCGACCTACGCCCAAGTGATGCAACCGGTTCCGGGTGGGCATGCGCTGACCACATCCTTGATCAACGTGTTGATCCTTGACGACGGCCGCGTCTTCGCAGGCATGGTGCCGTTGGACCGACTCCAGTCGGCGGCTGCCGCCCAGTGAGCGGAACTTGGCGCGACAGGTCCCAGCAAGGCGGGCAATCTCCGCACCAGGACAGCGTTGGCCTGCCCGACAGGTGGGCCATCGAAACCCGGGGCCTGACCAAGCGCTTCGGCGGACGAATTGCCGTCAACGGCATCGACCTAGCCGTGCCCGCTGGTTCCGTATTCGGCTTCCTGGGCCCGAACGGTTCCGGAAAGACAACCACCATCCGGCTCCTGCTGGGCCTTGCATCGGCCAACAGCGGCGACGTTCGGGTGCTCGGGAAGAAGATGCCAGCGGCGCTGGCGTCGGTGCTGTCCGACGTCGGGGCGCTGGTTGAGGGACCGGGCTTTTATCCCTTTCTGACGGGCGCTGACAACCTGCGGCGGCTTGACTCGGCGGACCCGCATGCCCCATCCGAAACCCGAAAGCAGCGGATTCACGACGCCTTGGACCAGGTGGGCCTCAGCCACGCGGCGAAGAAGAAGGTTCGGGCATACTCCTTGGGCATGAAGCAGCGGCTGGGCTTGGCCAATGCGCTCCTGCGGCCGCGCCGCTTGCTGGTGTTGGACGAACCAACCAACGGACTCGATCCGCAAGGCACCCGGGAGGTGCGCGGCTTGATCCGTTCGTTGGCCGCTGGTGGAACCACCGTATTCGTTTCCAGCCATCTGCTCGCCGAGGTCGAGCAGATGTGCACGCACGTGGGTGTCATGAGCGTTGGACGCCTGGTGGCGCAGGGTCCATTGGAGGAGCTCCGATCTGCTGGACAGTCGCGCGTCCGGGTTCTCACGCCCGACGTCGACCGCGCCAAAGGCGTGCTGACGCGTCTGGGCTTCGTGCCCCAGCCCTGGGATGGTCCTTCACTTGCCGCCGATGCAGTGCTTGCCACGGGCTTGGACGGACGTGAACCCGAAACAGTGGTTGCAGCCCTCGTTGCTGATGGGGTTCGAGTCAGGGGCTTTTCAGTGGAAAGCGCGAGTTTGGAAGACCGTTTCCTGTCCCTCACCGGGGAGGGTTTTGATGTCGCGGGTTGAGCGAGGCCGCGCCAAGGGAAACGGCGATACGGCAGGCAGTAATGAGGCGGGCTCCAACTCCGGACGCGCATCAGCGGCTTGGGTCCTCCTTGCCTCGGAGATATCGGTACTTTTCCGCAGGGTACGGACGTGGGCAATGCTGGCGGCGCTGGCGGCTGTTCCCATCCTCATTGCCGTCGCCGTCAAGCTCTCGTCGCGGCCGACGGCGCCAGGAAGGGGCCCACTGTTCCTGGACCGGATCAGCCAGAATGGACTCTTCGTCGCACTCACGGCGCTGGTGGTCTGTGTGCCCCTGTTCCTGCCGTTGACCGTTGGCGTGGTGGCCGGTGACACCCTTGCCGGTGAAGCCAGCATAGGAACACTTCGCTACCTGCTGCTGGCGCCGACCGGAAGGACCCGGCTGCTCCTGGTCAAATACGCCGGCGCGGTCGCCTTCTGCTGTGCGGCGACGGCGACTGTTGCGGCGGCAGGTGCCTTGGCCGGCGTCGTCTTCTTTCCTGTGGGGCCGGTGACCCTGTTGTCAGGTGAAACTGTCAGCGTTGGCGAGGCAGCTGTGAGGTCGTTGCTGATAGCTGCGTACGCCACTGTGTCCCTGGTAGGGCTGTCCGCAATCGGCTTACTGATTTCCACCATGACGGACGTCCCCGTGGGTGCGATGGCGGCTACGATCGTACTCGCAGTGGTCTCGCAGGTCCTGGATACGCTGCCGCAACTGGACTGGCTCCATCCCTGGTTGTTCAGCCACCACTGGGTGGGTTTCGCTGATCTTTTACGTCAGCCCATATCGTGGGCGTCGTTCGGAGATAACCTCCTGCTTCAGGGTGGCTACATCGCGGTGTGCGGTGCGTTGGCTTACGCGAAATTCTCCAATAAGGACGTGTTGTCTTAGCTTTGCCGTACGCTTTTTCCATGGCCAGATTCTTTGATGTGCATCCTGAAGATCCGCAACCGCGAGCCATCGGCCAGGTGGTGAAGATGCTGCAGGACGGCGGATTGATCGCGTATCCCACGGACTCCTGTTACGCATTGGGAGCACAGATCGGGAACCGGGAGGCACTTGACCGCATCAGGACCATCCGGAACTTGGACGACAAACACCACTTCACCCTTGTCTGCAAGGATTTCGCCCAGATGGGCCAATTTGTCATGCTGGACAATGACGTTTTCAGGAGCATCAAGGCCGTCACTCCGGGAAGCTACACCTTCATCCTCCCGGCAACGCGTGAAGTGCCTAAGCGGCTCCTTCATCCCAAGAAGAAGACCGTGGGCGTCAGAATCCCCGACCACAAGGTGGTCCAAGCACTCTTGGCCGAACTCGGTGAACCGTTGCTCTCCAGCACCTTGCTGCTTCCAGACCAAGAGGAACCCCTCACCCAAGGATGGGAGATCAAGGAACGGTTGGACAATGAGGTGGACGCCGTGATCGATTCCGGGGACACCGGGTCCGAGCCCACCACCGTGATCGACTTTTCAAGCGGTGTTGCAGAGGTTGTTCGTCGCGGAACCGGGGACCCCTCCCGGTTCGAATGAGTCCTACTCCGGCTTACGGGCCCGGCTCGGTTGGACCCGCATTGGCTCTCCGGGCATCTTGGGGAATTCGGGCGGGAAAGGCATCTCGCCGTGGCCGTTAGCGACGTCGCGCTCCCACCACTCAAGCAATACGTCAATCTTGCCAGGGTGATCATGCATGGCTGCCCAAGGGTCTCCCACCGTCTTCAAGCGCTCAGGAACAGTCCTGATGGTGTATTTGGCCGGATCCGCGCTGCCTAGTTCCTCCCACGTCAGGGGGCAGGACACTTGGGCTTGGGGCACAGCCCGGGGACTATAGGCGCCGGCGATGGTCCGGTCGCGGTTGGCTTGGTTGAAATCGACGAAGATTCGTGAGCCGCGCTCCTCTTTCCACCAAGCAGTAGTCACCTGCTCGGGCATTCTTCGTTCCAGCTCCCGTCCGGCTGCTATCACGGCGTGCCGCACATCCAGGAATTCGAAGACAGGATCGATGGGCGCATAGACGTGAAGCCCTCGGTTGCCCGAAGTCTTGATGAACGCGGTCAGTCCGGCGTCCGCCAAGACCTTACGGAGTTCAAGGGCAGCCGGAATGGCGTCGGCAAAGTCTGTTCCCGGTTGGGGATCCAGGTCTATCCGCAATTGGTCGGGGTTGTCCGAATTGTCCGCACGCGACGCCCACGGGTGGAAGACCACGGTATTCATTTGCGCCGCCCACACCGCTGCCGCTGGTTCGTCGATGACGAGTTGCGGATGGGACCGGGCGCTGGGGTAGGTCACCGGCACCGAGCGCACGTACTCCGGCGCGCCCTTGGGCGGATTTTTGGAGAAGAACATCTCACCGTCGATGTTGCCTGAGTACCGCTGAAGGCTCACGGGCCGGTTTCCGTTAGCCGTGACAAAAGCCTCACCGACGTCGATCAGGTAATTCGCGAGGTCCAGCTTTGTCAGTCCTGCCTCGGGCCACATCACCCTGCTGGGGCTTGAAATCCGCACCTCCCGGGGACCGTGGGGACCTGGGACGGTGACAGTGGTTGCTTCGCTTGCCATGGCCACAAACTACCCCGCCAAACCCTGTTGCGTCTTGATCCCCCGCCGCCGGTGCGTCGCATATTCGATCCGGCCCTGCCGGCTTACCTGTTATTCGCCGCTTCAGCGTCCCCGATTGCAGCATGATGGAGACATGCCGACCACGGAAACATCCTTGAAGATTGCCGTAGGCGAGGGAGCCGTCTCCGCCATCCACCTCCGCCCGGACCAGCCTTTCACCACCTTGGTGCTGGCACACGGCGCTGGCGCCGGGATGGATCACCCATTCCTTGACGGCTTCTCGCAGGCGGTGGCCGGCTTGGGGGTGGCTACGGTGCGATTCAACTTTCCCTACCGGGAGGCCGGGCGTCGCTTCCCGGACCGGCCCCCGGCTGCCGTCGCCGCGTGGCGGGCGGTGATGGAGCACGTTGCGGCGATAGTACCCGACCAGCCCCTGTGGGCCGGTGGGAAATCCTTTGGTGGCAGGATGGCCTCCATGGCCGTCGCGGAAGGCATGAATGCCAAGGGTTTGGTATACCTCGGCTACCCGTTGCACCCGCCCGGCAAGCCGGAGAAGTTGCGGGATGAACAACTGTACGGGCTCACCGTGCCCATGTTTTTCCTGCAAGGCACCAGGGACACGTTCGCCACAACGGAGCTCCTTGAACGCGTGGTCGCCGCTGTAGGCCCGACGGCGACCATCCAATGGGTTGAGGACGGCGACCATTCCTTTGCCATCAAAGGCGTGAAGCGCACCGCCGCCGAGGTAGGCGCCTCGCTAGCGCCCGCAGTCGCCGCGTTCCTTCGGCAGGCGACCTGATGTGCCGGCTGTGGGAGCAAATGTCACTGCGTCAGGTGGAACATTTCCCACAGTAGCCAGATGCTTAGTGCCACGGCTCCACCGATTACTGCCGTGAAACCCGCCAGCCACACGAGCGAGGGCGCGCCGGTGGTGCGGGCAAGGATGTAGGCATCTGAGGACGCCAATTGATGGCGACGCCGTGTGTGGACGCCGACGAGTTTGACGAGGTCGCGGACTCCCCCCACTGTTAGAGCGATTCCGAGCCCCAGAACTACATAATTGACGGCAGTGGGAGAGGCGAAAAGAACAAGGGCTTGGGCAATAGCTGCACTGCAGAGGGCCACGGCGATCCCCGTGATGTTCCGGAGGAAGATCAGTGAGACCAGGAGGAGCACCGCCCCTATGGACATGGCCGCGCCTGCCCGCCCCGCCGTAAATGACGCTATCAGCCCCAGGCCCACGACTGCCGGTGCGGGGTAGCCCCAAAACCCGGACCAGGCCGCGCCGAACGCACTGCGCCCACTGCTGACGAGGCGGCCGGAGTGGTCCAGTCCGATGCGGAGCCCGTGAACATACCGCCCGGTCATAAGCGCGGCATAAGCATGGCCAAGCTCGTGGACGAACGTTACATAAAGCCCAAACCACCGCCACGTTGCGGCCGGAACGCTGAGAGCGACGGCGGCCGCCACTATCCCCACCAACACAGGCATCGGAACCGCAGTGGTTTGTGATTCCGTGAAGCCGCGAACGACGGCGGCCCACCACGTAGTGGCGAAACTCACCGGACCGTCGCTTGGAGTCGGCTGCGGAGGCCAGCCATCAGGATCTCCAGGCCGAAATCAAAAGCGGCTCCTCCACGGTCCTCAGGCGAAGCTCCTTGGGCCAAGGCGCCGGTCAGGGCGGGATACCCGTCCGCCGGAGGCGCCCATACGACGTCGGGCGCTGCCAGGTCAAGGGCGAAGCCGAGCGCGAAACTGTCCACAGTGGAGATCGCAGAAACCACGTCCTTGCCGCGAAATCCAGCCTGCTCCAGGACCTTTGCGAGGTCCTCGTACAGTGCCAGGACTTGGCTGTCCTGGACAGTCTGGAGGACCATTAACGGCGCCAAACGGGGATGCCTGGCAAACGCATCACGGTAGCTGCGGACGATCGAGCCCAACGCAGCTTCCCAGCCGTCCGCGGCGTCGAGGTCGTACGGGCTTTCCGAAATGATCCGGCCCCGCATCAGTTCCAGGATTTCCTCGCGGCCGCTGACGTGGTTGTAGATCGAGGATTGGCTCACCCCGATGCGTTTGGCCAGCTTGGGCAGGCTGAAGTCCCCTGATTCGTCCACCAACTCCAAGGCGGCGGTGACTAAGGCATCTACGGAAATCAACGGGACGCGAGGGCGTGCCATTTTGGTTCTCCTATCAACGGCGTAGTTACGACTCTAGCCAGAACTTACCGGCGGAGCCTTGTGCAGTGCATCACAAAGCCTTACGATAAACGAAAGCCTTTCGCTTACGTCTGGCTTCCCTCCCCCTTCCTGACCCCGAGGACCACCATGTCAGATCTCGAAACCCGGCCACCCACGGCCGAAGCGGCCACTGGGCTCAAACGGAATGCCATTGGAACAGGTGGCATTGCCTTCTTGGTGATTTCCGCAGCTGCACCGCTGACGGTGATGGCGGGCGTAGCCCCTGTCGCCATCGGCATCGGGGGCATCGGCGCCCCCATGGGCTACGTCATAGCCGGTGCAGTGCTTTTGATTTTCGCTATTTCCTTCATGGCCATCACCAAGCACGTCAAAGCGGCCGGTGGCTTCTATACCTACATCGCGTTGGCGATGGGGAAGACGGTGGGCTTAGCAGCTGCAATCGTTGCCATCGTCTCCTATAACTGCCTCCAGATAGGTGTCTACGGACTGTTCGCGGTCCAGACGCAGGCCATGCTCCATACTTTGTTTGGCTTGGACGTGCCGTGGCCGGTGGTGGCCTTGGTTGCTATCGCCGCAGTGTGGTTCCTTGGCTACCGTGGCATTGACGTCGGAGCCAAAGTCCTGGGGGTCCTGCTGGTCGCCGAGACCGCGATCCTGGCGGTCATGGGCGTGGGTATTCTCGCCAAAGGTGGCGCTGCCGGCATCAGCTTTGCCTCGTTCTCCCCTGAGCACGCCTTCACTCCCGGCGTCCTGGCCATCCTGGCCATCTGTTTCGCCGCGTTCATGGGATTTGAATCCACGGTCCTCTACCGTCGCGAAGCACGGAATCCGGACCGGTCCGTTCCGCGCGCCACCTATGTTGCCGTGGGTTTCATGTCGCTCTTCTACGCCTTCATCGTATGGACCGTGGTTCAGGCTTACGGTGACGGCAATGTGGTCGCAGCCGCTGGAGAGCTCTCGGACGGAATGTTCTTCGCCACCATCAACCACTATGTGGGTCCTTGGGCAGAGGTGGTGATGTATGTCCTGATCGTCACCAGCGTTTACGCTTCGCAGTTGGCCTTCCACAACGCCATCAACCGGTACGTGTACATGTTGGCCAAAGACGGGGTGCTGCCCGCATTCTTGGCAAAGACCCACCCCAAGTACAAATCCCCGCACCGTGCCGGGCAGATCCAGACCATCCTGGCCGCCGTCGTCATCCTGATCTGCACGGTAGTTGGCGCGGATCCGTACAAGCAGCTGCTCATCTGGGTCAATACGCCGGGCATCTTCGGCATCGTTGGCCTGCAGGGTCTGGTGTCGGTAGCAGCCTTCCTGTACCTGCGGCGCAATCCCGCTGCTGTCACCAACCGCCTCCTGATTCCGCTCAGCGTGGCCTCGGCGGTCCTGCTCTTCGGTGTGGCGGTCTTGATCGCCGTCAACATCGAACTCCTGACTTTCGCCGATGACGTCACCAACATCATCCTTTTGCTGGTTGCACCTCTCGTGTTCCTTGCCGGGTTGCTCATTGCCCGCAAACTGCGTACCACCCGACCAGCCGTATACGCCCGAATTGGAAGCTTTGAAACCCATGAATCCTGACCTCATCATTCTTGCCGGCACCGTTCACACGCTGGACGAAGGCCAAGCCAGAGATCCCCAGGCTCCGGTGCAGGCTGTCGCGATGACCGACGGCGTTATCGCTGGAGTCGGGAGCCGCCATGAAGCCAACCAGTGGGCCGGCCCACGCACCCGCGTTGTAGACCTTGGGGACGCGACCCTCACGCCCGGGCTGGTGGATTGCCACATCCATCCGGTCTTCGGCCTTGACCTCACCATGGGTGCGGACCTGTCCGGCGCCACCACGTTGAAGGAAGTGCGGGCGCTGTTGCGCCAGGAACCAGCTGGCGACGGCGGCTGGATACGTGCGTGGGGCCTGAACCCGAACGCATTCGGTACAGTCCCCTTGCACCGGGACACCCTCGATGACATCACCGGTGATCGGCCGGCCCTGATCCGCTTGTTCGATGCCCATTCGGCCTTGGCCAACAGCAAGGCCTTGGAGATCGCCGGAATCCGGGGCCGCCATGAGTTCGGGCAGGCCGCGGAAGTGGTCTGCGACGCAGACGGCGTTCCTACCGGTTTCCTCCTGGAAGCCGCCGCAATGGAGCTTGTCCAGCGGCATATGCCGCAGGAATCCTTTGCCCAGCGGAAGGCACGACTCGGGGCTCTTTTGCAGGACTTGGCGCGCTCGGGCTTGACGGGTGCTCACGTCATGGACCACAGCGAGGAATCCGCAGCGCTGTTCCGGGCCTTGGAAACTGAGGGCGAGCTCCCCCTCCGGATTCGGAGTGCACCGTGGTGCATGCCAGGCACCGGCGAAGCCGAATGGGAGGATTTGGCCCGCGCTGCAGGCACAGGTGGACGCCGTTGGTCCGTTGAAGCCATCAAGTTGTTCGTTGACGGAACCGTGGACAACGGAACCGCCTGGCTCTACGAGCCGGACCTCTACGGACAATCAACGGCGCCATTCTGGCCACGCCCGGAGGACTACAGCGCTGCAGTGCACTACTTTGCAACACGCGGCATTCCGACGGCGACCCACGCCATTGGCGACGCGGGCGTTGCCCACGTTTTGACGGCATTGGAGACGCTACCGGCGGAGGCCCTGCCAGCGGGCCAGCGCCGATCCGTGCACAGGATTGAACACATCGAGACTATTCCGGACGAATTCATCGCCCGGTTCAAAGAGCAAGGCATTGTTGCAAGCATGCAGCCAACGCACTGCACGCATTACTCGCTGGCCGACCACAGCGACAACTGGTCCACGCGGCTGGGGCCCGAACGCGCGAACCGGGCTTGGCGTTGCCGGGATCTCAGGGAGGCGGGGGTTACCGTCGCCATGGGTTCGGACTGGCCTGTTGCACCGTTCGCGCCGCTTCCGATCATGGCCGATGCCCGGCTCCGGAGAAGGTCTGGGCATCCTGAACAGGAACCGATCGCTCCGCACCAAGCACTCACGGCACTCCAAGCGCTGGAAGGCTACACCTCACACGCAGCCAAGGCCGCGGGTTTATGGGAGGTGTCCGGCTCCATCACGGTGGGCAAACGTGCCGACTTGACCGCGTTGGACCTCGATCCGCTGACCACGGACCCGGATGAGCTTGCCGCCAGCGGAGTTCTCGGCACTTTTGTGGACGGGGAGGTCCAGTTCATGCTTGAGCGGCTGCGCTAGCTGCAGCCATGCTCACCGTTACATCCGTTTCTTAGTCCGGGCGGTAGGTGGAACGGACCACGGATCCTCGGGCCAGGGATGCTTGGGGTAACGCCCACGCATCTCGGCCCGGACCTGTGCGTACGGCCCTGACCAGAAAGATTCGAGATCGTCCGTGACAGCCAGGGGCCGACCCGCTGGCGATAACAAATGGAACAGCACAGGAACCCTACCGTCCACCAAGCGTGGCGTGCGGTCCCAGCCGAAGCATTCCTGCAGCTTGACCGCCAGGACCGGGCGTCCGGCGTCGTCGTCCACGTCCGGATACTGGACCCGCACCAGGGAGCCGCTCGGCACCTCAAGCCGCTCGGGCACAAACTCCCCCACGCGCGCCGCTTCAGGCCACGGAAGCAATCTCCTGAGCGGCTCATGAAGATCCACCGTGCGGACAGGGCTACCTGTCGCCATGGACTCCATCTCGGGCGCCAGCCAGAGGTCCAAGCAGGCAAGAAGTGCCGTGTCTGTGACATCGGGCCACGGCGTCCCCAGCACACGGTGCAGGAGTGCAAGGCGCCGACGCAATGAGTCAGCTGCGCTCGACCAGCCGATCAGGGATAAACCCGCCCCCAGCAAGGCGTCCGCGACCGCCTTCCGCCCCGCTTCCGCGCTGGGGCGGACCGGCGTGGACGATAGTACGATCGCGCCAAGGCTGCGCTCCGCCCTTGCCGTTACGCGGCCTTCCGCGAACGTCGTCCGCGTATTCTCGGTCACCAAAGCGGACGCCGCAGCCTCCGCCAACGCAGGAGACAACGGAGCCGCCGCCCTGATCACCGCGCCCGTGCCGGCAGCTGCCCGGCCGTGGGCGCGCGACACCTCAGCAACGGCGAGCCATTCGTGGCCGGACAACGGACTTCCCATCGGCAATCCGGCACGCGTGCCCGATGACATGAGGTACGTCCCGGAGTTCTTCCCCGGGACACGCTGGGCTACCCGATCCGGAAAGGCGAGGGCGACAACGAATCCCAGCGCCTGCTGCGTACTGACGCTCACGTCGGGCAGGGAATCCGCCACGACGGCCGCCTCCCTGCGGGCAATTGATTCCAGCCGCTGGACGTCCTCCCGAAATCGCCGCGAGGCCGGCTCAGAACCGGAACGAAGCGCGGCAAGTAATTGCGTCAAATCGGCTGAGGGTGCCCGCATGTCGCCTGCCACCAGGGCCACGGCTTCTGCGGCTGCCCGATGGCCGACGATCGCGGACCCGCCCAGCAATGCGCGCGCGAGCCGGGGGTCGGCGGGAACGCGAGCCAAGACTTTGCCGAGGGAAGTGGCTGCTGCCTCTCCCGTCACCGCGCCCAGCTCGCGCAGCACTGTCATGGCTTCCTCCATGGCGGGGTGGGGCGGCGGGTCCGGGAGGTCCAGGCCACGCCCCTCCGGGGCACCCCAGCATGCCAGCACCAAGGCGGCACCCGTCAGGTCGGCGACCGTGATTTCCGGTGTTGTATGCGCCGGTGCAGCTGCGAACGCTTGGGGATCGTAGCAACGAATGACCGTACCTGGTCCTTGTCGTGCAGCACGGCCGGCGCGTTGCTCAGCCGAAGCCCGTGAGCAGGACACAGTCACAAGGCCCGACATCCCACGCCCGCGGTCGCGGCGTGGCTCCCTGGACAGCCCGGAATCGATAACCAACCGCACGCCGGGAACCGTGAGGGATGACTCCGCCAAAGCGGTGGAGACGATGATCCGTGGCGGGCCCCCAGGCTCCCTCCCGGACACCGCACGGTCCTGTGCTTCAGGGCCGATCTGGCCGTGTAACTCCAGAACCTCAACAGTCCCGGCCAGGCGGGAGCGCAACCGGGACGCGACGTCGGACACCTCTCGCGCGCCAGGAAGAAAGACCAAAGCGTCGACGTCGGGCTGCGCCCCGAGAACCTCCGCATGGGCGCTGGCCGCCGTATCGGCAACGTGGTGGAGGAAGGCACCGGAAACCCCGCGCTCGTTAAGCCGGTGTTCCCTCGCTGGCGCCCACCGGACCTCCAAGGAGTGCAGGGCCGAACGGCAGTCAACAACAGGAGCGTGCCCCAGCAACGCCGCGAACCGCTGAGCATCGAGGGTTGCCGACATGGCCACGAGGATAAGGTCTTCCCGCAACGCCCGGACTTCGCCGAGCATGCCGACGAGGAGATCAGAGTCCAGGCTGCGCTCATGGACCTCGTCCAGCACCACCGCATGGATGCCCTCCAGGCCCGGATCGGTGAGCAGGCGCTGGATCAGGATGCCGGGGGTCATGAACTCCACCAGGGTGTTGGTGCTGGTTTTGCTCTCACCGCGGAGCGTGTAACCCACCCGGTCGCCCAGGCGC
The DNA here is from genome assembly GCF_030208915.1 of Arthrobacter sp. efr-133-TYG-104. Taxonomy (NCBI): domain Bacteria; kingdom Bacillati; phylum Actinomycetota; class Actinomycetes; order Micrococcales; family Micrococcaceae; genus Arthrobacter; species Arthrobacter sp. efr-133-TYG-104. The sequence continues at coordinate 313,074 of NZ_JARVTA010000002.1, forward strand.
GTACCATCCAGCGAAGCTAACCGCCGGGCCGCCGAGCGAACCGCAACGCGCCGGGGTTGGGTAACGACGACGCGGGGCCGGTCGCTCTTGCTGGCCCACATGAGGTTTGCCAGCAGCGGGGGCACCAGCGTTGTCTTCCCGCTGCCGGGCGGAGCCTGGACCACCGCCGCACCCCCGCCGCCCTGTTCCCCCAGTGCGGCAGCGAGCCGGTCAAGGGACTCCGCGAAAGCCAGACCCGCGCTCATGTCGGCCAGTTGGAATGTCACCGGTCCATCCTCTCAAAGAGCGACGCCCCCTCCACCGCGTGGAAGGGGCGTCGCGAATGTTGATGGTGTGATGGGACGATCAGCCGATGGTTGCGGTGTCGATCACGAAGCGGTACCTGACGTCGGATGCCAGGACACGCTCATAGGCTTCATTGATCTTGCTGGCGGGGATGACCTCGATTTCGGCGCCGAGGCCATGCTCGGCACAGAAGTTCAACATCTCCTGCGTTTCGGGGATCCCGCCAATCATGGACCCCGCAAACCGGCGACGCCCGCCGATCAGGGCAAAGGCCTGGACGGGCAGCGGCTCGGCCGGCGCCCCGACGTTGACAAGAGTGCCATTGAGGGTCAGCAACTGAAGGTAGGCGCTGATGTCAATGGAGGCACTGACGGTGTTGACGATGAGATCGAAGGTGCCTGCAAGTTCCTCGAACGTGGCTGGATCGCTGGTGGCGTAGTAGTGGTCGGCGCCCAGCTTGAGGCCGTCTTCCATCTTCTTGAGTGACTGCGAAAGGACAGTCACCTCGGCACCCATGGCGTGGGCGATCTTGACGCCCATATGGCCGAGGCCGCCAAGGCCCACGATGGCGACCTTCTTGCCCGGACCCGCACCCCAGTGATGCAGCGGGGAGAAGGTGGTGATGCCCGCGCAGAGCAGGGGCGCTGCGACGTCGAGCTCCAGCGCATCCGGGATGGAGACAACGAAATCTTCGTTCACCACGATGTCCGTGGAGTAACCGCCTTGGGTGATGGTGCCGTCCCGGTCAACCGCACCGTAGGTGCCCACGTTGCCGTTCAAGCAGTATTGCTCCTCGCCGGCAAGGCAGTTCTTGCACTCCTTGCATGAGTTGACCATGCAGCCGACGCCGACGCGATCGCCGACTTTGTGCTTGGTAACCTCCGAACCAACCTCGGTGACGATTCCTGCGATCTCGTGTCCCGGCACCAGCGGGTACTGCTGGGGGCCCCAGTCACCGCGGACAGTGTGGATGTCTGAGTGGCAAATCCCGGCAAACTTGATGTCGATGTGGACATCGTGGGGTCCTACGTCCCGGCGCTCGATGGTGGTGAGGGTCAGGTCGCCCGTGGCCGAGGGTGAAGCAAATGCGGAAGCGGTAGACATGTTTCTCCTGCGAGTCTGGCTTGAGTGGACATATCCATCTAACACTCTTTGCCTGAGAGTAGGCAGATACTGCTGGAGGGTGTACTGGCAGGGCCCCCTTCAGGTCCTTCGTCCTCCCCCTGCCAATTACCGCTGTGCGTCGAAAGCCTCAAGCAACCGCTTCACGGAGCCGCCCAGATTCCATTCCGAGGCGAGCCCCTCAAGTTCACGCCGTGCCTCGCCGGTGATGGGAGCGAGTTCGGCATGCACCTCCTCAAGCGCGGGAACCGTCAGGTCACGCGCCACCCTCACGACGGCGGGGGCCACTTTGAGGTATTCCGCCGCCGCCGCCAACTTGGCGCCGACGGTAGCTGACACCCCACCGTCGGGGTCCTGTGCGGCCTCCAGTAGGGCCTGAAGGGAACCGTAGCGTCCCAGCAGCGACGACGCGGTCTTTTCACCAATGCCTGCGACTCCCGGCAGTCCGTCGGAAGCATCGCCGCGGAGAGTCGCGAAGTCCGCGTATTGCTGCGGCAGGACATGGTACTTGCCCACCACCACAACGTCCGTGACCATTTCCAGGTTCTTCATGCCCCGTGCTGTGTAGATGACCCTGACGCCCCGGTCATCGTCCACCAGTTGGAAGAGGTCACGGTCCCCGGTGACGACGTCGGTGGGCATGGTGGCATGGCTGGTGTAGGTGCCCGCGACGTCATCTGCCTCGTAGCCGTCCACTCCCACCACGGCGATGCCCGCGAGCCCGAGGACCCGACGGATCAGCGGAATCTGTGCCTCCAGGGGATCCGGCACGACTTCCAGGTCCGGGCCATCGGCGACAATCTCCGCCACGCGATGGGATTTGTAGCTCGGGATCAGGTCCACGCGCCATTGTGGCCGCCAGTCATTGTCCCAGCAGGCCACCAAGTGTGTGGCTCCATATTCCGTAGTGAGCCGGGCGATCATGTCCAGAAGTCCGCGGACGGCGTTGACCGGTGTTCCGTCGGAGCGGCGGATGGTATCGGGCACGCCGTAGAAGGCGCGGAAATACAGGGAGGCTGTGTCCAGGAGCATCAGGCGGGCCATACCTGATCCTGACACGGGACGGGCAAGTTATGGAGAAAGCACGCAGGGGCCGGGCCAGTGCAAAAGAATTTGCCCAACGTTGTGACCAAGGTTACCATTGAACGAGCGATAATCGAACAGCAAGTTCTATTATCGAACACGGAACCAGCCGGTGGCCAAGAACAGCCGGCACACAAAGAAGTGAGGAAAGCCCGTGCAGTTCCACCATCACGGTTACGTTTCAGGTGACCCGCGCATCGAGCCGGCTGCCGGCGTCGGAATCAATCGGCCCGGTGATCTTCCCGATGAAGTAGATGTGCTGATCGTGGGCACAGGGCCGGCAGGCATGTTGACCGCTGCACAGCTGTCCCAGTTTCCGGACGTCACCACCCGCATCATCGAACGCCGCCCAGGCCGGCTGGCAATCGGCCAGGCGGACGGTATCCAGGCGCGGAGCGTGGAAACATTCCAGGCATTCGGGTTCGCGGAGCGCATCATTGCCGAGGCCTACCGGATCACCGAGATGGCTTTCTGGAAGCCGGACCCGGCGGACCATTCACGCATTGTCCGGGCGGCCCGCGCAGTGGACGACCCCGCGGGGATCAGTGAGTTTCCGCATCTGATCGTTAATCAGGCACGCGTTTTGGACTACTTCGCCGAAGTCATGGCCAACTCCCCCACCCGGATGACTCCGGACTACGGATACGAATTCCAGGGCCTTGAGGTCACCGGCGAGGGTCAGTACCCGGTCACCGTGACGCTGGGCCATACCTCAGGTCCCCACGAAGGGGCCGACCGCATCATCAAGGCCAAGTATGTGGTGGGTGCAGATGGTGCGCGGAGCAAGGTCCGGCACGCCATCGGCTGCACGCTCGCCGGAGACCAGGCCAACCACGCCTGGGGCGTCATGGACGTCCTGGCCACCACCGATTTCCCGGACATTCGGCTTAAATGTGCCATCCAGTCCGGCGCCGGCGGAAGTATCCTCCTGATTCCCCGCGAGGGCGGGCACCTCTTCCGCATGTATGTGGACCTGGGAGAGGTCAATCCCAACGACAACGGGGAAGTCCGGAAGACCACCATCGAGCAAATCATCCAGAAGGCCAACGCCATCATCCACCCCTACACCTTGGATGTGCGCAACGTGGCTTGGCACAGCGTGTACGAGGTGGGCCACCGCCTCACGGACAGGTTCGACGACGTCCTGCCGCAGGAACGCGGTCAACGGACACCACGGGTATTCATTACCGGGGATGCCTGCCACACGCACAGCGCGAAAGCCGGCCAGGGCATGAATGTCTCCATGCAGGACGGGTTCAACATCGGCTGGAAACTGGGGCACGTCCTGGAAGGACGCAGCCCGGAGAGCCTGCTGGATACGTACTCCGCCGAGCGGCAGGTGGTCGCCAAGAACCTCATTGATTTCGATAAACAGTGGTCCACCCTCATGGCGAAAAAACCCGAAGAGTTCGAAGACCCCACGGAGTTGGAGAACTTCTACACCCGCACTGCAGAGTTCCCTGCCGGGTTCATGACGCAGTATGCGCCCTCCATGCTCATTGCCGAGCCCAAGTACCAGGAACTCGCGGCAGGATTCCCGTTGGGCAAACGATTCAAGTCAGCACCTGTGCTGCGTGTCTGCGACACCAACCCCATGCAGCTCGGCCACCATGCTAAGGCCGATGGGCGCTGGCGCATCTACGTGTTCGCTGACGCTGCCCCTGCCGGAGCGCCCGGACCTGTTGCGGACTTCGCCGAGTGGATCGCGAACTCGCCGGACTCGCCGGTGGTTGGAACGCCGTCGGACCTGGACCGCGATGCGTGGTTCGATGTGAAGGTGATTTACCAGCAGGACCACACGGCTGTTGACATCAACGCCGTCCCTGCCGCCTTCAAGCCCACCGTCGGACCTTTCAAGCTCACGTACTTGGAAAAGGTTTTCGGCACCGACCCCACCAACGACATTTTCGACCAGCGCGGCCTCAGCCGCGACGGCGTCGTGGTTGTGGTGCGCCCTGACCAGTACGTTGCAAACATCCTGCCGCTGGACGCAACAGCAGAACTGGGTCAATTCTTCGCCGCGTTGCATTCCGGACACCGGGACAGCGTCCTTCCCTCGCCGGCCTGAGCCTCGCCCGGGTCAGGCGCGTCCGGAAGCGTGCGCCACACAAAACGGAGTCCACGGCCGGGCTTCCAGGCGCCCCTCCGGAATTGCTGCGCCGCACACGCTGCACACTCCATAGGTTCCTTCCGAGATCCGGTTTAACGCCGCTTCTATCTGCGCCAGGCCCGCGCGGCTTTGCGCCAGGAGGGCGGAGGCTTGGGAGAGCTCGAAGGCGATCGTGCTGCCTTCCGGATCATGCTCGTCATCGACGTTGGAGTCTTGCCGGGCCACGTTAACAGAGGTTATGTCCGTCTGCAGGTCCTGGAGGAGACTGAGTTTTCGTGCGCGCTCCTGCTCAAGGAGGGTTCGGAACCGCGAAGTGTCCATCATGCTCAGCACCATATCCTGCTGTACCTGCTGAGGCTTGGGAGGCAACTATATACGGCTCCTTTGTCATGGGAGAATTCCCTCATTTTAGAAGGTGTTGCTGAATGTGGCTGTTTGGAGTCCGGTGCCGCTGAACTGGTAGGTGAGGGTAGCTGTTTGGCTGGTCGCTTTTTGTGTGATGGTGAGCGCGAACGTCAGGCTGTGGGGATCCAGCGTGGTGCTGGTGCAGTGGAATTGCCTGATACCCAGGTTGGTCTGCTTGCAGGTCCAACCGGGAGGTTCAATGAGTTTGCCGGGGATCATGTCGGCGTTTTCTGAGATGGTGAAGATCGCTTCGGCTGATGCCGGGACGGTCCCTTCGGGGAGGCTGAAAGTGATGGTGGCGTTGGTTTCTACCGCCGTCGTGCCGGCCCCGGTGTTGAAAGTCGCTGTGGCTTGGGCCGACGCTGGCGGTGTCGCGGTGGAGGTCGGGGCCGGTGTCGGCACGGGCGCCGCCGCCGTTGAGGGGGTTGGAAGCATTGTTGTCGTGGTTTTCGGGACCGTAGGGGGTAACGGTGGCAGGGTGATAGGCAGGGTAGGAATTGCCGTCGCCGGGACCGGGTTGGCCTTCGCGGCAGGAAGCTGTGCCGGTTTGGATACGTTCGGGAAGGCTGGGGGTTGTCCTTTTGTGGTCTTAGGAAGGGCGAAGGCCGGTAGGCCCCGGGGCGGGGTATGGGTTGCCGGGGCGAAGGGCGACGGTTGTTCTGTGGAGCGCGGAGCGGGGCTGTTCAATGCTTTTGCCGGAACGGCGGCCGACGGCGCAGAAGCCAGCGCGCCGTCGGAAGCGGTTACTGTGGCCGTTGGCGAACCCGTCTTGCTTGCTCCTGTCATCCCCATCGCAACGGCCGCGCCGGCAGTAACTGCTACCGCTGTCAGGACTCCAACACCTATTTTGGCCGGCATCGATTTCAGCACACCGTGAATACCTGTAACGGGTGTTCCGGTCGTTGCAGCTGTCAGTGCCGGAATGGCTGGTGTGAAGGCGACGCCGGCTATCAGTGGGAAGATTACCGCCCGCATGGCCCCCTGGACATCGTCGAGTTCCAGCAACACGGCTGTGCATTTAGGGCAATCTTCAAGGTGTGTCTGGATCCTCTCCCGCAGACGGCTTCTCAGGCCGCCACGGGCAAAGGCGCCCAACTGGGAAGCATATTCCTCGCAACTGTCCCCACTTGCTGTGTTGATGTGGTTTTGAAGATAAATCTGGCGAAGGCGTTCGCGTGCCCGGATAGCCAGTGACGATACACCGTTTGGGCTAAGGCCCAGCATTGCGGAGGCATCTGCCGGCTTCATTCCCTCGATGTCCACGTACCAGAGAACTGCTTGCCACCGCTCGGGCAGGGCTTTGAATGCCTGCGCTACCGTTGTGGACTCAAATTCAGCCAGGACCGGATCGTGTGGACCTTCAACAGAGTCGATGACATACGATTCGGCCGTGGGCCGTATCCGGGAGCCTGCTTGATTCGCTTTGTAAGCAACACGGCGGACCGTTGTCAACAGGTAAGCACGGAAAAACGTGTCAGGGCCCTTACCTGCTGCCAGAGACTGGTACACAGAGGTGAACGCATCAGCAACGACGTCGTCAACGTCAGCACGATTGTCGAGTTGGGCGGCCGCCATCTTTTGTGCCATCTCACGGTGGCGTTCAAACAAGACTCCGAAGGCTTCTCCATCACCGGAACGCACCCGTGAAATGAGGTCCGCGTCGCTATCGGACGGGGACCTCGGGTGGCCGGCATGGTGACCTCGAAACGGCCGTGTGCTATGGCTTCCGCTGCTTGTCGGCGGAGCTGTTGCGGTCATACTGATACCTGCCTGGGAAGCGGTAAAACTTCGACAACCCGCATCCTCCCGGCACGCGACCGCGGACCCGCGCTGCTGCAGGCCCCACGCAGCCGCCGCTTCCATGGACTGCGCTCGACAACAAGGATACGGTCCGAACCGAAAAGAGAAAATACTCTCGGTTCCGGAATCCGGCCGGGTCGGCCATCGCATCACTTTCTCCGGGCCCCGCGAAGGACCCTGGTAACCGTGCGGATGACCGCCGTGAGCAGAAGTGCCGCCAGTGCTGCGACGCCGACTACAGCGGCCCCGATACACCAAATCACGATGGTCAATCCGAATACAAGCAAAGGTGAGTTGATCAAAAGTCCCGCCTTCACGTCCGGTTGAGGTTGGACAGTGTTTCTTGCCGGTGGCAGGCTATGCGGAGCCCGTTCCTGGCGCGGCGGAGCAGCGCGGATGCCGCGTTGGGGCTCATGCCCATCAGTGGACCCACGATCCTCGGTGGTTGCTCAAGCACATCCATGCACCACAGCACTCTCTGCCAGTGCGCCGGCAGGGTGTTAAACGCCGCGATCACACGGTTGTGCTCGTCCCGGTCCAAGATACGATCGAACCCAGGTTCGCTGACCGGATCAGGAGCGAAAGAATCCACCGGTTGCTCTCTTATTTTCTTGCTCCACCAAACTGATGCCGTCGACCGCACGGCGGTGTGCAGATAAGCCAGAAAATTATCCGTGGGTCCGCGCCCGTTCAGGACGGCGCTGAGTGTATTCGTAAAAGCCTCATGCATGACATCGGCCGCATCATGTTCGTTGTGCACTAACGACCGGGCAAAGCCCAACGCCTTGCCCTGATACCTGACGTACAGGGCAGCGACAGCATCCGAATCGCCCGAGCGGGTAGCCAAAAGAAGCTCCGCGTCACTTCCCGCCACCGTGTCCGAGCACGCCCAACCCCCACGTCGCCCCGTTGCACCCACCAGGATTCCTGCCCGTCGTCAAAAAGTGTGAGAACTGCCAATGAGCTGTCCCCGATGCGTACCAGTAACCGACAAGACAAAATCGTGACGGGAAAACCCAAGAATTCGACATTGTTCGCCGGTCCCGTGCAGGGAAGGTAGCCATCAGGGAGGTGTCCTGGACATCCCGCACCTGCAGGTAGGGGCAAAGCGTCACGAAAGTCCCCTCACGGGGTTAAGCCTTTGTCATGGCTTGGTACCGGGCCCGCGCCCGATTCGGCCGAGCCATGAAACCGTGCCGCTTCGCGTCCCCCCGATTCGATACAGCGGCGCGGCAGCACCAATGGGGCCGGCCGGTTTAGGGACGCTGGCTGGCCCCACCTGCATAGCACCGGGCAGGGAACCGGCAAAGAGTGGGCAATCGCACGGTCCCGGGTCCGTCACGATTCACCGTGTCAACGGTTATAGGGATATGAGAAGGGCACAGCGCCGCTCCAACTCAATCATCGACCGCCCAACGGCAACGGTCGGAGGCACTGAGTTGGCCGAACTCGCAATCCGCTGGAATGAATACCGTTTTCTTGCCGATCCGGTAAACAGTCCGGTAGACCCCATCGCCGCACTTCACAGCATTGGCGCCGTCCTGACAGCCGTCGCTGCTGTCATCACCACATCCCAGGCGTTCCCGGTCACGAGCGAACACGCGGTCCCCGTCCAGAACGATCCAACGCCGCCAAACCTCGACGACGGGAGAAAACAGCCAGGTCGACACGGGTTTCTGACCACATCCTGCCGCACCGCCATCGATGCTGTCGTGGATCAGGTCCTGTGCGAAAACCTCCAGGACTTCATGAGTCTGGGGATGTTCAGCCATCTCATTTCAGTCTCTACAGAAACCAGGGGCACGCAGTTGCAAAGAGTTGTCCTCGACTACCTCCGATACGTTTTGAGTGAGGAACTCATGGTCGTCGGGAACGTGCAACACCTTAGTCTCATACCCTGGCCGTGTTCGGCTGACCAGGCCGTAGAACGAATCCGCACCTTGATGGACGCGCAAGCCAGTACGGACTATCAGGACCTAAGTGACCTCTGCTGGCTAAAAAACACGCCACTAGGCGATCACAGGGCCAAAACGCTGAAGCCCTAACCGCAGCCGGATCACCCGCGCTGGGGCCTGCCGATCTCACCGAAGCCCTCCTACCGTGACACCCGGTGCCCACGCAAGGGATCCCTGCCATTGGAGTTGGCAAGGCCGAGCAGGGCCTTCCACAGTGCCCAGCCCCGGGCTCGGGCCCACATCCCGTCATCCTGAGCGACTGTCTGTCGGAATGCCTCCCGGCTTTGTCCAGTGAACATCGTCGATGCGATGACGAGATCGCAGGCCGGATCGCCGACTCCGGAGGTTCCGAAGTCGATCACGGCCGTAAGGGCACCCTCGGCCTCGAGCAGGTTTCCCGAGGCAACGTCGCCGTGGAACCACACGGGGTCCCCGGCCCAGTTGGCCTCGAGCGCCGCGTCCCAGACTGCCGAGGCCCCGACCATGTCGAGGCGGCCCTCTAGCGCTCTTAGGCAGCGGCGGGTTTCGTCGTCGCAGTGGGAGGGGGGGTGCCACGGAACCAACTGTGCTCGCCGGCCTCGCGCGCGCCGGCCGCGTTGCAGGCCTGCAAGGCACGCAGGAAGTCGGCAACAGCTACGGCTAACCCTAATCGATCCCTGACGTGCCCGCAGGCGGCTGCTTCGCCGTCGATCCAGGTCCGGACTGACCAAGGCAACGGATAGTCTTCATCTGGGTCTCCCACCGCTAGGACCGTCGGGACCGCCACTGGCAGATGCGGCGCCAGTCGCGGAAGCCAATAGCTCTCCTTCGCCACTGCGGGAGCGTATCCGGGAGCCGTGGGCAGGCGCACCGACATCCTCTCCCCGAGTCGGTAGGTCCGGTTGTCCCACCCCTCGAACTCCACGGGCATAACCGGAAGGTCAGCCCACTGCGGGAATTGCTCAGCAATGAGCCGCCCCACGAGTGGGGTATCGATTCCTGCCCGCCCGTCCTTGCGTTGAGAGACCACGGGATAATGATCCCCTATTGGCTCTCCGATAGGGGATCCGTCAGCGCGGGGATGTGAGAAGCGCTTTCGACCAAAGACCCTGATGATGCTGTGCGTAACGCGTTGCAGCTCTCCAGTGGTCCCCGTGGCCTTCGATATACATCGAACCCCACGGTTTAATTCGCGAGGCGTGGGAAGACTTTAGGAGGTGATACATTGCGGCGGCGCGCTGAGACATGGCTTCCGGAAGTTCTCCCCGCATCTGCCGATCCGCGTCGTAGCCAGCAATAAAGGCCGTCAGGTTCTGCGCGGCTTCCTCCGGCGCCTGGTTCGTGTCCGAGAGCGTGAATGCCTGAGCGGCGTAGGCCAGGTCCCACAGTCGCGTGCTGGGCGCGGCTGCGTCCCAATCGATAAACGTCCAACGATCACCGATGATGAGGTTCCATGGCGCCAGGTCGTTATGGCAGATCAACTGTTCGCCCGGTGACGGGATCGCTACGGTCCACCGCGCGTCACGCGGGGGAACGAATGACTCGCTCGCGTCGTGGATGGCGCGGACCATCGCTCCGACACGGTGAAGTTCCGAATGAGTGAGTGGCTCTGATTCGAGCGCGAGCCGGCCCGGAACGAACTCGGTTATTTGCCGACCCTGCTCATCCTGGCCCAAGACGGCTGGCACGTCGACGCCGGCGTTCCGCACAGCTGTCATGAATTCGAAGACGCTCGGTGTCGAGTCCATCCACGGCTTGCGGACAGTCGATCCAATGCGCACGACACCGCTGCTGACATTGCCACCTTCGAGTAACTGCTCGGCATCCATTACTCGATACTAGTTCCGCCCGTAAGCGGGTCGTTCAGCGTGCATCCCATCTGATCCCTGCTGCACGCATTCAGCGGCTGCACCACGGCATCGCTGTGCCCGGCCATCTCATGCGACGCTTGTCGGATGGACCTGGAGATTCTGGAGATTTCACCGACGCTGAGCATTCCCGCGTCCGAACTGATGTGGCGGTTCTCGCGTTCATCCGGACCGGGGGGTCAGCATGTGAATACCTCGGACAGCCGTGTGGAGCTCCTGTGGAACGTGGCCGATTCGGCATCTCTAACGGACCATCAACGGCAAATCCTGCTTCAGCGCCTCGGATCACGGCTTATCGGCGGGATACTTGCCGTCACGGCTTCAGAGCAACGATCGCAGTTACGCAATCGGGAGATCGCCCTGGACAAGCTGGCCCGCCTCGTTGCCGCCGCACTTGCACCGGAACCGGTGCGACGGCCCTCCAGGCCCACCCGCGGTTCGTTACGCCGGCACCGAGCGGCCAAAGAGCACAGGTCCGCGACCAAACAGCAACGACGACGCCCTGCCGCCGAGTAGCGCTGCACGCACGGGCTCAGCCTATTCTCCGTGCGGAAAAGCCACGCCTTCGCCGACCACCCGTAGGCACAGTTCGGTGCCGGGACGGGTGATGGAAGCATTCCAATGCCGGATAGTGATGATCTCCCCGCCGCCTGGGTACCGGTGGCTGGAGCCAGGTTCCGCTGTGGCTGCGGCGTTTTCGCCAAGCTTGATCCGGACCGTTGTTTCGGGTCCGAAATAGTCTGTATCCACTACCACGCCCCTGATGGGTCCATCGGGTGCGATGCGGATCTGTTCCGGGCGGAGCATGAGCTGGACTTTCCCTTGGGCCGGGGGCCTGCGAACGGGAATGCCGCCCAACGAGCACGTGGCAAGTGAGCCTTCCATCCAGGCTTCCAAGATCACGGCATCGCCGAGGAATTCGGCGGTGGCCCGGTCTGCCGGGCGCGTGTAGACCACGAAAGGGTTGCCGATCTGGGCGAGCTTACCGCCTCGCATGATCGCAACCTGATCGGCAAATGACAATGCTTCCGCCTGGTCATGGGTCACCAAGATGGTTGTCACGCCTGCCGCGTTCAACACCTTGGCCACAGCCCTGCGCGTAGCCACCCGCAGGCCGGCATCGAGGGCGGAAAACGGTTCGTCCAGGAGCATCAGTTCAGGTTCGCGGGCCAACGCCCGGGCCAATGCGACGCGTTGCTGCTGCCCGCCGGACAGTTGATGCGGACGCCGCGTGGCCATGGCACCGTCCAAGGACACCATGTGGAGCAACTCCTCGACGCGGGCAGCGACCGCCCGCCGTCCGCCGTCGAGCCTGGCCGGGTTCAAGCCGAAAGCCACGTTCTGCCCCACAGTGAGGTGCGGGAAAAGTGCTCCGTCCTGGGCGACGTACCCCACGTGCCTCTTGTGGGCAGGAACCCAGATGCCGTCTCCGGCAACGGGCGAGCCACCTAGGCTGATGGAACCCGTCCCGGGATGTTCAAAACCGGCTATGAGCCTCAACAGGGTGGTCTTCCCAGAGCCGGAAGGACCGACGATGGCCGTGGTCCCACCCCTGGCCACGGACAGGTTAACGCCCTTCAACACGGCTTGGGAGCCGAAGTCCTTGGTGACCTCGGAGATGTCCAAGTGAGCGTTGGTGGTGGGGGCCACCGACGGCGAAACGCGGGGGGCCGGAAGCCTGGAGGGGATTTGTTCGGTCACTGTCCGGCCACTTTCTTGGACTGTTGGAAGAGCAGGTAGGTCATGGGGGCTGAGAGGAGGATCATCAGCAGGGCGTAAGGGGCAGCACCTGTGTAGTCGATCTCGCTGCTTTTGCTCCAGAACTGGGTGGCAAGCGTGCGCGTACCATTTGGCGAAAGGAGCAAGGTGGCGGTCAGTTCGTTGACGATGGCGAGGAACACCAGTGCCGCGCCCCCTGCTGCCGCGGGTGCGGTGAGTCGTAACGTGACCCGGAAAAACGAGACGAGCGGGGGGCGGCCAAGGGATTGCGCGGCCTCATCAAGCTCCTTGGGCGCCTGGGCCAGTCCGGAACGGATATTCACCAAGGCCCGCGGCAAGAAAAGCAGCACGTAAGCGGCGATCAAAACACCTGCCGTCTGGTACAAACCGGGAACCACCCGGATACTCACGGTGACAAAGGCCAGCCCGACGACGATGCCCGGCAGTGAGCTGGTCACATAGTTGGACAACTCGAGCATCTTGCTGAACCAGCTCGGGTGCCGCACAGCCAAATAGGCCATGGGGAATGCCACCACGGTGGTGACGGCAGCGCCGAATGCGCCATACAGCAGGGTCTGTAGCAAGGCCGGAAGGAGTTCCTCTGCCGCCCACACACCGGGTCCTCCCATGATGACCCAGCGCACAACGAAGAAGACCGGGAGGCCGAACGCCAGAGCCGTCAGGGCCAGCAGTCCAAGCTGCGCCGGGATCTGGTAGCCCCTCAAGGACAAGCGCAACGCCTTTGCTTGGGCGCCGGAGCCGATACGCGCGTACCGGGCATTACCGCGGCTCTTCACCTCGCCAAGGAGCAATAGCAAACAAAGCAGTACAAGGACGCTGGCCAACATGTTGCCGGCGGCACCGTTGAACGTGGACTGGAACTGAACCATGATCGCCGTCGTGAAGGTATCAAAGCGGATCATGGCGAACGCGCCGTACTCCGCCAGGAGGTGCAGGCCCACCAGCAGGGCTCCACCGGACATGGCGATGCGCAGCTGTGGGAGAACCACCTTGAAGAAGACCGCCCAGGGACCCAAGCCCAAGGACGCCGCTGACTGTTCGATGGCCGGGTCGAGGCGGCCAAGTGTGGCCGCGGCGGGAATGTAGACCAGCGGGAAGTACGACAGCGTGGCGATGAGCACGCCGGACCACAGCCCTTCCAGGGAAGGAACTGCGGAGACCCATGCGTAGCTGTTAACAAACGCGGGTATTGCCAGTGGAGCGGCCAGCGCCACCGCCCACCATCGATGACCCTTCAAATGTGTCCGCTCCACCAACCACGCGCCGCCCACACCAAGCACCAGGCAAAGCGGCACGGTCACAACGGTTAGGAGCACCGTATTGGCCAAGAGTTCGCCCACCCGCGGCCGGACAATAAGTCCGACGGCGGTGTCCCAACCCGTGGCGACGGTCATGTAAACCACGTAGCCAAGGGGAAGGAGGGAGAAGAGGGCAATCAGGACTGCCAACAGGGAGATGGTGGAAACACCGAGCGGCAGGCGAGGGCGGGTGCCCTTGTCTGCCGTGGTGCTTGCCGGGCCCGTACGGCCGGCAACGACGTGCTTGGTGGTCACTGAACTACAGCAGTCCTGCCTTGGTCATAAGGTCCGTGACCTTGGTGGAATCCAGTTTCGCAGGGTCAACGACGGGTGCCTGAAGGTCCTTGATCGGAACCAGTTTGGCGTTGGAATCCACCTGCGAAGCGATCGCATACTCGAAGGATGTTCCCGTCCTGAGGATGTCCTGGCCCTTCTTACCGGTGATGAATTTCAGGAAAGCCTGGGCTGCGGTGGCGTTCTTGGCGGACTTCAGCACCCCACCACCGGACAGGGACAGGAAGGCTCCCGGATCCTGGTTCTTGAAGAAGTATGGCGTGACCTTGTTGGAGTTCTCTCCGGTCTGGGCCTGGTCGCCGTAGTAGTAATAGTGGTAGATCAGGGCGGAGTCCACCTCGCCGGCATTTACGGCCTTCATGGCCGTGCTGTTGCCCTTGTAGATTTTGGCGTTGTCCTTCATTCCCTTGAGCCAGGCCTGTGTGGCGTCCTGGCCCTTCAGCTGGAGCAAAGCGGCGACGATTGCCTGGAAGTCAGCTCCCGACGGGGATGCGGCCCAGCGACCCTTCCACTCCGGGTTGGCGAGGTCCAGCATGGACTTTGGCAACTTGTCGGCACTGATCTTGTTCTTGTCGTACACCAAAACCGCGGATCGGGCTGCGATGCCGGTCCATTTGCCGGTGGACGGCCGGAACTCAGCAGGAACCTGGTCCAAGGTGCTCTTGTCGACGTCGGCGAAGAGGCCCGCATTTTCCACCTGCGCCATTGCAGGAGAGTTTTCCGTCAGGAAGACATCGGCCGGGGAAGCTGCGCCTTCCTGGACAATCTGGTTGGACATCTCGGTGTCGGAGCCCTGGCGGACGGTGACCTTGACGCCGGTCTCTTTGGTGAACTCGTCAACCCATTCTTTGGCTAGTGTGTCGTGCTGGGCGTTGTACACGGTGATCGCACCGGAGACGGAGCCTGCCGAGCCTGAGGCAGCGGGCGTGGAGGCCGAGCCACAGGCAGCGAGGCCAAGCGCGGTGGTGGCGACGACGGCGATGCCTGCCAACGCGTTTTTGCGGATCTTCATTCGGGGCTACTTTCTGCGAGCACGTCCAGGGCAAGGGAAAACCCTTCCATCGAAGCGTAGGTTAGCCAACCCTAAGAAGCCAACTCGGAAGCCCGTCATGTGACGGCTCTCACGAACGTGTTTGACTTGCGTGCGGCCTGACACCGTGGAACGAAGCATCGGTGCGAGCGCCCCAGCCCGGACTGCCGATAGAGTCGTTCAAATGGACAGTGAACTGATGGTTTCCGGACAGCCCGCTCCGCTCCACCCCACGCCGTTCCACCCCGCGGGAGATGCCAACCCTGCAGAAGACGGCTACGTCAGAGTCCGTGGTGCCCGCGAAAACAACCTGCGCAATGTTGACGTGGCCGTCCCCCGGAATGCCATCGTCGCGTTCACCGGCGTTTCCGGGTCGGGAAAGTCGTCCTTGGCCTTCGGCACCATCTTCGCGGAGGCTCAACGCCGCTACCTTGAATCAGTGGCGCCCTACGCCCGCCGACTCATCCAACAGGGCCACAACCCCAAGGTGGAGCAGATCACCGGCCTGCCTCCCGCCGTCGCGCTTCAACAGCGCCGCAGCACAGCGACGTCCCGCTCCAGCGTCGGGACTCTAACAACGCTCTCCAACTCTCTCCGGATGCTTTACTCCCGTGCGGGCAGCTACCCGCCAGGCGTAAGCCAGTTGGACTCCGATGCGTTCTCGCCCAACACTGCCGCAGGCGCCTGTCCCGAATGCCACGGCCTGGGAACAGCCCACACAGTCAGCGAAAACTCCCTCGTCCCGGACCCGGGCCTCAGCATCCGGGACGGCGCCATTGCCGCCTGGCCGGGAGCCTGGCAAGGCAAGAACCTCCGCGACATCCTCACCCACCTGGGCTACGACGTCGACACCCCGTGGCGGAAGCTCCCCAAGAAGGACCGGGACTGGATCCTCTTCACCGAAGAACAGCCCGTGGTGGAGGTGACGCCCCAGCGGGATCGGGTCGCCAAACCCTACAAAGGCCGCTTCTGGAGCGCCAGAAGCTATGTGCTCCATACTTTGGCCGATTCAAAGAGCCCGGGCATGCGTGAAAGAGTGATGCGTTTCATGGAGTCCGGCCCCTGCCCCCGATGCGGTGGCAGTGGCCTCCGGCCCGACGCACTCGCGGTGACCTTTGCGGGCAAGACGATCGCAGAGCTCAATGCACTGCCCATGACGGAGCTGGCGGACGTCATCCGCCCCACCACTGAACTCACGGTCACCAACACAGCTTCGCGGACCGTGACGTCGGGGGAGGACAATGAGGTAGCTGTCGCGATCACCCGCGACCTGCTGGGCCGGCTAACGGTTTTGATGGACCTTGGGCTCGGCTACCTTGCGCTCGGACGGCCGACGCCCACCCTCTCCCCCGGCGAAATGCAGCGCCTGAGGATCGCGACCCAACTGCGCTCAGGGCTTTTCGGCGTGATTTACGTCCTCGACGAACCCTCCGCAGGCCTTCACCCCGCCGATGCCGAGCCGCTCCTTGACGTCCTGGCGCAACTTAAGGCCTCAGGCAACTCCGTGTTCGTTGTGGAGCACAACATGGACTTTGTCCGGGCAGCGGACTGGATTGTCGACGTCGGGCCCCGCGCCGGAGAGGCGGGCGGCCACGTCCTCTACAGCGGCCCCGTTCACGGGCTCAACGACGTACCGGAGTCGATCACGCGGCCGTTCCTCTTCCACAGCGGCGGCCCGCTCACCGCTGCAAGGGCGGACGGTTCGGCTGCTCCGCGGGAAGCGCAAGAGTGGTTGAAGCTCCGTGGGATCACCCGGCACAACCTCCGCGGCCTCGAGGCTGAGTTCCCGTTGGGCGTGCTCACCGCCGTCACAGGAGTTTCCGGCTCGGGAAAGTCCACCTTGGTAAGCCAGGTGCTGGCCGAGGTGGTGGGCGCCGCGCTACACCCGGCCGGGCAAGATGAATCGGGACAGGATGCGGCGGGCCAGAATGGATTGAAACCCACGGCGGGCAGCCTGGCGTCCGGACTGCGCGGGCTCGACAGGTTGGTCACGGTGGACCAAAAGCCCATCGGCCGCACGCCGCGATCAAACCTGGCCACCTACACCGGCCTTTTCGACGGGGTCCGGAAAGAGTTCGCGGCCACAGACGGTGCACGTTCCCGCGGGTTTGGTGCCGGCCGGTTCTCCTTCAACGTGGCCGGAGGCCGCTGCGAGACCTGCCTTGGTGAAGGCTTCGTTGCGGTGGAACTGCTGTTCCTGCCTGGGAGCTATGGCCCTTGCCCCGAATGCCATGGGTCCCGGTTCAATCCCGAAACCCTGGAAGTCACCTACCGGGGCCGCACCATCGCGGACGTTCTGGGCATGACGGTGGACGTGGCCTCGGACTTCCTTTCTGACCTGCCCGCAGCGTCCCGCAGCCTGCAGACACTCCGGGACGTGGGTCTCGGCTACCTCCGGCTCGGGCAGCCTGCGACTGAACTCTCCGGCGGTGAAGCGCAGCGCATCAAGCTCGCCACCGAGTTGCAGCGCCTCCAACGGGGCCACACGCTCTACCTCTTGGACGAGCCGACCACGGGCCTGCACCCCGCTGATGTCCAGCTCCTGATGTCCCAGCTGCACAAGCTCGTGGATGCAGGTAACACCGTAGTGGTGGTGGAGCACGAAATGGACGTCGTATCCTCAGCCGATTGGGTCATCGACCTCGGGCCAGGCGGAGGCGACGCCGGTGGCACCATTGTCGCCGCCGGGCCGCCAGCCGTCGTCGCCCGTTCCACCACCAGCCGCACGGCACCGTATCTCGCTGCCGAGTTGGCCGTGGAGGGACGCAAACCCTAGCGCCGGGGAATGTTCCGCAAGTTGCTGCGCGCCATGCTGACCGCTTCGCCGGCGCCGCGGTTCAGCACCACCTTGGACATGGCCGTCGCGAACCCGATCACTTGGGAACCCGAGATTTTGGGCGGAATGGACAATGCATTCGGATCAGTAATGAGCTCCACCAACGACGGGCCGGGGTAGGCGAACGCTTCGCGGAAAGCTGCCTCGATCTTGGCTGGATCGGTGACCCGCACGGCGTGGAAACCCAGTGCTTTGGCAACATCGGCGTAGTTCGCATCCGGAACGTCCACGCCAAAGTCCGGAAGTCCGTCCACCAGCATCTCGAGCTTAACCATGCCCAACGTGGAGTTGTTGAACACCACGACGTTGACGGGGAGCTTGTGCGCCGCAACCGTAACGAGCTCGCCAAGCAGCATCGAAAGGCCGCCGTCGCCGGAGACAGACACGACCTGCCGGTCCGGATAGGCCACCTGCGCGCCGATCGCATGAGGCAGTGCGTTGGCCATGGAGCCGTGCAGGAACGAACCAATCAGGCGGCGCGTGCCCAGCGGGTTGATGTAGCGGGCAGTCCAAACGTTGCACATGCCGGTGTCAGCTGTGAAGATGGCGTCCTCGGAGGCCACCTGGTCCAGCAGCGACGCCGCGTACTCCGGGTGGATGGGCTGCTTCTTTTCCACCTTCCGCGTGTAGGCGCCTACAGCTTTGTTCATCAGGCGATCGTGCTTTTTGAGCATCTGGTCCAGGAAGCGGCTGCTCTTTTTCGGCGTCACCAGCGGCAGTAACGCGTGGAGGGTCGGCAGGACATCGCCGTGGACTGCAATGTCGACGTCGGTGCGCCGTCCCAGTCGCTGCGGCGCCCGATCAACCTGCGCAGTGCGCGTATCCGGCAGGAACTGGTCGTAGGGAAAATCGGTTCCCAAGAGAATGAGCAGGTCAGCGTCGTCGATGCCCTCCGCGGCCGCGCCATAACCGAGCAAACCCGTCATGCCGATGTCGAACGGATTGTCGTACTGGACAAAGTCCTTTCCGCGCAGGGAATGACCGATGGGTGCTTTGGCCAGCTCGGCCAGGGCAATGAGCTCGTCATGGGCGCCTTCGACGCCGGCCCCGGCGAAAATGGCGACCTTGCCGGCGTCGTTAATGGCATCCGCCAACTCCTGGACGCTGGCCGCGTCCGGCACCAGGCTGGCAGGCCGGAAGGTGGCAGGCAGCGGGGTGGGCGCGGTGGCGTCCAGCCCGGCAATGTCACCGGGAAGGGTCACGACGGCGACTCCCCCAAGCCCGATCGCGTTTTGAATCGCGCTGTGCATGACCCGTGGTGCTTGCTCCGTGGTGCTGATCATCTCCGAGTACACGGAACACTCATTGAACAGGCGGTCGGGGTGCGTTTCCTGGAAGAAGCCGCTGCCGATCTGCTTACTGGGAATATGCGAGGCGATGGCGAGCACCGGGGCGCCGGTGCGGTTGGCGTCATACAGTCCGTTGATGAGGTGCAGGTTGCCGGGCCCGCACGAACCGGCACAGACAGCCAGCTTGCCGGTCAGCTGCGCTTCCGCGGCCGCTGCGAAGGCCGCCGCTTCCTCGTGCCGGACATGGATCCAGTCGATTCCGCCCTTGGTTGAGCCGCCGGTCTGCCGCACTGCGTTCACGATCGGGTTGAGGCTGTCCCCCACGATCCCGTAAATCCGCTGCACACCGGCAGCCTGAAGTTGTTCGATGAGTTGGGTGGCAAGTTCCTTGGCCATGATGTGCAGGCTCCCGCGATTGTGGTGGTGGGCTGACATGGCCAATATAGTCTGCCTCCTTATGGTCTGGCTGTGACCGGGGATCGTTGCTAGCGTGGCGACATGAGTCCGTCCAAGGCCCCGGCCGAGATCCTTGACATTGCCGGCAATGAGGTCCGCGTCTCGAGTCCGGACAAGATGGTGTTCCCGGAAGCTGGGGTCACCAAGCTGGACCTGGTTCGGTACTACCTCTCAATAGCCGACGGCGCGTTGCGCGGCGCCGGGGGCAGGCCGATGGTTTTGAAGCGCTTTACCAAGGGCATCAGTGCCGAACCGTTCTTCCAAAAGCGTGTGCCCGAGAACCATCCGGACTTCATCGACACCGCAACGCTGCACTACGCGTCCGGGACATCCGCGGAAGAAGCCGTTATTCGGGATGCCGCCGGTTTGGCGTGGGTAGTCAATCTCGGCTGCCTCGATCTCAACCCGCACCCGGTGCGCGCCGAAGACCTTGACCACCCTGATGAGCTGCGGGTGGACCTTGATCCGATGCCCGGGGTTGATTGGTCCCAAATCGTGGATGTTGCCTATGTGGTACGGGAGGTGTTGGACGACGTCGGGCTTATCGGATGGCCCAAAACGAGCGGCTCGCGCGGACTCCATATCTTGGTGCGCATAGCGCCGCAGTGGTCGTTCCGGGACGTGCGGCTGGCAGCTGAGACCCTGGCCCGCGAGGTGGAGAACCGGGCCCCTGGCCTGGCCACGGCGCGGTGGTGGAAAGAGGAGCGCGGCGAAAGCGTGTTCGTCGATTTCAATCAAAACGCCAAGGACCGGACAGTAGCGTCGGCATATTCGGTCAGGGCCCTGCCGGATGCACGGGTCTCGACGCCGCTGAGCTGGGACGAGGTCCGAAGCGCCCGACCCGAACAGTTCACCGTTCTCACCGTGCCTGCCCGTTTTGCCGAGATCGGCGATCCCCACCATGCCATCGATGACGTGGCGGGATCCCTGGACGGACTCCTCGCCATGGCCGCGGACATGGGGCCGGCCGAGAAAGCACCACGTGCTGGCGACGGCACCGGCAGGCGGCAATCCACCATGCCGCTGATCGAGGTAGCGCGAACCAAGACCAAGCCTGAAGCGCTGGCAGCGCTCGATGAGTGGAAAACAGTTCACGCTAGCGTTGTTCCAGCGCTCCACCCTGCCGACGTACTGGTCGATGGCATGCGTGGCTCCAGTTCCTTGTGGTACCGAGTGCGCGTGAACCTGCAGCACGTTCCTGAAACGGATCGCCCGGCCCAAGGAGAACTTATTGCGGACTACGATCCCTGGGCGGGCAAGGAATGGACAGGACGCCAAGAGCCAGGTCCGGCCTGACGGCGATCCTGCTCCGGGTTAGTTCCGCTCCGGGTTAGTTCTGCCCGGGCTAGTTCCGCTCGGGGCTCCCGCTCGTTACCGGTTGGCGGCGCTTGGACCTGATCAGTTCGGCAATCATCGGAATTACTGACACCACGACGATCACAACAAAGATCAGGTCGATGTTTTTGCCGATCCAGTCGAATTGGCCCAGGCCGTAGCCGAGCAATGTCATGCCCATGCCCCACACGAACGCCCCCATCGCGTTGAAAAGGATGAATGTGCGGTAGCTCATATTGGCAGCTCCCGCTACCACCGGGGTGAAGGTGCGGATGACCGGAACAAAGCGCGCCAGTATCACCGCGCGCCCGCCGTACCTGTCAAAGAATGCGTGCGCCTTAGCCAGGCGCTCCTGCTTGAACAACCGGGCGTCTGGTCGCCTGAAGAGAGCGGGACCGGTCTTCCTGCCAATGAGGTAGCCCGTCTGGTCCCCCACAAATGCACACACAAAAACAAGGGCACCCAAGAGGAAGATGTTGATGTTGAGTGCTCCCGTCGCCACCAGCAGCCCCGCGGTGAAGAGGAGCGAGTCTCCGGGAAGGAAGAAACCCACCAACAGTCCCGACTCGGCGAAGACGAACCCGCCGATAATGAGCAGGAGCCACGGAGCCAAGGCCGGTTGATGAAGAACGACGGCGGGGTCAGCCCAGTCCGGGAGCAAGCCGGCACCGACCCGGCCCGTGCCGAGTGCACTGATGAATCGCGGAGAAAAGTCCATGGTTCAACGGTATGTGGGCCCTCCTGAGAAAGGCCTGTGGGAGGTTCGGACTACCGCGGGGCCCGCTGCATTCGCGAGCTGTCCCATCGGCGTGCCAGTGGTGGCGCGAGGAGGTTGTTCCAAATGGGCAGCCAGGCCAGGATCGCAGCACCACTGATCAGCAACGAACCTGACACGTCCGAAAGATAGTGGGCGCCGAGGTACAACCGGGAGAACGCAACGAGTACCACGAAAACGAGTCCTGCCACGCCTGCTAAGAGGCGCTCGGCCCGATTCCGCGCCACAACCAACACCACAGCCAAAGCCAAAGACACAGCAACTGCGGTGTGTCCGGAGGGAAAACTATCGAGTTGAGTTTCCCGGACAAGGGCAGAAACTGCATCCGCTGGGGGCCGGGGTCGGCTGACTACTTGTTTTGCCACAGTTGAGCTAAGCCAACCAACGGCCGCCACAGAGGTAAAGGCGAGAGCCTGCAGCGGACGGCGCCTACGCCAGGCCATCCAACAAAATATCAGCACGAGCAGGACGATTGTCCCCGCTGGTGCCAGGACATAATTGATGACTTCACTGAAACCTGTCAGAACAGCGCTCCGCCCGTGGCTCAGGTCGACATCAACGCCCAGTTCCGGTGTGGTCCGTCCCATCGACTTCGCCAGCAAACCTACGCCGAGGCCAGCGAGATACAGAACAGCAGCCGGCATTGTCCATAGCCATGATCGCAGAGGCAGCATCCCCAGGGATGGTTTTTGCGCGTCGTGCGCTGGTGTGGCAGTCTCCACAGGAATAGTCCTTATCGTCGGGACGGGTAATGGCCTCGTTACACCATGGGGTCCGCGTACTGAAAAGATGCTGAGAGGCGAAAGGGCCAGACCATGAGGATCCTGCTCGTTGAGGATGAGAAGACGCTCGCTGATACGTTGCGTCGCGGCTTGGCAAACGAAGGATTCGTGGTGGATGTCACCCACGACGGCGTGAGCGGCCTGTGGGCGGCGACGGAAAACCCCTACGACGTCGTTTTGCTCGACCTCATGCTTCCGTTGAAGAACGGCTACGACGTCCTCCGGGAGATGCGCCGCCGCAGCATCTGGACCCCTGTGATGATGCTGACAGCCAAGGATGGCGAGTACGACCAAGCTGACGCCTTTGATCTAGGTGCCGACGACTATCTCACCAAACCCTTCAGCTTCCTGGTTCTCGTAGCCCGGATCCGGGCCCTGATCCGCCGTGGGGCCCCGGAACGTCCGGTAATTCTGTCCTTGGGCAGCCTTTCACTGGACCCGGTCTCCCGGACTGTCCGCCGCGGCACCGAACCTATCACCCTGACGCCCCGGGAGTACGGGCTACTGCAATACCTGATGCGCCGGCATGATCAAGTGGTGTCAAAGGCCGAGATACTCGACAACGTATGGGACCCTGACTTCGATGGCCGCGACAACGTCGTCGAGGTTTACATTGGCTACTTGAGGCGCAAGATCGATTCGCCTTTCGGCGTGCAGACGTTGTCGACGGTTCGGGGAATGGGCTATCGGCTGACTGCGGACTAGCTGCCTGCCAAGGGAAGCACCATCCGGAAGCGACTGGTGCCAGCGGTCGTCTCCCCCGCCTCAACCGTCCCGTGATGCGCCGCCACAATTCCGGCCACGATCGCAAGACACAACCCACTGCCACCGCTTTCCCGGGACCGGCTTTCATCCAGTCGGACAAACCGTTCAAAAACCCTCTGTCGTTCTTCCAGGGGAACCGGAGGCCCGTCATTCTCTATCGTCAGGACAGCATTTCCGTCGAGGCTCAGCAGGTCAATGTCAATCCGCGAGGTGGCATGGCGGTCCGCGTTGTCCAGGATATTGCGGACGGCTTGGCCAAGCTGCCGTGCGTCCCCCAGAACGCGGGAAGGGCCCAAATGTGCGTTGATCGCATTCCGGCTCGTGGACTTAAGCCTTCTGAGTTCGGCGTCGACAACATCGTCCAAATCCACGTCGATGGCGTCGACTTCAAGTCTTTCGTCATTGGTTTTGGCCAGGGTCAGCAGGTCTTCCACGAGATACCGCATTCGGTCAGTCTCCTCGCCCAGCACCCCTTTCATGTCCCGCCACGTCTCGCCTGTGGGGTCAGCAGCGGCTATCTCGACTCCCGCGCTGAGGGTCGCCAGCGGACTGCGCAGCTCGTGAGATGCGTCGGCAACGAAACGGCGTTGTTCACGGTCCGAAGACTCCAGCCGCTCCAGCATGTTGTTCATGGTCAATGCCAGCGCTTGGATCTCATCCGCTGTTGAGGGTACTTCCACCCGTTCGTCCAATCGACGGGCATTGATGGCTGCCACTTGGGCGCGAATTCTTTCCACCTGTCGCAATGACCGTCCCACCAACGCCCACACGGATACTCCCACCACCATCAGGAGCACGGGAGTTGCTCCTAGGATGAACCATCCCACCGTGATGATTGTCTGCTTCTGAATGGCCTCCGCCGCGGCCACCACCACAGTGAAGGTTTTATTGTTTGAGCGGGCCCCGGTAGCAACCACCAAGAACTCGTCGTCGTTTCCGATGATCGATAGGTCGGGCACATCCTGGGTCAATGTTTGGCCGTCGGCCGGCCGCAGCTGGGTCAGGGGCGCCTTTGCCGCGGCCGGGACTGACGCGGCCACCACTACACCTGCGGAATTGATGATCTGAACGATTTGGTCGGGACGCGACGTAGAGGACACATACTTGGCAGCCTCAGTGTCGTCCGGATCGCCGAGTTGGGCGGCCACATCCTGAGCCTTCTGCCGCGCGGTTCCTTCAGCATCCGCGGCCAGTGAGGTCTGAAGGAGGACAAGCAGGACGATCGCCCCCACCAGCAAGGCAGCCGCAACGACACCCACCGCGGTGGCTGTGGCACGTTTACGGATCCCCCAACGCGTTCTTCGCATGCTCCAAGAATGGATCACGCGAGCAGATCCCAACAACTTTGCCACCGGCCAACGGTTCTGGCCGTTAGCTGGGCAACTTCGGGCGAACCCGGACGGGAGCCAGCGCCGCAATGACCGCCGTCGCCGTGACCGTGCCGGCGGCCATGATGCCGGCAAGGACCACAATCTGGAACCTGCCCGCCTCCAGAGGAGAGATGCCACCGAAAATTGCGCCGACAAATGCTCCAGGCAAAGTCACGAGGCCCGTGGTCTTGGTCTGGTCAATGGAGGGAATGATCGCGGCATAAACACTGGTCCTAGCCAAGTCTTGGGTGGACCGCCTGGGCGTTGCTCCAAGCGCCAGCCAGCCCTCCACTTCTTCCCAACGGGCATCCACTGCTTCCGTGAAGCGACGCCCAGCCAAGGTGGCCGTCGTCATCGTGTTTCCGATGATGATCCCCCCGATAGCCAACGCGTACCGCGGCGTCAACGGAATTGCCCCGGAGGCAAACACGATCAGCAACGTGACAGTCACGCCCGCCGCCATTGAGCCTGCGACCATTGCGAGGCCGTGCCGCGACCACGCGATGCGGCGCGTGGCAGTGAGCACGGCGACACTGAACATCACCAGCAAAGCCAATGCCACGAAAACCGGATTTCTGATGATCCCGCTGAGGATCACGCTGATAATCGCGAGTTGGACGGCTCCCCGCAAGACGGCGACGGCAAGAGTCATCCTGGGACGGACTCCAAAAAGCCCCAATACGCCGATCGACACCACGACAAAGAGCACCACGCAGAACAGGGTGGGACTCAGGGCTTCAATGGTAGTCACAACGGCCAGCCTATCCGGCGACGCGGGGAGAGACGCCGCCCCAAGGGGACGGCGTCCCGATCACCTCATTTCACTCATGGCTGTGCCCGCGCCGCAAGGAACCAGAGCCGCTAGGAACCAGACGGGGCCGGCGTCGTGGACTGCGTGCTTCCACTGGAACCGCCGGCATCATCCGCGTCCCCGTCGTTGCCTCCCCTGCCGTGGCCGCCCCCGCCGGGACCGGCCTCGGTTCCGGTGACCTTGAAGTTGGCGTCAAGCTTCACCGTTGCGTGGGTGCCATCGGACTTGGTGATGTGTGCCTCATAAGTGGCACCATCGGCGTCGGTCTCCATGCGGTCGATGGTGGCCGTTGGCTGCGCGGCCTTGACGGCCGCCTGTACCTTGGCCGCGGTATCGCCGGTGAGGACTGACTCCGTGATGCCGTTGGCTTGGTGCGGTCCCTGGGCAGCTTGGGTTTCCGTACCGTAGCCGTTGGTGGCCGCCGTCGAACTGGATGAAGTGCCTCCAGTGTCAGCCATTGCCGGCAATGTAGAAACTCCTACCACACCACCTCCGATCACAGCAGCGAGCATGATGCCGGCGGTGGTCGTATTGATCTTTGCCATGTGCATTCCTCCTGAGTTGGACCCGGCGCGTCGGGTTACCCGGCACGCCGGCAGGCCGCCGGAGCGGCCATGTACTCAGCTTCGAGTTGTGCGTTGTGCCTGCCCTGTCGTCAGGCTGTTCGGGCGCTGTGAAGACACAGGTGGAGGTGTCGCCGTGTCTTTGGGCCGTTGACGGCGGATGCCCTCGTTGGCGAAATCCTAGTTGTCGAAAGTAGCGGACACTTCCGTTTTACCGGAATGCCCACTGACCATGGCAAGCGCGACGTCGTGCAGCTTCTGGTTTCGATTTTGGGAGGCCTTCAAGAGGAAGTCAAAGGCTTCTTCCTGTGTGCACTTGTTCTGCGCCATGATCATGCCGCTGGCCAGATCGATGGCGGTCCTTCGCGCCATTGCCGCCTTCAGGTCTTCCGCGAGCAAGTCAGCGGCAGCGATCCGAAGGGAAAGCCGCAACGCTTGGGCCGCGATATCGGCGAAGACAGACGCCTCTTGGATAGCTTCTTCGGTGAAAAGGCCGATGGCACCTGCAAAGAAGTTCAGGGCCGCCGATGCGTCCTCACCCAAGGACAACGGAACACCGAGGACGCTCCGGACGCCGGACAGGGATAGATCTTTGCAGTACTTGGGCCAACGTTGGTCCGTGCCGACATCAGCGAGCAGCACTGGCGTTGAACTTTCCAACGCCAGTTGGGCGGGGCCGTCACCATTGGACTGCTCAATCCCGTCCAGCAGAATGGCGTCGTCACTGCTTCCCGCGATGGTGACCGCTCGTTTCCGGCGCCACAACGTCACCGCGCACTCGACCCGTGCGCCCGTTGCCCGGCTCATGGTGGTGGCTGCGAACCTGGTCATGCCGTCCAGGAATCCTTTGACATCCCCGCTGCCTGTGATGAGCCGGTGAAGCCGTTGAAAGTCATCGTGCTGTTCTTCAGTTGCCATGGTGGCCGCCCAGAAGAGCATCGTTGAAGTCGTGCAAAGCGTTATCCTCCGGGCGCAAGCCAATGAATCGCCGGACTTCTTCAGCGCAAAACTTCAACTCAACTATGCATGAATTTCTTCTTTGCTTCAAAGTTGGACAGATGGCGGTTATCGCCGGTCGATTCGCGCAGCTACCCCAATACATCACCTGATTCGCTTAAAGGGTAGGAGCGTCCGATCTCGGCAACTTTCGGGTCATGCTCGTCTGCACCGTAGTCCGATTCCCGCGTGATGTCCTTGCCATCTGCCATCTTCATCGCCCGGAAGACCAGCGTGAGGATTGCCGCCACCAGAATATTGATCACGAAAGCCACGATGGCGATGTACACCTGGATGTCGGTGCCCGGAATGGCTGAGACGGAGCCGCCGAAGTGAGCTTTCGTCGCGGGGTTGACCACGTTGTAGGCGGCGATAGTGCCGTACAAGATGCCAGCGGCCCATCCGGCGAACAAAGCCCACCGGTGGAACCAGCGGGTGTAGAGACCGGCGACGATGGCCGGGAAGGTCTGCAAGATCCAAATCCCGCCCAGGAGTTGCATGTTGATGGCAGCGGATTGATCCATCCCGATAACGAACACGAGGGCACCAAACTTGACCACAAGGGAAGCGATCTTGGAAACTTTCGCTTCCTGCCGCGGGTCTGCGGTGGGCCGAATCAGGTCCCGGTAGATGTTGCGCGTGAACAAGTTTGCTGCGGCAATCGACATGATGGCCGCAGGAACCAGGGCCCCAATGGCGATCGCTGCCAGTGCGATCCCTGCGAACCAGGCCGGAAAGTGGTCAAGGAAGAGTTGTGGAACCACCAGTTGGGGGTTGACAGTGCCGTTCAGGTCAATGGGTTTGGTACCCGCTGAGATGGCGACGTAACCCAGAAGGGCCAGGAAGCCCAGCATCAATGAATATAGCGGCAGCACGGCTGCGTTCTTACGGATGGTATTCCGGCTCTTCGTTGCCAGAACGCCGGTGATTGAGTGCGGGTACATGAACAACGCCAATGCCGAACCCAGTGCCAGCGTCCAGTAAGCGGAGTAACTGCTTGCTCCCGGAATGAAGACGCCCGCGGGTTTCCCTGTCGCCGGACTCACTGCAGTCAGTTTTTGCTGTGCCGCGCCGAAAATGCTGTCCCAGCCGCCGAATTTAATCGGCAGGTAAATGACGGCGACGATGACCGCGAGATAGATCAGCAAGTCCTTGACGACGGCGATAAGCGCCGGAGCGCGAAGTCCCGAGGTGTAGGTGTAAGCAGCCAAGACGACGAAGGCGACGATCAGTGGCAGGTCCGTCAGCAGCGCGTTCTCGGCGCTGCCCAGGCCCAGTACGGTCAGGACTGCCTTGATGCCGACCAACTGGAGCGCAATGTAGGGCATCGTCGCCACAATGCCGGTGACGGCCACCGCGACGGTGAGCACCCGGCTTCCATAGCGCCCGCCCACGAAATCGGCCGGTGTCACGAACCCGTGGCGGTGGGAGACGGACCATAGCCGGCTCATGAGCACGAAGACAATCGGATAGAGCACGATGGTGTAGGGAACGGCGAAGAACCCGCTGACCGCCCCGGTGGCCCACATTGCGGCCGGGACCGCCACGAAAGTGTAAGCCGTGTAAAGGTCCCCGCCCAGAAGGAACCATGTGACCCATGTGCCGAATCCGCGGCCACCGAGTCCCCATTCGTCAAGGCTATGAAGGCCACTCTTCTCCCCAGCGCGCCAGCGGGCGGCGAGGAAGCCAACGACGGCCACCACCAGGAAAAGTACGATGACGACGGTGAGTGCCACGCCGTTCACCGGCCGGTCCGGTGTAGCCACCGGCACGCTCATGGCGTTCATCGGACCTCCCCCTGCCCGACCCCACCGCGTATGGCGTCCCGACGTCGTCGATCCTCCCTGACCACCACCTGATACGAGATGCCAACCAGGCCCGCGGTGATGGGCACCCACAGCATCTGGTACCAGTAGAAGAACGGGATGCCGGCCAAGCGCGGGCTATTGCTCGAGTAGCTCGGCACAAACAGGGGCACAACGATTGCGATGGCCAGGAGAATGCCGGCGATCACATACGGGGCGGACTTGGCCGGCCCCCTGGTTGGCGTATCGCGGTCGGTCGGGACATCAGGACGGGCCGGCCCTTCGGGACTGGTCGGCATATCGGCACTGGACATGGACGCCTCCTTATGAAGACGGCTCCCGCATCAGGAAGGGTTCCCGGAACGTACGGGTGGCCTGCCGGACCGGCACCACTCCGGTCCACGTTCAGAATAGACAGTTTGCTTACAGTCGGGAAGCCCGAATCTTGACCATTTCTACCATCCTGCTAACATCATCTTGAAAGTATGTCCTATCAAGCGAACAAATGGCGACATATCCGCAACGTTGCGGGTGGGCCTCAAACGTGGGGAATGTCCAATGGCAAATCAACTGGGTCTCAACATCGACCGTTCCTCTCCGGTGCCCTTGTACCATCAGGTCGTCCAGGGCATCGAAGCGGCTATCCATAGCGGCCTTTTGGAACCCGGCAGCCGGTTGGAGAACGAGATCGACCTTGCCGCCCAGCTCAATCTGTCCCGCCCCACAATGCGGAAAGCTATGGACGAACTGGTCCGTTCCGGTCTCTTGGTCAGGAAACGGGGAGTCGGGACCCAAGTGGTATCAAGCCAAGTGCGGCGCCCCTTGGAACTTTCGAGCCTGTTCGATGACCTCACCAACGACGGCAAGAATCCAACCACACAGGTTCTGACCTTCTCCCACGTCGAGGCAGACGCACCGACCCTCGCCACGCTTCAGCTTCCGGCGGGCTCCATGGTTTACCACTTCACCCGCCTTCGTAAAGTCGGCGGCAAGCCGCTGGCGCTGATGGAGAACTGGGTCCGGGACGACATTGCGGCGATGGATGAAGAGATGCTCGCCTCCGAAGGCCTTTACTCCATTCTTCGACGTGGCGGTGTGAATTTCCGATTGGCAACCCAACGGATTGGGGCCATGATCGCTAATGACTACCAAGCGCCCCTCCTCGAAACAGACGTCAACTCCGCCCTGGTAACCATGGAGCGCACGGCCGTGGACGACACCGGCCGCAACGTCGAGACTGGCCACCACGTGTATCGGGCCGATTCCTACAGTTTTGAAATGACCCTCGTACAGCGCTAACGCAAGGACACCTACTATGACCAATTGGGTCTACCCTCTGGGAACTGCTTCCGACGGTAATTGGGATATCTCCCTTGGAACATCGGACTCCACTACTGCGGTAGCTGGCTGGAAACATACCGGGTTGAAAGTTGCCACCCTCCCAGCCGGGAATGCGGTTGACCTTCCGGCTGTTGATGAGGAACGCATCGTCATACCCCTGAGCGGATCATTCAGCGTTACGGTTGACGACGTCGACTACGCCCTCGCCGGGCGATCCTCGGTGTTTCATGGCCCAAGCGACGTCCTGTATTCAGGCATCGGGCGGGCGATCACCATCAAGGCCAGCGACGGCGGACGCGTAGCCGTAGCGACCGCGCCTGCACAGTCGTCTTACCCCACGCGGCTGATCACCGCCGCGGAAACCCCCGTGGAACTTCGCGGTGGCGGCAACTGCTCCCGGCAGGTCCACAATTTCGGGACCCCTGCGGCTTTGGAAGCAGATCGTTTCATTGTTTGCGAAGTCATTACCCCGGCCGGTAACTGGTCGTCCTACCCTCCGCACAAGCATGATGAAGAAAAGGAGGGCGAGACACATCTCGAGGAGATCTACTACTTCGAAACGCAGGTGGCTGCAGGCATGGGGGCCCCGAGCGACGCTGATGCGATCGGTTACCAGCGCGTGTATGCCTCTGACGAACGGCCTATCGATGTCTCCGCTGAGGTGCGGACGGGGGACGTGGTCCTGGTTCCTTACGGCTGGCATGGCCCAGCGATGGCGGCCCCGGGTTACGACCTGTACTACCTCAACGTCATGGCTGGCCCCGGACCGGTACGCGAATGGTTGATCAGCGATGATCCGCACCACGGCTGGGTCAGGCAAAGCTGGGACGGCATGGAGATCGACCCGCGGCTACCGTTCGGGGCCTGACCAAAAGTACTCCTCCCGGCTGCCACCGGTTACAACTCCCCGCAAACAAAACAGTGCTCCTTCCGGAAATACGTTCCGGAAGGAGCACGCTGTTTATTCTCCAGGGCTTTCGGGCTGCACCTAGTCAGCTCAGAACACTGACTCCCACCCGTACTGGCGCTCCGGTAGCGAGGGACTCCTGGGCAGCATCAGCTACCAAGGAAGCCGCCACGGCGTCCTCCGGCGTGCAGGGATTACTCCGCTCTCCCAAAATCAACTCGACGAAAGCGGCCATCTCGGACCGGTAGGCCTGGTCGAAGCGTTCAGCGAAGGTCTGGTGCGGGCGGCCGCCGGGAAAGGAGACACCGCTTTCAGCCGATACCAATGCCGTTTTATCGTCCAGCCCAACGAGGACCGAGTTGTCCGAACCCTGGATCTCCAGCCGGACGTCATGTCCGGCCCCGTTGTAGCGGCTCGCCGAAACCGTGCCCACGGTGCCGTCGTCGAGCGTTATCAGGGCCAAGGCGGTGTCCACGTCTCCCACTCCCCCGATAGCCGGGTCGCCGCGGTTGGATCCTTTCGCGTAGACCTCAACGATCTCCCGCCCGGTTAACCACCGGACAATATCAAAATCATGCACCGAACAGTCCCGGAAGAGGCCGCCGGAGGTGGCCAGGAATTCCACCGGCGGCGGCGCCATGTCGCAGGTGACCGCGCGCAGTGAATGGATCCAGCCAAGCTCACCGGCCAGGAAAGCCCGCCTGGCCTCAAGGTACCCGGCGTCGAACCGACGCTGGTGGCCAATCTGGACTACCCCGCGGTTATCCCTGATGAAGTCCAACACTGGTAGGGATTCTGCGACGTTCATGGCCACCGGTTTCTCGCAAAAGACCGGGATGCCGGCTGTAACGCCCCCACGAATAAGCTCCGGGTGCGTCGCAGTTCCCGTGGCGATGATCAACCCGTCCAGCCCCGAAGCAAGCATCGCTGCCGCTGAAGGGAAGAACTCCGCACCGAGCCCGGCAGCGATAGTGCGTGCGTGGTCCGCTGCGACGTCAGTGAGCCTCAGCTGCAGGTCCACTCCACGCCGATGAAGCACATCGCGTAGGCCTGCGATGTTGTTCGCATGCATTACGCCTATGCGTCCCACTCCGACCAATCCGAGAACTACGATTTTCATCTGGGTCATTCCTTCGTCGATTCCGGGAAAGCTATCCCTAACTGGCGGCGTATCTCATCTGCGACTTCCAAGGTGCGGACGGAAGCGGAGAGTGTGCGCGGCTCGGCTTCCTTGCGGCCTTCAGCGATTGCCCGTGCAACAGCAGTAGCTTCGTGATGCAGCCCCTCGACATGGCCTCCCTTGGCTTCCTCATAGCGCAACCGGGTTCCGTCGGGAAATCGCACGTCGAAGCCGCCGGGCATATTGAAGGGGCCGTCGATTGTCAATGTGGCATGGGAGCCGACGATCGTGGCTGACGTGGGGGTGAAGTTGTGCAGGTGCGTATTCACCACCGCTTGGGCACCGCCGTCGAACGTCATGATGGCCGAAAGCTGCGCATTGACCCCGGACTGGTGGGGCTGGCCGACGGCGAACACCTGAATGGGGTCGCCAAGGACCTCGGTGACCAGTGCCAACGGGTACATTCCCAAGTCCAACAGAGGTCCACCTGCAAGCCCTGGATTGAAGATCCGGTGGCTTGGATCGAAATGCTCCCCGTATTCGGCCACGACGGTGGTTATCCCACCAAGCATCCCGGCTTCGAGGACCTGGCGGATAACGTCGAACTTCGGGAGGAAGAACGTCCACATTGCTTCAGCGGCGAATACACCGGCCTGTTCGGCCCGGGCCGCTACATCGCGCGCTTGAGCAGCGTCGAGTCCGATCGGCTTCTCGACAAGAACGTGCTTGCCGGCCTCTATCGCGAGAACAGCGGCTGCGTGATGGCCCGTGTGCGGCGTGCAGACGTAGACGATGTCGATGTCCGGCGCGGCAGCCAATTCCTCGTAGCTGCCGTACGCTGCCGGAATGTTGTACGCTTCGGCGAATGCCTTGGAACGCTTGAGGGAGCGGGAGCCGACGGCCGCGATGACCTGTCCGGTGTGGGCTTGGACCGACTCGGTGAAACG
Source organism: Arthrobacter sp. efr-133-TYG-104 (assembly GCF_030208915.1). Taxonomy (NCBI): domain Bacteria; kingdom Bacillati; phylum Actinomycetota; class Actinomycetes; order Micrococcales; family Micrococcaceae; genus Arthrobacter; species Arthrobacter sp. efr-133-TYG-104. The sequence continues at coordinate 346,141 of NZ_JARVTA010000002.1, forward strand.
TTCCGCTATCCATCCGGGACCCATGACGCCCCAGCGGAGGACAGGTGCATCGCGGGAATCCGGCACCCGTGAGGCCGGCAGGCCGGAATGCGTCATGAGTAGCTGACTTTCGTGAAGGCGCCGTTGCTGCGCAGCGACAGGGTCAATGCCTGCGCCACCAGGGAGGCGTTGAGCCCATCCCGGGCAGTGGCCAGTGACGGCCGCTCACCCGCAGCAAGCTCAGTGATCCAGGCCTGCAGCTGAAGCCGGTAGGCGTCAGCGAAGCGGGGGCGCCAATCCGGGGGAACCAGGACGTGTTTGGCGCCCTGTTCCTCAACGTCCAGCACGGCAGGTTCCCGGAGCGCGGTGGTCCCGCGCTCGCTCACCACCTCGCATCTTGTCACGTAGCCGTACTGTGCGTTGAGGAAAAGCTCCAGCGTGGTGAGAGTGCCGTCTTCGCAGCGGAAGGTCATGAGCGCGGGATCCTGCAAACCCGGGCCCGCGGCGCCGGAACTGCGGCCACCCTGCCATGAAACTTCGATGATCGGGGACCCCAACAACCAAGGGACGATGTCCAATTCGTGGATTGCCGAGTTAGTGATGGCCGATTCCGAGGTGGTACCAGGCCCGGCCGAGATACCGCGACTAACGCAATGCAGCATCAATGGCTCCCCCTGGACACGCTGCTGCATCCCCTCCCGGAGTGCCACATAGCCTGGGTCGAAGCGGCGCATGAACCCCAAGGACAACAGGGAGGTGCCAGTAGCTGCCACCATGTCCGCATCGGCAGCAACCACTTCGAGGCTTTCCAAGACAGTTGGCGCCAACGGCTTCTCGCACAGCACCGGCGTCATCGCTTCGAAGCACTCAAGGACCAACCCTGCGTGCGTGGAATCGTGTGAGGCAACCAGGACGGCGTCCACCTCACTGGAGTTGATCAGCTCGGTGGGGTCTGTGGTCAGGCGGGCCGACGGCGGCGCGGCGCTGGCAGCGCGGTCAATGTCCAGATCGGCCACAAACGTCACCTCCGCCCCCTTGACGGCGGTGGATAAGTTCCTGATGTGGTCTGCGCCCATGATTCCGGCGCCGATAACGCCTACCCGGATGGACATGATGCTCCTCTTTTCAGGTTAAGTAATTGTTAGCGGTGTCGTGGTGGAAGCAGGCAGCATCGTGGGGTGCTTCGGCAGCAGCCAAAGCACCCCACCGAATGCGCGCCTATGCGGGCTACTGACCTTCCGGACGTGTGCTGACGACGTCGGCAACCTCCGCTTTGACTTCCTTGAGGAGATCGTTGTGTCCGCCGAGTTGCTCCAACTCGTGTGCGAGTTCAGCCAACTCTGCCCCGCCGGCCATCTGCGCGGTCAACTCGTCCAGGGTGATGTCTTTCTTGTCGTAGTACCCAATGGACTTGCCGCGCTTGAGCAGCAGGAAGCGGTCGCCCACAGGGAACGCGTGGTGTGGATTGTGGGTGATGAAAATGACCCCGAGCCCACGGTCACGGGCCTGCAGGATATAACGCAGGACGACGCCGGACTGCTTCACGCCGAGTGCTGCGGTCGGTTCGTCCAGGATCAGGACCTTTGCACCGAAGTAGACGGCCCGGGCGATTGCCACGCACTGGCGTTCACCGCCCGAGAGTTGGCCGATGGGCTGTTCGACATCGCGCAGGTCGATGCCCATGGCGGCGAGTTCCTTCTTGGTGATGTCCTTCATTTGCTGGACATCCATGCTCTTGAAAGGCCCAAAACCACTGGTTAGTTCCGAACCGAGGAAGAAGTTCCGCCAGATCGGCATCAGTGGCACCACCGCGAGATCTTGGTAGACGGTCGCGATTCCCGCATCCAAGGCGTCACGGGGTGAACCGAATTTCCGTTCCTCTCCCATGATTTTGAGCTGACCGGCGTCGTGCTGGTGCAGCCCCGCGATGATTTTGATCAGCGTGGACTTACCCGCTCCGTTGTCACCGAGCACACACGTGACGCGCCCGTTATCAACTGCCATTGTCACTTCCTTGAGCGCCACGATATTGCCGTAGTGCTTGCCGACGTCGTCAAGCGACAGCAGGTGCACCGGCGTGTGCGTGAGGGGATCGCTTTCATTCTTCAGCAATGTTTGCTGCTTAATCTCCTGGCCATTCATGTTCCTGGGTCCCTTACTTCAGTTCCGCGCGGCGTTTGACGATGAGGTTGACAATCGTGGCCAGCAACAGCATCAGGCCGAGGAAGAACTTGAACCAGTCCGGGTTCCACTGCGCGTAAACGATGCCCTTGTTGGCCATACCGAAGATAAATGCACCGATGGCGCCGCCAACGGCTGAGCCGTAACCACCAGTCAGAAGGCAACCGCCGATCACTGCGGCGATGATGTAGAGGAACTCGTTGCCCACGCCTTCACCGGACTGCACGGCATCGAAGGCGAAGAGGTTGTGCATGCCTAGTATCCAGCCGCAGAAGCCAACTCCCATGAAGAGCCCGATCTTCGTTGCCTTGACCGGGACGCCCACGGCACGCGCCGCGTTCGCGTCTCCGCCCACTGCGAAGATCCAGTTGCCAACACGCGTACGCATCAGCACCCATGTGGCTATCAGGACCAAGGCGATCCAGATGAATACTGTGATCCGGACGTCCACGCCGCCAATGTTCACGGAGGAAGCGAACACCGCTTGTGCGGACTGGAAGCCATCCATGTTGGAGATCGACGGCGAGGAGACTCCCCCGCCGATCATGCGGGTCAATCCGAGGTTGATGCCTGTCAGCATCAGGAAGGTTGCCAGCGTGACAATGAAGCTCGGGAGCTTGGTCTTCATCAGGATCCAGCCATTGATGAATCCGATGGAAAGGGAAACCACCAATGCCAGGACAACGCCAACCCAGACGTTGGTGCTGAAGTACCAGCTGAACATTGATGCCGTGAGCGCCGAACTGATCACGGCAACACCGGTTGAAAGGTCGAATTCGCCCCCGATCATGAGCAGGGAAACACCAACCGCCATGATGCCGATGGTGGAACTGCCGTAAAGCACGGTTGCAAAGGAAGCGGGCTGCACAAAGGTTGACGAAACCGACGCGAAGAAGATGAAGAGGACGATCGCGCCGACAAGGGCGCCGACCTCCGGGCGGCTCAGCAACTTCTGCAACGGGTTGCGCGTGCCGATTCGCTCATCAGCCACGGAAAGTGTGGGCTTGGATATGGTCTGAGTCATGATATTTCTCCTGCTATGCGGGTTCAGGGCCACAGGGACCCTGAACCCGGCTCAGCGCATCCTTAGCGGATGCCTTCCTTGGCGAACTTGAGCACGTCAGAAGCTGTGGTCTTATCGATGATGGAAGGCCCGGTCAGAACGGGCAGTCCGCCACCTACGTGGATTCCTCCGCGCTTGGCCTGCCACAAGGCGTCCACCGACCCGTAACCCTGGAGCCAAGGCTGCTGGTCCACGGTGAAAGCGACCTTCCCATCAATGATGGCTTGGGCCAGCTCACCGTTCATGTCAAAGGAAGCCACCTTGACCTTGCTCTGCAGGTTCAAAGATTCCACCGCCTTGTCAATGGTCAGCGTGAACGGAGCTCCGAGCCCGATGATGGCGTCGGCATCGGGAGTTGCTTGGAGCTTCGCGGTAACGGTGGAGGAAACCTGTGTCATGTCCGTGCCTTGGACGAACAGGTTCTCAGTGGCAGGAATCTTGGACTTCACGCCGGCACAACGCGAGTCCAAGGCGACATTGCCCTGTTCCATGATGACGCAGATCGGGTGCTTGGCTCCCAAGGTGGTGAGCTTGTCGCCCACTGCTGCGCCCGCCAGGTTTTCGTCGGATCCGAAGTGCGTGAACGCGCCAACACTCTTCCAGACGTCGGCTCCCGAGTTCAGGCTGACCACGGGAATGCCGGCTGCTGTTGCCTTCTTCAAGACGTCCTTCAAAGCGTCAGGCTTCGCCAACGTCACAGCGATCCCGTCCACTTTTTGGTCGATCGCCTGCTGGATCAGCTGTGCCTGCCTGCCGCCTTCGGGATCGGATGTGTAAAGCAGCTCCACATTGTCTTTCGCAGCTGCTTCTTCGGCGCCTTTGCGGAGGATGTCCCAGAACGTGTCTCCGGGAGCGGCATGGGTGATCAGTGCGATCTTGATGCGAGGGGTGCTGGCCACCTGCCCGGCACCGGCTGCTGCGCCGGAATCGGCTGGCTTGCCACCTTGGCTCGAACAAGCGCTCAGCGCCACCAAGGGAACCACTGCCGCGACGATCGCCGCCTTGCGCCATGAGAATTTTGCCACCATTATCTCCTTTGATTTCAGGTCAGCCGTCCGGAGGCTCGTATCCGGATCATCTGCTATGTAGATCATCGTGACTGGCCTCACACTTTGTCAATAGTTTGTCCTGACATTAGTATGTATGAACGTAACAAAGCGGCGAAGTTCGCGCACCCGCACTCGTGGTTCCGCGAATTTAACGCGAAAATGGCCGGCGCCGCATGCAGCGGTGCCGGCCATTCGTTCACGCATTCAGGGTGTCTGGCGCTCCCCGGCCGCACTCTTGAAATAGTGCTCCAAGTCTTCCAGGCTCTTGTCCTTCGTCTCAGGAACAAATTTGGACGCAAAGAGAATCGCCCCAATTCCCAGGACGGCAAATGTGAAGAAGGTACTGGACAGTCCTATAGCTGCAAGCAGCTGCGGGAACCCAAAACCGACGAGGAAGTTGATGATCCAGAGCACGAAGGCCGAGGCTCCCATGCCCAGCCCACGGATCCGCAAGGGGAAAATCTCCGACAACATCAACCACGTCACCGGAGAGATAGCTCCTTGTTGGAACGCCAGGAAGGTGATGGTCAGGGCGAGGATAACGAAGCCGCGCCCGGTACCTTCAGGCAGGACCAGGGAAAAGGTTCCGATCAGCAAGAGCGCACTGGTAGTGCCGATCTGACCCGTGATGAGCATCCTTCGGCGACCGACTTTACCCAGCAACCAAATCCCCACGAACGTCGCAAGGACGGAAATGACGCCGTTGGCGATGTTGGCGGTCAACGCAGCCTCGCGGCCGAAACCGGACTGGGCGAGAATCTGGGTCCCGTAGTACATGATCGAGTTGACACCGGTAATTTGCTGTATGACTGCCAGTCCGAGGCCCACAACGAAGATCCGGCGGAGCCAAGGGACGCCGAGGTCCTGCCAGCTGCCCATCTTGGACTTATAGTCCTCCACGGCCATCGACTTGACGTCCTCGAACTCGGTCCGGGCGTCTTCCTGTGACCTGATCCGCCGCAAAACGCTAAGGGTTTCGCCGAAGTTGCCCATGGAAGCCAGCCACCGCGGGCTTTCCGGCATGAAGTTCATGCCTATCCACAAAGCAATGGCAGGCAGCGTTGCAATGACCAGCATCCACCGCCAAATACCCCCCGCCTCCCCATAAGCATTCCCGAGGTAGGCGTTGAAGATGAAAGCCAGAAGCTGGCCGCTGACAATCATCAACTCGTTTTGGGTGACGATGCGTCCGCGCCGGGCACTTGGTGAAACCTCCGCGAGGTACACGGGGACCGTGACGGAAGCTCCGCCCACGGCCAGGCCCAGCACGAACCGGGCCACGATCATGACTTCCGTGTTCGGGGCGAAGGTGCAGGCCAGCGTTCCCAGCAAGAAGATCATGGCCAGGACCATGATCATTTTCCGGCGGCCGTTGCGGTCGGCCAGCCGTCCGCCGAAAAGGGCCCCAAAGGCTGCGCCGAACAACAAGGAGGATGTGACCATCCCCTCCGTGAGCGGTGTTAGTCCCAAGTCCGCCTGCATGTACGGCAGGGCACCATTAATGACCCCCGTGTCGTAGCCGAACAGTAGACCGCCGAACGTTGAAACCAACGTGACTGTCCGCAGCGCCCGCTTATGGTTGACTGTGCGCGTCCTGGTTTCGGCAGGTACCGGCGCACTCATGCATTGACCTTCTGGATATGCTGCTTCATCGTCTCCAGCTGGTAGATGGACACGTCCTCGGCATTGTCATCCTCGGCAAAGACACTGGACACCATCACGGTGTTGTCCTTATCCAGGAATCCGATCTCATGGAGCCCGCCAAAGAACTCGTCCCAGTTCACGTCACCATCGCCGATCTTCAGGTGTTGGTGGACCCGGACGGCGTTGCCCGGCGGGTTGGTGATGTAGCGAAGACCGTGGGAGGCATGGTGGTCCATGGTGTCCGATACATGGACCAGCCTCAGCTTGTCTCCCGCCGTGCGCATGATCTCCACCGGGCTATTGCCCATATGGAACGTGTGGGAAGCCACGTAGACCATGCCGATGTTCGGCGAGTTCACCCCGCGAATGACGCGGATGGCGGCCAACCCGTCCTCAACGAAGTCGTCCGGGTGCGGATCGATCAAGACGTCCATGCCCTCACGCTCGATAATCGGCAGGAGTTCTTCCATGGAACGGTAGAACGCACGTTCGGATTCTTCGGCCTTTTCCGGCCGACCGCTGAATTCGGTGTTCATGGTGCTGACACCGAGGTCGACGGCGATCTGAATGGCGCGCTTCCAGTACCGCACCGCAGCTTCGCGGGCGTCCTCGTCCGGACCCGACCAGCGCAGGACCGGCAGGACGGAGGCGATTTCGACGTCGGCGTCCCTGCACGCCGCCTTCAGCTGTGCCACAAGTTCATCATCGGCTTTGGGGTGGTTGTAAAACGGGATCATGTCTGCGTGCGGAGTCAGCTGCAGGTACTTGTATCCGAGGTCAGCTGCAACCCGGGGGAACTCAAGCAAGCTGTGGCTGTGATGGAACGGGGTAGGGTCAAGGGCGATTTTCATGCTGTGTCCTCTAGCCGTACAGCTCGGGCTTGGAGTTCAACTGAACCTTGACCTTTTCGCCGGACTTCTGGGCCTCCACGCCGGCTTCGCAGCAAGCCGCCGTCGCATAGCCGTCCCAAGCAGTCGGTCCGCCGATTTCGCCACGGAGGGCGGCGTCCACCCAAGCCTGCACCTCGACGTCGTAGGCTGCTCCGAAACGGTCCTCGAAACCTGGGGGGACGCTACCGCCCCACTTGCCGGCTGACTGAATGTAGGGACCACTGTCACCGCCGATGCTCACAATGCCGTCCTCCAAAGAAGCCTGCGTGGCAACCTGGTAACCGAACTTGGCGTTGACATAAATTTCGACGTCGGCCAGCACGCCGGACTCGGTTTCAAGCAACACCTGCTGGGGATCGTGCTGGCCCTGCGGAGCGTTGCTGGTCGGCTTGCCCATTCGAACCTGGACGGAAGTGATTTCTTCACCGGTGAAGTAGCGGACGGCGTCAAACTCGTGGACCACCGAGTCGTTGATCAGCATCTCATTGTTAAAGCCCTCAGGAGTGCTCGGGTTGCGGTGCTGGTGGTGCAACATCAACAGCTCCCCCAATTCCCTGTTGCGGATGATCGCACCAAGCGCAGAGTACTCAGCGTCGAACCGGCGCATGAACCCCACCTGTATGCGCTTGTGTCCCAGTGCCTGCTCGGCCTGGACCACCTTCCATGCGCTTTCAGCGTCCGGAGTCAGCGGCTTCTCGCACAGGATCGGGAAGTCCTTCTCCAGTGCCTTGTAAAGGATTTCCTCGTGCAGGAATCCCGGGGTGGCAATCAGTACGGCGTTGACATCGCCGTTATTCAGCGCCTCGTCAGCGCTGGCCAGCGCTACTGCGCCGTCGATCCCCTCAATGGCAGCTTGCGCCCTGGAAAGGTCGACGTCGACGACGGCGGCCACTTCGGCGCCGTGGATGCGTGTACTGAGGCGCTTGATGTGGTCCGCACCCATGCGGCCTGCACCGATGACGGCAACGCGGAGAGTCTTGGTCACTGTTTCTATCCTTCGTGAGGTTCTTGAATTGCTGTTGCTGGGCAGGCGTTACTTAACGCGGGTGCGGGAGCCGCAGGAGAGCAGGTAGTTTCGGGTCCGCTTGGCAATGGGCATCGGCACATCGAACGCTACCGGGTACATGTCCTGTTCGACGATGCCGAAGATGGGACGGTTGAGCGCTTCCACCGCTTCGATGACCGCGCGCAGGTCCGGGAGGCCGTTCGGGGGCTCTGTCATGACGCCTGCGATGTTGGCTGCGGCCCAGGTCATGTTCTTTTCGTTGACTTCGGCCAGGACCTCGGGGTTGATCTGCTTGAGGTGCAGGTAGCCGATGCGTTCGGGGTAATTCTTGATAAGTTCCAGGCTGGAAGCGCCACAGTATTCGGCGTGGCCGGTGTCCAGGCAGAGGTTCAAGTATTGCGGGTGCGTGGCATCGAGCAAGGTTTCGATGTCTTGCTGGGCACCAACATGTGAGTCGGCGTGGGAGTGGAATTGCTGCTTGAGGCCGAAGTCTTCCAGCAGCACCTTGCCCATGCGGTTGTGCCCGGAAAAGAGATCTGCCCACTGCTCCTGCGAGAGTTCACCGTTTTCAAGAGCCTCGCCCGTCACATCGTCACGCCACATAGCAGGAATGACCACGATGTGTTCCCCGCCCATAGCCGCCGTCAACTCGGCAACCTTGCGGGCCGGTGCCCAGGCTTCCTCATACTGTGCGGCGCCGCGGTGGAAGGCCGTAAAGACCGTCCCGGCAGTGACTTTGAGGTCACGCTGCTTGAGTTCCTCGGCCAAGCGTGTGGGATCGTTCGGCAAGTAGCCGTAGGGGCCCAGTTCGATCCACTTGTAGCCGGACTCAGCCACTTCGTCCAAGAAACGTTCCCACGGGGTCTGCTGGGGGTCGTCCGGGAACCAGACACCCCAGGAATCGGGTGCGGTGCCGATGATCAGTTTGTTCTCGACATCAGTCATGACAGCGTTGTCTTTCTTTTATTGCGCGACGGCGGTGAGCTTAGTTGGAGGGGAAGTTGTAGGAGGCGCCGGAGGCGTGGGTCGGCTCGGGCCAGCGAGAGGTGATCACTTTGCCGCGGGTGTAGAAGGACACGCCTTCGGGGCCGTAGATGTGCTTGTCACCGAAGAGGGAGTTCTTCCAACCTCCGAAGGAGTGGTACGCCACCGGGACGGGGAGGGGAACGTTGACGCCGACCATGCCCACGGTCACAGAGCGCTGGAACTTCCGGGCGTTCGCGCCTGAGGAAGTGAAGATCGCGGTGCCGTTACCGTAGGGGTTGGAATTGATGAGTTTGATGCCCTCGTCCAGGTCCGCGACCCGCACGACCACCAAGACAGGCCCAAAGATTTCCTCGGTGTAAGCGGTCATCTCGGTGGTGACCTGGTCAATGACGGTGGGCCCTACCCAGAAACCCTCTTCGTGGCCGGGCACCACGAGGTCGCGCCCGTCAACGACCATGGCTGCTCCGGCGGTCTCGGCTTCGGTGACGATCTTGACGATGCGTTCCTTCGAGGCCGGGGTGATGACCGGGCCCATCTCAGCGTCGGGCTCGGTGCCGTTGTTCACCTTCACGGCCAGTGCACGTTCCTGAACCTTCTCCACGATCAAGTCGGCCGCGTCCCCCACCGCGACAGCCACGGAGATGGCCATGCAACGCTCGCCGGCGGATCCGAAAGCAGCGGCAGCAAGGTGGTCTGCAGCGTTATCGAGATCCGCGTCCGGCATGACGATCGCGTGGTTCTTGGCACCGCCCAGTGCTTGGACGCGCTTGCCGTGCTTGGTGGCGGTCTCGTGGACGTACTGCGCGATCGGGGTGGAGCCAACAAAGCTGATGCCGTCCACGTCCGGGTGGGTCAGCAGCCCATCCACGGTTTCCTTGCCACCGTGCAGGACCTGGAAAACGCCATCGGGAAGGCCGGCTTGCTTCCACAGCTTAGCCAGGAGCATGGACGCTGACGGGTCACGCTCGGAGGGCTTGAGGATAAACGCGTTGCCCGTCGCGATCGCCATCGGAGCCATCCACAACGGCACCATCACGGGGAAGTTGAACGGGGTGATGCCCGCGACCACGCCGAGGGGTTCACGGAAAGAGAAGACATCGATCCCGGTGGAGACCTGGTCCGAGTAGTCGCCCTTGAGCAGGGTGGGGATACCGCAGGCGTACTCGATGACTTCCAGGCCGCGTCCGATCTCGCCCTTGGCATCCGAGAGGACCTTGCCGTGCTCGGCGGTGATCAGTTCGGCGAGGTCGTCCACGTGGGCTGCTACGAGCTCGCGGAACTTGAACAACACCGAGGTGCGCTTGGCCAGGGAGAAATCACCCCAGGACTCGGCCGCTTTCTTCGCGGCTGCAACCGTGGTGTTCAGATCGGATTCGTTGGCCAAACGCAGTTCAGCGGTGACCTGCCCTGTGGCCGGGTTGTACACCGGCTGCGTGCGGTCACCTTCGCCGGTGGTCTCAGCGCCATCGATGAAGTGGTGAATGGTGGTCAGTGTGGTCGTCGTCGACATGTGCGGACTTCCTTGAGTAGTGAAAAGTGAAGTGTTCAGCCGAGCAGCTTGCGCTGGCGGTTCTTGTGGTCTGTGTAGGTTTTGTAGGCCTGTTGGGTGGATTCCAGGTCTGAGACCTGTGAGACGGGCACGTCCCACCACGACTCGGAGGACGGGGCGTCCAGGAGGGGATCGGACTCAACGTGGATCACGATCGGTCCCGTCTCCGGAGCTGCCTTTGCTTCCTTGATCGCGGCTCCGAGGGCCTCAATGACGTTCTCACCCGGTTCAATACGGATAACCTTCGCGCCAAGGGATTCGGCGTTGGTGGCCAAATCGATGGGCAAGTTTTCGCCTGCGTCGAAGCTGTGCTGTTCCTTGTCCAGAACCCGGTACTGGGTACCGAACCGCTGGGAGCCCAAGGATTCGGACAGCGAACCGATGGAGGCGTAACCGTGGTTCTGGATCAGCACAACGATCAGTTTGATGCGTTCGGCGACGGCGGTGACCAGTTCGGTGTGCATCATCAGGTAGGAGCCGTCCCCCACCATCACCACCACATCACGATCGGCACCGCCAGCGGCTGCTTCCGCCAGAGCCGCACGCTTCACACCCAACCCGCCGGGAATCTCATAGCCCATACACGAGTACGCGTATTCGACGTGGTATCCGAACGGGTCACGGACACGCCACATCTTGTGCAGATCACCGGGCAAGGAACCGGCGGCGCAGATAACGACGTCCTGGTCGTCCATGGCCTTGTTGGTAGCACCGATGATCTCGTTCTGGGCCGGCAAGGGGGTGTAGCGAGTCTCGAAGGCCTCATCCACGATAGCGTTCCAGCGCTGTTTCTCGGCTGCGACCTTCTGTTCCAAGTCACCGCCAACGCGATAGCCGCCCAAAGCCTGGTTCAACTTGACCAACGCCTTGCGGGCATCAGCCACTACCGGTATAGCCGTGCCGTGCTTGTACGCATCGATCGGCGCAACGTTGATGTTCACGAACTTCACATCCGGGTTCTGGAACGCGGTACGGGAGGCCGTGGTGAAGTCTTCATAGCGGGTGCCGATCCCTATGATGAGGTCCGCTTCGGCCGCGATGGCATTCGCCGCCGTCGTGCCGGTCGAACCGATGGCCCCAAGGGACTGCTTGTGGTCCCAAGGCAGCACCCCGACGCCAGCCTGCGTGTTGCCAACCGGGATCCCAGTCAGCTCAGCAAACTTGGTAAGTTCGTCGTTGGCATACGCATAGAGCACACCGCCGCCAGCAATGATCAGCGGGCGTTTTGCGGCGCGGATGGCTTCCGCCGCGCGGCGGATGTCCTCGTCTTCGGCCTCAGGACGGCGTATCCGCCATTCGCGCTCGGACAGGAACTCCTCCGGAACCTCGAGGGCCTCGGCTTGGACATCCTGGGGCAAGGAAATAGTGACAGCACCGGTCTCAGCCGGATCCGTCAATACACGCAGGCCGTGATGGAAGGCCGAAAACAACTGCTCCGGACGGGAAACGCGGTCGAAGAACTTGGACAACGGGCGGAAGGCGTCATTGACGGTGATGTCGTACGCGTAGGGCTGCTCGAGCTGCTGCAGCACGGGGTCCGCGGCTCGGGTTGCGAACGTATCGCTCGGAAGGAGCAGGACGGGCAGGCGGTTGGTGGTGGCCAACGCAGCACCTGTCAGCAGGTTGGAAGAACCTGGGCCAATGGAGGTGCTGATAGCAAACGTCTGCCGGCGGCGGGTGTGCCTGGCGTAACCCACAGCCTGGTGGACCTGCGCCTGCTCGTTGCGGCCCTGATAGTACGGCATGATGGTCGGATCAGCAGCTTGATACTGCTTCAACGCCTGCCCCACACCGGCAACGTTTCCGTGCCCGAAGATACCGAAAGTGCCTGGAATCAGCCGCTCCCTGTATTCCACACCACCGACCAAATCCACGGTGTATTGCTTTGAAAGAAACTCGACCACAGCCTGCGCCACGGTCATCCGACGGGAAGACATCTGTTCTTACTCCGATACTTTCACTGGAACGCGGGCATCAGCGCCATTCTGGGCCACGACTGGGAGCACAGGGGCAGTGTCATTCAACAGGGAGGCGGCCGTAGCTACGGCGCCAGCCACATCGCCGTCGTGCGGGTAAAGCAGCGTACGTCCGACCGTCAGGCCTTGTACACCAGGCAGGGCCAGGGCCGCCTGCCACGAAGCGAAGACTTCGTCCTGGCTGCCATCCGGATCGCCGCCCAGCAAGACTGTTGGCAGGGTGGTCGAAGCCATGACGCGCTCCATGTCCTTCACCACCGGAAGCTTCATCCAGGTATAGGCACTTGTGGATCCGAGGCCCTCGGCGATGCCGACAGACTTGATCACGGCATCGGCACGGAGGTCATTGCGGACCTTGCCGTGAGCATCACGAACGGAAAGGAACGGCTCAACCATGGCGATGAGCTTGCGCTCCGCGAGGGAGTCAATGGCTTTGGCGGTGGCCTCCAGCGTGGCAACCGTGTCCGGATCCCCCAGGCAGATTCGCGTGAGCATCTTCCCACCGTCAGCCCCCAAAGCTTCCAGTGCCGCGGCCGTATGACCGGTAAAACGGTCGTCAAGTTCATTCACCAGGCCCGACAGTCCGCCACGGTTCATGGAACCGAAGACCAGCTTGCCCTCTAACGCCCCCAGCAGAAGGAGATCGTCCATGATGTCCGGCGAAGCGAGGATGCCATCAACTGCAGGGTTGGCCAGGGCCACCTGCAAACGGTCCAGCAGGTCGCGGCGATCGGCCATTGCCATTGGCTCCGAACCGACGGAGAGCGCGCCCCGGGCAGGGTGGTCAGCGGCTACGATGAAGCTCTGCTGCCCGTACTTCAGGCCTGGATGCCGACGCCGGGTCGCGGCTGCGCGTGCCACGGCTTCCGGATCCTCCAACCGGATCCGGCTCAAGTGCTCGTAGCGGCGGGGGTCATCGTTGCGGCTCAACGGATCGCTCCTTCAGTGAGAGTGACGCCTTCAGTGAGAGTGATGCCAGGTACGGGCCGGCCGCGTTCAGCGAGCAGCGACGTAACCTCATCCGGCGTCGGCATTGCGTCTGCGCAGGACAGGCGGGAAGCCACGATGGCGCCAGCGGCGTTAGCGAAATCAAGCACTTGTGCAAGTGGCCAGCCGGACAGCAGGCCATGGCAGAACGCCCCTCCGAAGGAGTCACCTGCTCCGAGGCCATTGAGGGTCTGCACCGGGACGGGGGCGGAAACAACGCGCTCGGTGCGGGTCTTGGCCATCACGCCTTCGGGGCCGAGCTTGACCACGGCAATCTCGACTCCGGCATCCAACAGGCGGTCGGCCTGTTCATCGGGCGTTCCCTCCCCCACTGCTACTGCGCATTCCTTGTCATTGCCGATTGCAACGGTGACGTGCGGGAGGATCTTGGCAACCTCGGCGCGGGCCTCTTCTTCCGAGGCCCAGAACATCGGCCGGTAATCCAAGTCCAGAATGGTGAATTGGCCTTCCTTCAGTCCAATTCGGGGACGTGCCTCATGAGCGGCGAGGTGCGCCGTACGTGACGGTTCCTGACACAGGCCGGTGACGGTTGACCAGAAAATCCCGGCCTCCCGGATGGCCTCAAGGTGCAGCTCCTCCGCTTGGATCTGCAGGTCCGGAGCCGTAGGCGTCCGGCCATAGAAGTAAAGCGGGAACTCGTCGGTGGCCGGTTTGATGGCGCAGAATGTCACGGCCGTGGGATATGCCTTGACCGGTAAAACGAATGAATCGTCGACGTTGAATTTATGCAGTTCACGGTGCAGGTATCTGCCGAAAGCGTCGTCTCCCGTGCGGGTGATGACGCCCGCGCGGCGCCCGTGCCGAGCAGCAGCAACAGCGACGTTCGACGGCGAGCCACCGAGGTACTTACCGAAGGATTGCACATCCTCCAAGTCCACGCCGATGTCATTCGGGTAGATATCAACGCTGATGCGCCCGATGGTGAGAAGTTCGTGGGTCACGGTGATCGCGGGCCTTTCTATTTCTGAACTCTTGCAGGACTGTTTGAGTGCAAGTGCTGGCGGGACCACGTGAGCGGGACCACAAGAACTACTTTGCACCAACGTTCATGTCCTGTCAAAAGTTTGTGCTGACATACTTACAAGATGACTTGGTATGCCCGGGGATGACATAAGAGCGTCAAGCCGGAATTGAGGCTCATTTCGCTGGGACAGCCAGCTCGCCAGTCGCATACTGCGCTCGGCCAAATCCGAACGACCAGTCACTTGGACCGTTCTCCACGTAGCCAATGAATACGTCCGCCCCCGAGACTCCGATTTCTACAAGACCTGCAGCGATGGCCGCAAACAGTGACTGCCTGGCCGCCTCACTCCGGCCGGCTTGGGTGAAAATTTGTATCATCACCACACCCGTGGACCGCTCGAAGCCGAGCCCTGCATCCTGGGCAACGATCTGTCCGACAGCATGCTCGGTGATGATGTGGAAATAATCGCGTTCCGGGATGCCGTATTCGGCCAGGATGGCATCATGGATCGTTCGGCTCAGGTGGCCCAACTCCTCCTGGGTGCGGCCTGCATTGACGTCAATACGAACTAGCGGCATGCTTCTTCTCCTCTATCTTTGTCCTGACATACTAACAAAGATAGTTAGCGCCGTTCAAGGGCGCCCCAGACAAAGCCGTCCGGCGGAAACAACAAGAACCCCCTCTTTCGAGGGGGTTCTTGTGCTCGCTGTTGGTCAGCTCTGATTGAACTCCTCAGATAGTGAACGCCGTTCGGAATGCCGCGAGAGCATGATCGCTTGATTCGATTCCGGACCCCCCTGCTGCGGCGGCTTCGAGACCGACGACGCCTTCATAACCAATGCCAGCCAATACCTTGGCGACAGCCGGGTACCGGATTTCCCCCGTCCCGGGTTCGAATCGGCCCGGGACGTCGGCAACTTGAATTTCTCCAACCCACTGTTGGGCCTTGATGATCAATTCGATGAGGTTTCCCTCACCGATCTGGGCGTGGTACAGATCCAGCATCATTGTGATGTTCGGATGATCTACAGCCGCGACCAGGGCCATAGTGTCCTTGGCGCGGGCGAGCGGTATGCCGGGGTGATCCACGATCGTGTTCAGGTTCTCGAGTGCGAACGTCACGCCATGTGCTGCCCCGAGGACCGCGAGCCGTTCGAGGGTGCGAAGTCCGGCCAGCCACATTTCACCGGTTGGCCGGTGGATCGGACGGACCGCGCGTCCGGCTTCGCCAAGTTCTGCCGGGTGGACCACCATTCGCTCGACGCCCAGTTCCAAGGCAGTGGGAATCAGTTTCTCAGCCGAAGCAACCACCTCGTCTGCGCCGTCAGGGTCGATGAGGCTGCCACCGTAGTAGCCACTCATTGAGGAGAATCGGGCGCCCGTAGCGGCCAGCGCTGCCACGTCCCGCGGGCGGGTATCCCAGAGTTCGACCTCGAAACCGAGGTCATGGATCCTTTCCACCCGTTCGATGATGGGGAGCTCGTTATAGACCATCTCGGCACACACGGCTAAGCGAAAACTCATGCGTTGCCGCCCACTCGCAGGACGGCAGGCTCGGCCGGGCGCAACTCGGCAATAGAGGCCACATCGACGGGCTGGCCGGTTTCGGCCGAGCGGATGGATGCCAAGGCCACGGCCAGCGCGTTCCGCGCGTCGCCTCCCCCGGGACCGTGAACGCCCGGGGCTTCGAGGTTGTCCCTGCGCGACCGGACAGCCTGGACGAAATGGCTGAGTTCGGCAGTGTAGGCGTCATGGAAAAGGTCGACGTTCAACCGCGTGGTGGCTGAGGTTATGCCGGCAGAGGTATAGCTCTTGGTATTGGTTGCCCGAGATCCGCCCGCCTCGACCATGCCAGCCGATCCAAAAACTTCGCCCCGCACGTCGTAGCCGTACAGCGCGTTGAAGTTTGCTTCTGCCACCGCGATGGCCCCATTGCTGTAGGTAATGGTCACGACCGCGGTATCGAGGAGGCCGCCCGCCTTGGCTTCCGGCGCAACCAGCGCATCTGCGACCGCGTGGACACGCACTGGAACAGTTCCTGGGTTCAACCAGTTCAGCGTGTCGAAATCGTGGATGAGGGTTTCAAGAAAGATGGTTCCCGGCGCAATCCTTTCTGGATTGGCAATTCCGGACGCGGTGCCAGGGTCGCGGGTCAGGGACCGAAGAAGCTGCGGCGTGCCCACGGCGCCGTCGTCGATAAGTTTGCGCGCGGCCGCGAAATCGGCGCTATAGCGGCGGTTGAAGCCAAATTGGAGCACAATTCCGGCAGCCTCGGATTTTGCCAGGGCTTCGTCCAGTTCCTCCATGGTGCGGCCACCAGGCTTCTCACAGAAGACGTGTTTCCCAGCCCTCGCCGCCTCGGCAATCAACGCGGAATGGAACCGCGCCGGCGCGGCGATCAAAATCGCGTCGACGTGTGGATCGTTAAGCACATCTGCTGCATCGGTGGTGATCTTTGTGGTACCCAGGCGACTCGCGAGGGCTTCCACCGCGGAAAGGGCGGGATCTGCGATGGCCTCGAGTTGAGCGCCCGGGACGCGTTGCACCAGGGATTCAGCATGAAAATTGCCAATCCACCCGGCACCAATCAGGCCGACCCGGACGGGCAGCTCTTCAGCGACGCGATGCTCTACGTAAGTCATATCAACTCCTGGTGTTCAGTGGCTAGATCGTTCTAGACTGCTCCATGCTCACATGTCATCCAGCTTCGCGTCTAGATCGTTCTATATAATTGCTTGATGGAGCCGAAAGCATGACCCAAGAACAGCGACGTCCGACCCTCGTTGATGTAGCCCACGCCGCCGGCGTGTCACGGGCCCTCGTGTCCATTGTCATGCGAGGAGCGCCAGGGGCATCAGAAGCCACCCGGCAGAGAGTGCTGGAGGCTGCCGGTGAACTTGGCTACCGGCCCGATGCCCGGGCGCGGCTGCTCCGCAGCAACCGGACCCGCCTCCTTGGCCTCACATTTTCCACTTCCCAGCCGTTCCACAGTGAAATCGTGGACGCCGTTTACGCCCAAGCATCCGCGAAGGGATACGACGTCGCCCTGAGCGCGGTCGGGCGTGGGCGGGCCGAGGAGCGTGCTGTCGAGTCGCTCCTCGATGCTGGTTCCGAAGCGCTCATCCTTATCGCATCCACTTTGAACGAGAATGATCTGGGCAGATACGCACATCAGGTGCCGGTGGTCAGCCTTCTACGCAACGACGTGGGCGACTATGTCGATTCAGTCAGCTGTGACGACGCGGCTGGGATCCGGCTTGCCCTTGAACACCTCACGAGCTTGGGTCACCGGCGCATCATCCACGTCGACGGCGGTACCGCCGTGTCCGCGGACCAGCGCCGGGAAGCCTTTAGGGCGGAGATGATCGGCCTCGGGCTGGAGCCTTTGACCCTTTCCGGAGGTCCGAGTGAAGAAGACGGGTTGGCGGCCGGCCAACGTCTGCTAGCGCTCAACCCGTCCGCGGTTGTAGCTTTCAATGACCGAACAGCCCTTGGCGTCATGGAGAGCCTTCGTTCGGCTGGAAGGAACGTGCCCGCGGATGTCTCAGTGGTTGGCTACGATGACAGCCAATTTGCGCGCCTGAGCTACATACAGCTGACGTCCATCAGCCAAGATGCGCAGCTGCTTGCCGCCGCCGCCGTTAACCGAGCCGTGGACCGCATCGAGAACAGGCAGCCGCTGGGCCACGACGTGAGCACCCCACACCTGGTCAGTCGCGCAACGACTGCGGCAGCCCCCGTGAGCCGAGCCTGAACCTAACACCCGGTACCGCTGGCCTGCGGAACCCTGGCCCACACGGCGGCAGCGTTCAGCCGTTTCGGGGATGCGGCAGGCTTGTGGCCCAGCTCCTTCGCGAACGTGGACAACGACTTGCGATGCCAAACATCGCCAGGCCATCACCACGGGCAGGACGACAGACACCAAACCCTTCCTGAGCTGCGGCTTTGTCGCATCATACGGAAGGCCCGGTAGACTCTCATCTCATCCTTTTCCCTCCACGGGGAACGGGCGAACCAGCGAAGGCAGATTGATGGATATCCCCACACCACCGGCTCCGCCGCGGAGATCACCCGAGCCCCGGACGCCACAGGACGCCGTGCCGCAACGGTTAACGCGTCCTGTTGGGGAACCCCCTCATGAGCAGGTGCCGCCCGGTTCAGCCGGGCAACCTGGCCGACGTCCCAAGCGAAAGTGGCGCTTGAAGCTGTTGATGGTTTTGATCATGCCCCTGGTTCTGGTGCAAGTCGTTGCATTCATGTTCAGCATGGGTGTAACACCGCCGCGCACTGCATACATGCTTGAGGCTGGTGAGCCGAACGTTTATCAGTTCGTTTCGATCGACCACATGAGCCGCCGCCTGCTGGCGGCGACCATCGCCCACGAGGACGAACAGCTCGGTACCCGCAGCGGAGCTTTCGACGTCGGAGACTTCCAGGCCAGGGCCCAGGCATATTTTCAGGGAAAGCCTGACCCCAGTGGCTCCACCATCCCGCAGCAGCTCGTAAAAAACATCTTCCTGTGGGACGACCAGAGTGCTCTCCGAAAAGGGATTGAGGCTGTTTTAGCCACCCAATTCAGCTACACGTTGAGTCACCAACGAACCTTGGAACTCTATCTGAACTATGCCCAATTCGGGCCCCACCTGTATGGCGTGTGCGCCGCCAGCTGGTACTACTTTGGGGCACCGCCTTGGAGTTTGACGGACTACCAGTCGGCGCAGCTGATGGGTGTCCTGCCGCTGCCGGACTTGGTCCGGCGGGATCCGAATGGAGGGATCTACCTCGGGTCCGGCGTGCATCCTGCAGTATGGAACCTCGTGAATGGGGCTGCCAATGTTTGGGTTCCCAAGCAGCTGGTCGGCCTGGGTGGGTGGCAGGCAGCCGTAGCCACCGTAGGAATCACTGACACGGCGGCCGACCATGCCGATCGGCGCGGTGACGGCGATGCATGCTCCACCATGCCGCAGAGCATCAAGGACCGCATTCAGGCCGAAGCCCGCTGATTCCAAGCAGCTATCGCGCGCGCAAACCCAGTGCGGGCCGGCGGACTCAGCTGATTCTTGGAATCGTGCGAGAGAATCGCCGGATGACAGATTCCCAACCGCAGGACACCGCACTCGACTCTGCCCAGTCAGGCCTTCCTGCACGCCACGTTCCTTCACTCATTACTCCTGCCCGGGGCGGCACACCAGGCCGCTTGGCCGGAGTCAAGGTCCCGGAAATTACGGCTGGGTTCTGGGTGGCGAAGGTTCTCACAACCGGGATGGGTGAAACGACGTCGGACTATTTGGTCCATAGCATGGACCCGGCATTGGCGTTGGCTCTGGGCGGGGTGGGGCTGGTTGGCTCACTTTTACTCCAGTTCCTCGTCCGCCGCTACGTCCCCTGGATCTACTGGCTAGCGGTGGTCATGGTCAGTGTTTTCGGAACGATGGCAGCCGATGCCGTGCATGTGGTTTTGGGCGTCCCTTATGTGCTGTCCGTGGCGTTTTTCATCGTGGTGCTGTCCGCCGTTTTTGTTCTCTGGTATCGGTCTGAACGTACCTTGTCGATCCACAGCGTGGACACGGTGCGCCGCGAAGCGTTCTATTGGGCAACGGTGCTGTCCACGTTCGCCCTTGGTACCGCCGTCGGGGACATGACCGCGTACAGCCTGAACCTTGGCTACTTCGCATCCGGTGTCCTGTTCGCACTGGCGATCGCTGGGGTCGGCGTCGTCTACTGGCGGAGCTGGTTGTCGGCCATTCCCGCCTTCTGGTGTGCCTATATCCTGACGCGGCCACTCGGGGCGTCCTTCGCTGACTGGACAGCTGTTTCCCCGGAACGTGGCGGCCTGGCCTGGGGAACCGGCCCTGTCAGTATGGGTTTGCTCGTGTGCATCGCGGCACTGGTCGCTGTCCTCTCAAGAAGGGCCAGGGCTGGATCAACACCCGGCGTCTAACGCCGGCTTGTTTCCCATCGACAGCTTACGCAATGCAGGAATACCGTTAATTCGTCACAACACCACCAGTCAATGATGATGAAGGAAAGGTGTCCGGTCATGGGAAACGCAGAAAATGTTGAAATCGTCCGCCGGGGGTTCGAGGCCTTTAACTCCGGGGACATGGCTGCCCTCGGAGAACTGTTTACCGACGACGCGGTGTGGCACGTTGGCGGAAACAATGTGTTGTCCGGAACGAAGCAGGGCCGGGACGCGATATTTGCGTACTTCGGTGAATTAGGGTCGCGAACCCAAGGCCGCTTCCATGCCGAAGTCCAGGACATCGTGGGCGGGGATAGCCACACGGTCTCGATCCTTCGGACCCAAGCGGCGAACGGCGACAAAGTCGTGGACGTGCCCACAGTCATCACTTTTGTGCTGCGGGACGGGAAAGTCACGGAAGGGCATGAGTATTCGGAGGACACGGCCAAGTTGGACGACTTCTGGTCCTAAGAACTGACCCATCCGTGCCCTGGCCCATTCCGCGGGTTCATTGAAGCCGCGCGGGGGAAATACCTCTCCCGGCTGGTTCCGATTGCGGATGGGAACGACCTATTGGACCCTCGGCTGCCGCTCGCCTCGGAAGACCTGCCCTCCCTTTAGGGAGGCCACGCTGCAGCCTGGGGTTGGGCAACTTCGGGGCGCGCAACTCCTGGTTGGGCAACTTCCGGCTGAGCAACAGCAAATACAAAGCTCCCGCATAGCTCCCCTGGTTACCATGACCAGTTATGGAAGAGCCTTGGTCCGTGCATTCGCGTGAGAGTCCCGCCGGTCGTCATATCTCGGGGCTGCGATCGCGTGCTTTTCGCCGCCGTCGAGCGCTGATTATGGCGGCGTGCGCCGCCCTCTTAGCCGTCGCAGTGCCCGTCGGTGTCCACTCGGCTGCGCAGGCCCGTTCGACGTCGGCCGCCCGGTCGAGCGCTACGAAGAAGCCAGCGTCCGCCCAGGCCGCCGCTCCGCCGAGCCTTGCTGCTGCAGCGCCGGCCGGAGCAGCGCCGGCCGGAGCAGCGCCGGCCGGAGCAGCGCCGGGAGACGGCATTGGTCCGGATCTGGACGCCAAGATCAACGGCATTATCGATGCCAACGACCAGTACCAGATCGGGGTGGCTCTCCTTGACCTCGCCGGGGATGCCACCACGGGCCAAACGGTGCATCAATACGGGATCCAGGATCCGTTCGAAGCCGCGAGCACCGCCAAGGTCTTGGCTGCCGAAGCGTATTATCACCTCGTTGAGACCGGCGCCGCGTCCCTTGATGACCAGTTGGGCGCCTATTCCGCGGCGTTCCAGCTGCAGGCAATGATCCAGCAAAGCGATAACGACTCGTGGTCGCTGATCGAGCAAGCTGTGGGCTATCAGGAGCTCACGGATTACGCGGCCTCGCTGGGCGTGAAGTACAACCCGAATGACAACACGCTAACCACGGCAGACATGGCCCGCATCTTGGCCGGCCTGTACTCCGGAAGGCTGTTGAATTCGGCAGACACCGCGCAGCTGCTGTCCACCATGCAGGATACCAATGATGAAACGCTCATCCCTGCTGCGTTGCCGGCCGGCGTCACGGTCTACCACAAGTACGGAGAGCTCGGCGGGGAACTTCACGACGCCGCGATCCTCGCCAAGGACGGCCACACCTACGCCCTGGTCATTTACACCAAGGCCGAGGACTTGGGCAGCGTACAAGAGCGCACCGACGTCATCCATCAACTGACGGCCGCCGTAACTGACGCGGTCTTCTAGGGACGCGCCCTGGCCCGCAAAAGCCTTGAAATCAGACGCGCCTTAGCCGTTCGCTTCGGCCGGGTGCGGGATAACGACGTCGTCCGCGGCACGTGCTGCTGCGGGAAACAGTACGAGCAGCAGGCCGAGGCCGAGGGCTGCGCCGATGATCTGGGCGAGGATGAAACCGGGGACTGAGCCAGGGGTGATACCGGCGAAAGTGTCACTGAAGATCCGCCCGACGGTCACAGCCGGGTTCGCGAACGAGGTCGAGGACGTGAACCAGTAAGCCGCGCCGATGTAGGCCCCAACGGCCGGAGCTGCGAGCAACCCTCGATTGGTACGGGCCAGGGAGAAGATGAGCAGGACGAGCCCGGCCGTGGCGACCACCTCACCGAGCAGGTGCCCGGCAGTTATCCGGTCTTTGCTCGAGATGGAGGTTCCGACGTCGAACATCATGTTCGCCAGGACGCTGCCGACATGCTCACGCTCGGCGACTACTCCCCCAGCGAGCTGCAGTCTGAACTCAGCATCCCTTCGAACCTGCTCTCGCACCATCTGCGCACCCTCGAGAGCGCCGGACTGATCGGGCGGCACCGCTCCGAAGCGGACCGGCGCCGCAGCTACATCAGCCTCACCCCCGGCTCGCTGGCCGGACTCACCGCTGGAGCCCGGCACGCGGCTGGCCGGGTCCTGTTTGTCTGCACACACAACAGCGCCCGCTCCCAGTTGGCCTCCGCCCTCTGGCGCCAGGCCAGTGACATCCCGGCCGCCTCTGCGGGCACACACCCGGCTGAGCACGTTGCACCCGGCGCCATCGACGTAGCCAGCCGGCACGGCCTGGACCTGAGGAGCCTCTCCCCACGCCACTTGGACGAAGTCGCCACGGATCAGGACTTCATCGTCACAGTCTGCGACAACGCCCATGAGGAACTCTCCTCGCCCCAAGGGGTTCACTGGTCCGTCCCGGACCCCCTACGGGCCAACACGCCAACCGCATTCGAGTGCGCCTTCAAGGACATTGCCCGGCGGGTCACCGACCTTGCCCCGCGCCTCCACGCAGCCTAGAAGGCACCCGCAGCCTTGGGGCGCCTCTCTCATCATCCGCATATTGCCCATTAGCAAACGGCCCATCCGCACCAGAACCAGGAGAAACACCATGAGCCCCGAAACCGCCAAGAAGCCCTCAGTCCTCTTTGTATGTGTCCACAACGCGGGCCGTTCGCAAATGGCGGCAGCATTCCTGACCAACCTCGCAGGCGCCGCGATTGAGGTCCGCTCCGCCGGTTCGCAGCCCGCGGAGCACGTCAATCCCGCCGCCGTCGGGGCGATGGCAGAGCTCGGCATCGACATGTCCGCCGAGATCCCCAAGGTCCTCACCACCGAGGCTGTGCGGGAGTCCGACGTCGTTATCACCATGGGCTGCGGGGATGAGTGCCCATACTTTCCGGGCAAACGCTACGAGGACTGGGTGCTCGAAGACCCGGCAGGGCAGGGTCTCGATGCGGTCCGCCCCATCCGTGATGAGATCAAGGCCCGCGTTGAGGGCCTTATCGCCTCGCTGAGCTCGCTCACAGGGCGGACCCGACCCTAATTAGTACCAGTTGTTGGAAACCTCATGGCCCCAAGCCCCGCACGGTGATCCATAGCGACCCGCAATGTATCCGAGGCCCCAGTTAATCTGGGTGCGGTAGTTCGTCAGCCAGTCCGGCCCAGTCGACGCATACTTCTCCGCCGGCAGCGCCTGCGCAATGCCGTAGGCCCCACTGGAGGGGTTTGTCGCGTTGGTCATCCAACTGGATTCCTGGTTCCACAACTTGAGTAGGCAGCTCATTTGGTCGCCGCCCCAGCCGTGCGCACCCAGTTGCGATGCAGCATAGGCCTGCGCCCCGCCCGGATCGTTGACGGCGCCTTGGGGAATGTTGGGCAGCAATACCACCGGGCTGAGGTCTGACGACGGCGGCGCGGCGACCGCGGGCGCCGGGCCTGCGGGAGCGGCAGCCCGGGCGGCAGCAGCGGCCTGTGCGGCAGCTGCCGCCTGCGCTTGTGCCTGCGCGGCTGCCGCTGCGGCGGCGCGGCGGGCTTCTTGCTGGGCTTCGTAGGCCGCCTCGGCCTGGACCCCTGCACGATAATTCTGTTCGACGGCTGCGCTGGTGTTATTCAGGCTCGCCAGTTGATCCACCAGCGTGCCGCTGTATTTGGTCTCCTCCGCCACCTTCTGTTCGGCGGCCGACTGAGCCGCCTGCGCGGCCGTGAGTTTCGACTGGGCGTCGGCGGCCAGCCGCTCGTTCTCTGCCTGGACGACTGCCTGCTGCTGATCCAGTGACGACGCGACAGCCTCTGCAGCCTGTGCTTGGTTGTACAGATCGGAGGTGCGCTGCGCGACGATCTGCATGACGCCTAATTGCTGCATCCCATCACGGCTCTGGAGGGCGTTCAGTTCCACCAGCGGCCCCAAACTAGCTCCGCTGTTCATGTAGTCCTGAGCGGCCAAGGCGCCTGTCTGCCGCCTTAACTTCGTTGCCACGGCGTGGGCCTTGTCAGTCTGATCCTTCAGCGCACTCAGCTTTGCTGTTGACACATCAAGGTTATTGCGCGCCAGTGCGTAGGCCAGGCCCGCTTTGACCGCAGCAGCCCCAAGTGAGGATGCCTGCTGCTCCAAGCCATCCAGAAGTGCATTGATCTTCTGGACCTCGGCGCTCTTGGCGGCCGCATTGTCTTTTGCGGCCTGGACATCGGCCCACGACGGATACCCTGACGGCGGAGTGTCGTCCGCGCTGGCCACCGGCACAGCAGCAGCGACCATCAGGGCGGCGAGGGTCCAGGCTGTGCAGACCTTGCCCGTGGGCACATTCAACCGGAACTTGAACCTGAGCATATTCATAAACTGTACTGGGTGCTCCCAGCAGCATGCTGCAATGAACCCGGGCGTGGTGCTTCCGGGCCGCCTCTTGACCCGCCACACGCTCTCAACAGGAAGTGGGATCGCCGAACGGAAGCGACGTGCCAGCAATCAACCAAGCAATCCCGTTCCATTGCATAACGTACCGAATCCGCCAGTTGGAGCAGGTTTGGCCGTTCCGGCCGTCCGCCGCATCTTGGACGGTTTGCAGGTCAACGTCCGCCGAGAGTTTGTCTCCGCTGCCGGTGACATTTACGACGTCGGCTTTCCGCCAGTAGGAGGATCCCAGGCCCGCACTCCAAGCGTTGACGCCACCAAATGTCGCTTGAAGTTCAGGGGTGAGTTGCTTGAACGCGGCCGCGTATGCTCCACGATTGATGGCTTGCCCTTCCAGCAAAAGACTCTGGCCAATACTGCGCGCTTGCTCGTGAGAAGCCGAAACGGTCAGCGGAAAGGTCCCGGAGCCCGGGGCGGGAGCGTTGCCACATTTCTGGAGTGCCACGGGCGCCGTTCGTGTTCGCCATTCTTCAACTGCAGGTGCAGCGCGCACACCGGACACAGCGTAGGCGATGCCTTCGGCCCTCAACTCTTGGTCGAATTCGATAGAGACGATAACCCCTGAAACCTCGCCGTCTTGCGTAATCAAGGGGCCGCCGCTGTTCCCATGGTTGATGGCAGCGTCAGTTTGAATCAAATTCCTGAGTACCTGATTGCCCACCTGCTGTTGGGCATTCAGCGCGCTCACCGCGCCTCGGGTCAGGGTGAATGGTTTTCCTAGCGGGAATCCGAGAGCCGCAATGTCCGTTCCTATTGCAGGGTCCGCCGTTCTAAACGTAAAGCGATGCCCGGGCACAGCTTGGTCGGTCCTCGCCAGCGCTAAATCTTCGGCGTCGTCCTCACCCAGAACGGTGGCATTCACAGATGTTGCACCGAAAGAGATACTGATCGCCGAAGCGCCACGGACAACATGCGCGGCGGTGACGACGAGATCGGGGCCTACCAGGAAACCCGTACCTGAAAGGCTGCCGTCGCAGGTCGTTACGCTGAGTTGGCCTACCCCCGACTCCACTTCCGCCACGACATCAGGCCAACCTCTCGGAACGCCATCAGTGGTTGGAACCTGGCCCGTAGATGCAGTCTGGCCGCTGGTGGGGCCCAGGGCTGGACCCACTGCCTGCTGCGTGAGGCCAGCAGATGGACTTGAGGCATTCGGAGGCGGTGGCGAATAGACTGTGCATCCGGTTGTCGACGCGCTGGTCGCGGCAACCGCGGCAACCGCAAGGCGCCTGAATAAGCCCGATCCGTTGCTCATGAATTGCCTCCCACAGCCGTACGTCCGAAGCCTCGCCAGAGTATGGCCTACGCCTCGGCGGCTACATCCCCAGCAGGTACTCTGAAGCTTAAACCTGCCTAACGGACTTAGGTATCTAATTCTTGCTCCGGGACGTGACCGGCAGCTCGACATAGAACGGCTTACCCGAATTGACGTGCTGGTGGAGCCATTCCGGGCGATACATATGGCCGCAGGGGTCATGCACGCGCAGCTGTTCATCGTGCCGCAGTGCGGTGATACGCCGGTCAACGTCTGCCATGGTCGGGGCCATCTCCGTTACACCCGCAGCGGTGATTCGCCACGAAGCACCCGGTTCCCGGATTCCTTGCTCCAGCGCCAGAACTTCAAACAATTCCGCAAGCACGGCGTCCGGATCCGCGGGCAGGAGGCGGCGGACGCGGTGCTCCAGTGAGTGCGTCCTCAGCGCCGTGAACCAGGTCTGCTTGAGCCAGCTTCCATCGACCTTGCCCAGCCCGGGACTGAGCCGAAGGCGACGAGCCGAGTCAAGGCTGAGGCGGTACTGGTTGCCCGCCGGGTCGATGATGCACGCGGCCTCACTCACATACTCAAAACTTGCGAGCATTGCTTCTTCTGACGGGTGATAGGCGAAGTCGCCGTCGTCGTCAATCGAGAGGAAGGCGCGAATCTCGGTGACCTCGGGGGCTTGGTTCGATGCTGTTCCCATACTGGATCTTCCGTTTCCGTGGGGATGAGCGCATTGTCTGCCGCTCACTTTCCATGGGAGCACGGACAGGACCATACCGACCCCGGCCTTAACGAATTCCAAACGCCCGGCTTGCGATTATTGTCGTGATCTGGGAGTAGGCTCACATCACAGCCCGGAGTTTGCCCGGCTAGATCAGCGTCGATGGGGGCGCCGTTGAGGGGAACCACATGACAATGCTGAGTCCAACAGAAGATGGCCCACGCGACCTCGACTTAGTGTGCACCGGTCCACAAGCGCAGAAGTCAGCCCCCGCTGAGGTCTTTGTGGAAGACGAGCATGTTGTTCGCGTTGTGTTGCGCCCCGGTGTCCAGGTGACCCCGGAGGTCGGAGCGTTGATTCGGCAGCGTTTCCTTTCCCTGACTGCTGGTAAAGGCGCCGCTATCCTCCTGGAGATTACAGGCGTCGAAGCTATCAGCCGCGAAGCGCTCCGGGTCTTTAGTGGAGCGCGGACAGTCACGGCCTTCGCCACCCTGGGCAGCACTCCAGTGGACCGTGTCATGGCTCATGGACTTCACGGGCTACCCCTGCCCCAGTGCCCAAGCCGGTACTTCTCCGACGAAGCAGCTGCCTTGACCTGGCTCCGGGGTGTAATCGCAAGGGACCACCGGGATTCTAAACCGATCCCCGAGTTGGACCCGTAACCGGGAGCCCAGTGCCAACACACAATCCTGCGGATTGCCCGCCATCGCACGCTCACGGATACCCTTGAGGGAATTGTTCAGGCTCTGTAACGTCGCCTGGACTTGCCGGCGCTGCCGAGAAAGACATAAGCGGGATTACTTCCCATCCTCAAAGGAACCGGAGCCCACCGTGGGCTGAGGCCAGTCAACGAAACTACGCGCCGCGAGAAGTACCCGATGAGCAGTTTCATCGGATTCACTGTCGCGCAGGAGGCGGGCGGGCGGTGTGCTCTCCAGCACCGGGTTCATGCCTTGGAACCACGCCTGGACAACCTCAGGTTGGTTGGTTTCCGTCAGCATGCGGGCGATCTGGTACGCATCACGTAATCGTCTTATCACCGCTTGGGAGGGCGCGCGTTCTCTCGCCCCCCATTGCCGGACCGCCCTGGTCTCTTTCACCGATCCGATGTAAGCGACCAGCCGGGCCCCAAGTAGGTCACATAGACCGTTGATGAGAGCTGGCACGTCGAGACTCATGGCCTCACGGTAAGCGAGCATCTCGATCTCCGTTGATCCTGTTGTACCCAATGTTCCTGTCCTGTCTGCAGGTTTGGATCCCCAAATGAGGGGTGCTGATTCAGCCGACTTCCTGGGCGTCGAGCCTGGCTTTGGCAAAGTCCTCATCGAAGCTGGACACAACCGCTCCGGAACGCGCCGGGCGTCCGAGAGCGCGGTAGTCCCAACCTGCCGCCTGATATGCATCCGCGTCGAGGGCATGACGGCCGTCCACGATGCAGGGGGCCCCTGTCAGTTGGAGCAAACGTGCCGGATCAGCTTCCCGGAACTGCTGCCATTCGGTAAGCAGTGCAACTACTCCGGCTCCGGTAACTGCTTCCTCCAGGGAGTTGGCGTATTCCAGTTCCGGGTAGGAACGGCGGGCGTTGGGCATGGCCGCAGGGTCATAGACACTGACACGCGCACCTGCCTCATGCAGCATGGTGGCCACATCCAGTGCGGGAGCGTCACGGATGTCATCGGAGTTTGGTTTGAATGCCGCACCGAGGCAGGCAATCTTCACCCCGGTGACATTACCCCCCGCTAATTCGGTGACGAGATCTACGGTGCGTTGGCGTCGACGCTGATTGATCGCGTCCACTTGACGGAGGAAGGACACGGCTTGCCCCACACCAAGGGCCTCAGCCCGGTGGGCAAAGGCACGGATGTCCTTAGGAAGGCATCCGCCTCCAAAGCCGAGACCGGGCTTGAGGAATCTGCCACCGATTCGGCTGTCATAAGAGAGGGCTTTGGCCAGAAGTGCGACGTCGGCGCCTGTGGCCTCGCAAACTTCGGCCATGGCGTTAATGTAGGAGATCTTAGTGGCCAGGAATGAGTTCGCGGCTACTTTAACCAGTTCTGCGGTGGCCAGATCAGTGACAATAACGGGAGTTCCTGCCTGGATGATTGAGGTGTAGCAGGCGGCCAGCTGCGCCTCCGCCCAGGCCGATGCGGTCCCGAAGACGAGCCGGTCCGGCTGAAGCGTGTCCACCACCGCATAACCCTCGCGCAAAAACTCCGGGTTCCACGCCAGTTCAATCAACTCCCCGGCTGGGGCTGTGTTCCGCACGAGCGCAGTCAAACGGGCTGCCGTGCTGATGGGAACCGTTGACTTCCCCACAATCAGGCATTTGCGGGTGAGGTTGCGGGCCAACGCGGTGACGGCCGCGTCAACGAATGTGAGATCCGCAGCATCTGAACCCTTTGATTGCGGGGTGCCAACGCAGATGAAGTGCACGTCACCGTGATCGGCCGCCAGCGCGAAGTCGGTGGTAAACCGTAACTTTCCTGAAGCCAAGACCTCTTGGAGTTTTTCCTGAAGGCCGGGTTCAAAAATAGGAAGGTGTCCATCGGCCAGCTGGTCGATCTTGGCTTGGTCGACATCGAGTCCTACAACGTCGTACCCGAGAAGAGCCATGCAAACAGCGTGCGTCGCACCAAGGTATCCGGTCCCGACAACCGTGATATTCGGATGGTCGACAACACCTGGGCGTGCAATGGTCAGGTCCATGGGCGGAACGGTCTGCGGCATGATTTCACCTCTCGTAGTGACTGGTCGGTTCGGGGCTGCTGCCGGGAATCAAGGATTGCTGCATGGGATGTTGCTGGTGCCTTTCTGGGCGCCGGTAAGGGTGTTGGAACAGGCGATGATGTTGTTCATTGGCGGCGTCATGGCGATGCCGTAGCCCGGTCCGTTCACGGTCCCGGTGTTGTGGGTGAAGATGTTGTTGTCGCCCCACTGTTGAAGAATGTTGTGGGTTTGGAAACCGTCTTTGGGAGAGTTCCTCCCGTCGTTTCCGTCAACGGTCCACGCGTTGCCCTTCACGTTGATCCACGCGGTGGCGCCGCTCATGTTTGTACCGTCGAAGCGGTTGTTTTTAACCACGCCTCCGACGGTTCCCTCTTTGATATCGACGTTCTCGGCTGTGGTGTCGGAGACGACGTTTTCGGCGATCATGTTGTAGTTGCTGGCATCCGCCGTGCACTTGCTGTACGTGCACCAATTACTGACGGCCGAGCCGATGTAGATGCCCTCGCCGTACTTTGCGTTGTTGCTGCCGGTGTGGCCGACTGTGTTGCCGATAACCACGTTGCTGCTCGAATTGGTCCGCAGATGGATACCCTCGTCCCCGATGTTGGTCACGGTCAGATTCTCAATCACCGACCCATTAGTTGAGTCGGTAACAATTCCCTTCTGTCCGTTCCGGACGGTGAACCCTGATAGGACCCAGTAACTGGCTCCATCGAGGTGGAAGACGTACCCCTTTTTGGTGTCACCGCCGTCCATGACTGCACCTGGTCCCCCGCACAAGTAGATCCGGTTGGCAGCTGTGCCCGAGTTCTTGGTGGCGAAGTTCCCTGTGTAAATACCGTCATGCATTTGGATCGCGTCCCCGGCCTTCGAGTTGGCCAGCGCAGCCGCTAGTTCGGATGAGCTCGATACGTTGACGGTCGCCGCCGGGCAAGGAATTTTCTGGTCGTTAGGGAGCGGTCCCTGACCGGGCCGAGCGGTGATAGCGGCTTGGCTCATCGGTTCCTTTTCGGCCGTTGACTTGCTGTTTTTACTCGCAGTGGAACCTGTGACCGGGGATGTCGCTGTTGTAGCCGTCGGGGAGGCCGTTGCCGGTAACGCTGCATGGCTGGACGCGGAGGGAGCAGGCGTCGCCCCGGCCTTGGATTGGTCTCCTGAAGGCAACCCTCTTGCGACGAAAACGATCAAGCCAACGAGCAGGAGTAGGCCGAGGGCGGGTAGGAGGAGCAGCGGAAGCTTTGATCGACGATTCATGACACTCTGGCTTCACCCTGTGCCGGCTCGGACAGTTTTCGGCGCGCAAGTTGGCGGCGGGTGTTTCCCGCCCAACGCCGTCGACGTCCGGATGAGGAGGCCCTCTCCGCCAAGGGCATATCAACGGTGGAGTTGATAAGCTCCGGGGGCAGAATCAAGGGGTCCAGGTCCGTGAATGTGCTCATTGGTGCCTGCGCAGCATACGGGTGCCTGACTGTTCCGCGGTGCCGATGACCGGAGAACGCCGTAAAGAGCAGGATCAGGGCCAATAGGGTCCATATGATGGTCAAGGGCTGGAAGAAAGCGACCAGCCTTTGCCAGAGTGTTCTGGTTGTGCTCCAGCTGACCGCCGACGTGTTCACCGCCGTCGCGTTGCTGGCCCTTTTGAGGTCCACGGGCTCGGGCCCGGAACCGGTGATGGTGTTGGTATCGATCTGGATGCGGTCGGGGCCAATTGCGGAGATGCCGTGGTTGGTCATACCAGAGAGTGTGTTGTTCTCCACCTTTCCCTGGGCATTGCGCAGATAAATGCCGACGGCGGCCCCAGAGACACTGTTGTTATCGACGGTCCCGGCTGTAACCCCATCACGCAGCGCAATACCTTGTACTTTCTGCTCGCTAAGATGATTGTCGGTGATAGTGACCGCTGAAGCGGAGGCGTCCACGACGATTCCCACCAGACCGCCAGTGACGGTATTGGCCCGGACTGTCATGTCCTTCCCGCCACGTGCTTCGATGCCGTAGCGTCCATTGTTGGCGACGTCACTGCCGTAAACGACGTCGTTGCCATAGGAGGCCAGGGCCGTACCGGTAGCGGAGGGGCCGCTGGCCAGGGAACGGCCGTCAACATATATCCCGTCCCGACCGTTGGAGTCGGCCTTATCGGTGTCGAGCCTTATATCGCTGGCGGCACGGGAGACTACAAAGCCATTGAGGGCACTCGAGCGGACGGTTGTATCCATGATGGCGGCATTGGAGACATTGCGGTGGAGGACAATACCGTCCATTCGGCTGTTTTTGACCTGAACATTGTGCACACTGATTCCCGACGTGTTGGCCAGGAACAGACCGTAAACATTGTCTGTGATGGAGGTGTCCGAGACGGTGACGCTCACCGCGCTGGAAGTCGTGCTGGTTGCCGCCGAGTCAGGCACGGCGAGCGTCGCCCCCGGCTGTAGTGGGGGCGGGGCAGGTGCGGTCGGCGGGCTGGGCCTCACAGTGACGGTACCGTGGCTGGAGACATGCGGCGGCCGGGGCGGCCGTACGTGAATTTTCGGGGGCCGGACTCGACCGGCAGCACTTGTGACGGGCTGGCCAACCATCGACAAACCGCCGGTCGGTCCGCTCCAGAAGCCCAGATCCTGGAACAAGGCATGGCTGATATGGACAGTCCCCCCGATGGAGCGAACGTATGATCTACCGTTATCGGTGACCAGGCGCGGGCCGCCGGAATCCGGGTCCCAGCTGCCTATTCTGATAGGGACATCGGCCGTTCCGACGACATTAAGGGTGCCACCGGAATTCACAATCGATACAAACTTTTTTGACGTGCTCAGCAGGTAGATCGTAGGTGTGGGGTTACTCAGCGACAGAGTAGCCCCTGCTTCGATCACGATGTTTTCGCTGAGCAGGAAGCTGCCATCTGCTTGCTTGACGAATGTCTGAGGGGCGAGGGACAGCAAGTCATCGACGGTGTAAGCGTTGGTACGTGCTGGAAGCACCAAAGTGGTGCCAGTTGCAGAGGGTACACGGTATGGCACCGTGAGCTTGGTTCCGCTCCACCGGGCAATGGAGGATACCGTGCGTAATTGGGCCAGGCGTTTAGCCTCGACGGCAACGAGTGCTGCCTCATTCTGTGGGTTTCCGCCATAGTTGCTACCGTCACTGACCGAGGGCGTCGGATCCGGCGCGACAGAAGGCTGTGGAACAGGGGCAGACGCTCCGGAAGATACGGCAGCCGCGTCGGGGCTGGGAGTAGGCGCAGCCTGGCCACTGTCCGTGGGGGCCGCCGCTGCTGCCGGGCCAATAATCAGAAACGCTGCCAACCCGAGGACCGCGGGGGCAATCATGCGATTCTTTGAGGTACTCCAGAGTGCGTTCATGGCTTGGTTTCCGCAACATGGAGGGTAGCCGCACTTTGGCCGTCCCCTCCGGTCCGGTTCTCCGCCCTTGTCAGCCAACCCTGCTTGTTCATGGTGAACAAGGCATAAGCTTTCACTGGCAGGGCCACCAGGATGACCACCAGGGCCACGAGGGGCAGCAGGACGATCTCCCCCGGGTGACGGACCAGGTGAGAGATGCCGCGGATCCCGCGGCCAAGAAGAAGCCAACCTACCGCCAGGGCTATACCGGTGCCGGTCAATTCCAGCCGGCTGAACAGCAAATAGATCACTGAGATTCCCATGGTCACTGGTGTTAGCAGGATCTGCAAAACCGTCACTTTGGTCACGAAGGGTACTCGCCAAAGCCAACCTTTATGGACGGCTGTCAGGTAACAACGGTAGGAATTCCTGCTCCAGCGGACGCGCTGTTTGATAAAGGCGCGGAGAGTGTTCGGGAACATTGAAAGTGCTTGGGCCGAGGACTGATGAACGGTTTTAAATCCGGCCCCAAGGACCAGCCACGTCAGTCGCCCGTCGTCGCCGGAGATGCAGCGACGTCCAAGAAAGAATTCATCTTCCAGGTTTGGAAGCAGCGGAATAATCAACGCCCGTCGGTACGCGGCCGTGCGCCCCGAGAGGCAAGCCACGGCACCTGCGGCCCCCATCGCAGGGACGTAGTTGTAGTAGCGGAGGTTTATCATCCAGTCCGCCACGCGCCGCCATACACTGCTGGTGCGTTGGTACACATTCTGCTGGGTACCAACGCCTCCGACGAACGGGTCGATGAACGGCATCTGAACGGCAGCGAGCAATCCCTCCTGCCAGGAAGTATCTGAGTCGACGAGTACCAGAATTTCGCCCGTCGCTTCGCGAATGCCTCGGCTGAGGGCTGAACGCTTTCCTGCGTGGCGAAACAGGATGGGAGTAACCCTCGGGTCGCCGAGCGCTGTGATGCGGCCATAGGCCTCGGTGTCCTTGACATCCAGGACGATCAAGATCTCAGTGGGGTCCTCCGCAAGCCAAGTATCCAAGCATCGCATCAGAATGTCCGGGTCTTCATGGAAAGAAGGCACAACCACCGACGTCGTCGTGGAGAAATCATTCACGATCGGGCGCGCCCGTTTGGACAGAATCACCCGATAAAGCCACAGACTCCACACAACCGCGCCGGCAACGGCCAACGGTATGTAATGGCGCCACTCAGACAAAACCTGAAACAGGTCAAAGCTTCCTGCCTGAGCAACAGAGACCGGCACCAAAAGCGAGACGCCGGTCATAGTGCCATTCCCCGTGTGATCGCTCCTGTGAATCCCGAAGAAGTCTCACGCTGAACTAAGAGTGAAAGGGGTGTCATAGTACTTGCTTTCGTCGAGAAGATTTACCTCGGTATCCCCACGCTATGCAGGCAGGTCCGGGCTCTTCCCGAGTAATTGGTACTTGTTTTTCCCGATTCGAACTCCCGCCGACTCAACCGTACTCAGAATGTGACATGCATCACACTCGTTTTTAAGGAATAGAAACTGCCTGACTCAAGCCTTGATACGCGATACCAAGCAGGCGCTCGGCCCGTGGAGACGCGGTTTTTCCCTGCCGATGCCCCCGCCCGGATTGCCTCGGAGGCGTACGTCCGAGCACCTCGACGTCGGTACTCAGGCAACGATGAGTCACCGCATGTTGGGATAGCGCTGCCGACGGTCCAGCAGAACTGACACTGCGAACCCGGCGCCAAGGAGGAGGACGCAACCGAACCATCCGAGCATCAAATAGACCATGACCCTGATGTCCGTGGCTTCGTAGGGGGCGAGCGATTGCCCGGCGACTACAACCTTTCCCTGCGACGACCGGGCAACCACTGCCAGCCGCAGTCCGGGTTCCGGTTGCCACGTCACGGCATCCGCGCCTGACCTTCGTGCCGTATCGAGCACTCCGGCCGGAACGGTTGGAAGTACGCCGTGGAGGGTTGCCGTTCCCGTTTCGGGTGTGTCGTCGCTGCCGTACACAATCACAAAAACCCCGCTTTCCGGGGTCAATTCCAGACGTGGGACGGACGAGACAGACGTGCCGGGCATCTGTATCGCCGACGCGGCCGCCGCCGCCGGTGCAATGTCAGCGGACCTCCGGCCAGATTGCTGGAAAGCAATGTAAACGCTGCAGAAGACGACGGTCACGACCGCAGCCGCCGCGACCCATCCGATTATTCTCGTCATACTCGACATCATGAAACATGGATTCCCAACACGGAAGTGGGGCGCCTGCCTGCCTCTCAGCCACGGGGTTCTGCAGCCACGGCCTTGGGCCCGGTACGAATCACTGGAGGGCTTCGAGGACGTGCCTCGGAAGCCCTCCAGTGTCGTCGGGAAGGGTGGTCAGCGCTGCGGGAGTGCCTTAGTTCCCTCGATCTGCACTGCCTGGAGTTTGTTGGGGTCCAGGCCAAGGGTCTTGAGGATCGTTGGGGCGATCTGTGTGGTTTCGACAGTGGCTTCTACTGTGCGCGCGTGGGCATCATGAGCCCCGGAGATGACGAGCGGGACGTCACGGTCATCTGCGGAGGCGCCCCCGTGTTCGGCGATCTTGGCTTTGCCTCCGGTGAAGACGACGCCGGTCTGCGCGATGCCAAGAATGTCAGGGTAGCGCGAGTCACTGGTCTTTGTACCGAAGTATTCCGCGACCTCGCTGCCCGCGTAGATCTTGCTGAGCCCTGACGTTCCGACCGTCTTCGAGGCACCCTTGACGTCGTTCCCTGTGGCCGAGTGGGAGGCGAGGTAGTCCTTGGCGAACTGCGCCGCCTTCTCGGAGTGGTCTGAGAGCCAGAGCTGCATGATGTCATCGTCGGTGGAGAATGCCACCAGATCTGCGGACTCCGGGTTGGCCGCCTTCCAGGCAGCGTTAAGTCCGCTGATGATCGCACTGTCCGGGACACGGGTCAGGGCCGAGGGGTCCATGGGCGACTGTCCGTGCTTCGCGGAAAGGACGACCGTGGTGTCTTTTGCGTGCCCGGAGGTCGACAATGCCGACTCCAGTTTTCCGACCGACGCGTCGACGTAGTCCAAAGCCTTGCTCAACAGCGGCCCGGGTACCGTGCCGCCGGTGAGGTAACCACCGGTCAGTCCGTCCGACGTCGGAAGCTTCTGGGCGGTTGAGACGGACTGGAAGTTCATGCCGAAGATGGCCGGCACGGCCGCGGCTTTAGTACCGGAGTGGTCCTTGCCGTCGATTTCGTTCACTACGGCCTGGACCTTGTATCCGTCGTACTGCTGGGTTGCGGCGTTGTCCTGTGTCCAGTCACCGGTGAATGGCGCGGGCGCCTGGCTATTGATCTCGGGAGTGAAGAGATCATCCACTCCCTTGCCGGAAGGGCCGTTGAGGATTTCGTACGCGGGGTGCTTGTCCGACCAAGCGGTGGTCAGGCCAGCACTCTTGGCCACTTCAAAGACCGTGTTGACCTTGAGATACTGGTGCGGGTAAACGGGCTTGCAGGTTGCGGGGTCCACAGGGAGTGCCGCCGGGTTGAGCAGCGATCCCGGCTGGCCGGTCATGTTCATGATGCTGGAAGGCAGACCGGAGAGACCCTGTCCGGCGTCAAGCGCGTTCGGATCCTTATCTGCGGCCTCGGTCAGTGCGACTTCCGTCCCGGGCGCGGTGTTCTTACAGTCCGTCGTCCCGGCAGGCAGGAGGGCCCGGTTGAAGGTGTCGTCATAGTAGATCCCAGTCGTCCCCGGGTTCCCGCCGGTGAACTGGCCCACCATCCCCGGGAACGAATCGGAAGGCACAGGGGTTTGTGCGTGCGTGTAGCTTGTGCCGTGACTGACCAAGGCGGCTAGGGCCGACGTCGGGTGGTTCTTGACGTACCAGTCGAGGTCCTTCTGATGCAGGCCGTCCACCGAGAGCACCAATACGTGCTTGGACGTCTCGCCTTTGCCCTCCTGCCCGTGGGCGCCGTGCTGACCATCGGCGGCCACCGCCGGCACCACAGCCGAGCCTGCCACCATGACTGCACCTAGAACCGCTGCTGCGGCGATTCCGTTCCTCTTTGCTGACTTCATGAAATAAGACCTTTCGGGCATCTGAAAACCACGGAATAAGTTGTCCCCTCCTTGGATTCTTACTGAACGAAAGGCCCCTTCTCATGCGTTTCCTGCTGTCCGACCCAAGGTTCACTTGAGGTTCAACCGCGCGCCACGAAACTCTCTGGAAATTCACAGACTCGGGCGGGGCTTTTGATGTTTCGGGCCTTACTGGGCACTTAGCCGCCATAGCGGCAACCGAACCATGCTGTAGCTGCGCGCGATGCCTCTCAACTGGCCCGCCATCCCGAGCGAGATCCTCCAAAAGCAATGCATCCAGCCGGTACAACTTAGAGCCGAAAACGACCTCGCGGTGGGTTGCTGCGCCGCCGTTTAGCTCGGGTGTTCGTCATCGGCGTCGAACATGATGACCTGCCGGACCGCCTTTCCGTCCGCCAGCTCATCCATGGCTTGGTTGATATCGGCCAGGGCGATGCGGGTGGTTATCAGTTCTTCAACGGGGAGCTTCCCCTCGCGCCAGAGCTGGGCGTACTTAGGGATGTCACGTGCCGGTACTGCTGACCCCAGGTAGCTGCCTATGATTGTGCGGGCTTCGCCGGTGATGGTCATGGGAGAAATCTGAGCGCGCGCATCGGGTGAGGGAAGCCCGGCGGTGATGGTGGTCCCACCCACAGCGGTGGCAGCGAAGGCAGTTTCGAAGGCCTTGGGGTTTCCTGCGCATTCGATAACGAACTTGGCCTTTATCCCCTGCTCGAGCAACTGCTGCGGCGTGTAGGTTTCGTGGGCACCGAGCCTACGGGCATGCTCGAGCTTGTCTTCAAGGGTATCCACGGCGACGATGCGTGAGGCCCCTTGTGAGATAGCAGTGATCAGCGCGGCCATCCCCACGCCACCAAGCCCGACGATCATAATACTGTCCTCAGGCTTCGGTCGGGCCGCGTTCAGCACGGTCCCGCCGCCGGTAAGGACAGCACATCCAAGGACAGCAGCGATCTCCGGTGGAACGTCATCGCCGACAGGTACTGCGGAGGCCCTGTCAACCACGGCATGGGTGGCGAAGCCCGAAACGCCAAGGTGATGGAAGATCGTCTCCCCATCGCGGGTGAGATGCGCGGATCCGTGCAGCAGGACTCCCTCGGCGTTTGTTTTTGATCCTGCAGTGCAGGGTAGCCGGCCGTCCTCTGCACAGTTCGCGCATTTTTCGCATCGGGGAAGAAAAGACATGACCACCCGCTGGCCCGGCTGCAGATCGTTGACTTCGGAGCCGACCTCTACGACGCGTCCGGCCGCTTCATGTCCGAGCAACATTGGTACGGGGCGGACCCGGTTTCCGTCGACGACGCTCAAGTCCGAGTGGCAAATCCCGGCGGCCTCGAGCCGGACGAGGATTTCGGTGGGGCCAGGGCCTGCCAACTCAAGCTCCGAAATGGTGATGGGTTGTGACTCAGCGAAGGGACGAGAACGGCCGATTTCTTCAAGAACTGCGCCGGTGATCTTCATTTGTCTGTTCCTTTCCGAGGTTGCTCGGGTTGCCCCGCCGGATTCCGCGCCATGCGTTGGGCATGTGCTCACTTGCGCGCCAGCCATGGCCCAGTCCTGCCCAGTGCTGTCCTGTACACAATAATTGCCCTCACCCTCCACGCCAGCTTCTATCGACGTCGTGATCACACGGCAACCCGACAAAACGGGGCACGTTAGGGCGGAGGCGCCTGTCAGGATCTTCGGAGCGGCGCAGTGGATACTCGGGATATGCGTTCGGAAGGAAGTTTCACGGGTCGGTTGCGGCCGATCGACGCCGGGAGTGCTGCGGTGCTGTCTGCAGCGGCGGCTTCGATTGTGGTTGTTGGGTCCCTTTTGCCGCGGGCAGGGGTGGTGGAGCTACTGGCATCGGTCCCGCTCGCAGTTCTGGCTCAGCGGCACAGCGCCCGGGCCATCCTTGCCGGTGCGGTGGCCGGCTCCATAGTTGGCTTCGTCGTTGGGGGCGTGGGTGCGTGCGCGGCAGTCCTCGCCTGCGCCGTGATGGGAGGAGTGGTCGGTTCGGTCAGCCGCCGGGGCCGCGGATGGAAAACGGTATTAGGCCTATCGTTCGTGATTGGCCCACTATGTGGGGCCGCCGCAGTGGTACTTCTATGGATTCTCTCCGCGGCAAGGGAGTTGGCCTTCGCTGCGCTCCGGAGCGCCGCGGCCGGCGTTGCGGCAGCATTGGACGCCGTTGCCCTAACGAACACGATTGCTGATTTTGTGAGGGATGCGACCGACGTCGTACTTAGTTCATGGTGGCTGTGGGTATTCCTGGCAGTAACCGGGTTCATGCCGATAGGGATGCTGTCGGTGTGGAAGGTGCTGAGCGTGGTACTGGCTCGGGTCAACTGGGTCACCATCGATGACGCATTGGACGACGCCGGCCGGCGCGCCCCACAGCCTTCCGGTCCCCTGCCCATGGAATTGAGAGCTGTCCGGTATCGCTACCCCGGCGCGGCTACGGAGGCCTTGAAAGGGATCGATGTGGCTCTGTCCGAACGGGAATTTGTTGTGATCACCGGGGCCAATGGCTCCGGAAAATCCACGCTCGTGAGGGTGCTGGCCGGTGCCGAGCCGACCGCCGGCGAAGTGATCCGGCCCGGTGCGCCCGGACTCGGCGAAGTGGGTGGAACTGCCCTGATCACCCAGCGTCCGGAGACTCAGGCGTTGGGCATGACCGTCGGTGAGGACTTGGACTGGGGTCTGCCTGCGGGCTTTGCGGCGGACAAGGCCGGCGTCCTGTCGGCAGTGGGACTGGCAGGTATGCAGGAACGGGCCACAACGTCATTGTCCGGGGGCGAGCTGCAGCGGTTGGCCGTTGCCGCAGCATTGGTGCGCCGGCCGGCGCTGCTGATCTCCGACGAGTCCACCGCCATGGTTGACGCGGATGGGCGGGCAGCGTTGCTGCAACTTTTGGCGGATCTTCCACGTTCCTTTCCTGTCACCGTGGTTCATGTCTCCCATTCGGAGACCGAGTCGGACCGGGCTGACAGGGTGATCCATTTGGTGGGCGGCCGTATCGCATCGGACGGCAGGTCGGTCCCAACGGGACACGCCGAAGCATCGGGCGCGCGCTTGGTGCGGCGAGAACCAGCGCCGGCACCATCCCCTTCGCCCAAGGTATTGGAGCTTAGGGAAGTGGCACATACTTATGCGCCCGGGACCCCGTGGGCCCATGAGGCGCTGCGTCCGGTCAGTTTCGACCTGCACGAAGGGGAAGGCTTGCTCATCACGGGCGGGAACGGCTCAGGTAAGTCAACCTTGGCTTGGATCCTGGCGGGACTTATCCGCCCTGAGCGCGGAGCTTGCACCCTTGACGGGGCGCCGATGCAAGACCAAGTGGGTTTGGTTGCTTTGGCATTCCAGCATTCACGGCTGCAGGTCCAACGCCCCACCGTGGCATTGGACATCCTGGCCGCCGCAGGGCGCCACGTATCGCGGCGGGTAGGGGTTACGCCGGACGATTCGACGTTCGTGGCAGCAGCCCTCGACGCCGTCGGACTCCCCCCTACATTGGCTTCGCGCAGCATCGAAGAACTTTCGGGAGGGCAACTTCGGCGGGTCGCGCTTGCAGGCCTGATCAGTGCGAAACCACGCGTGCTCGTCCTTGACGAACCATTCGCCGGCTTAGACCCACTCAGCAGGCAGCAGCTAGGTGAGACGCTCGCTTCGCTGCGAGCACGGGACGGATTGTCGCTGGTGGTCATCTCCCATGATCTGGATGGGTTGGAAACCGCCTGCCCGCGTCACCTGGATCTGGACCAGCGACCCCGCGAGT
Source organism: Arthrobacter sp. efr-133-TYG-104 (assembly GCF_030208915.1). Lineage (NCBI taxonomy): Bacteria > Bacillati > Actinomycetota > Actinomycetes > Micrococcales > Micrococcaceae > Arthrobacter > Arthrobacter sp. efr-133-TYG-104. The sequence continues at coordinate 386,983 of NZ_JARVTA010000002.1, forward strand.
GGGCCGCATGAGTCCGGCAAAGGCCGACCGCCGACGACGAGCCCCGGGAATTGGAGATGTACTGCTTCGCCAGTTGCCCGGTCCGTCGGTCATCCATGGCTTGTGGGCCGGCACCAAACTGGTCTGCCTTCTGTTGGAAACAGTAGTGATGCTCGGATTCCCTGGTTGGCCGGCGGCAGCAGCGGGTGTCCTCCTGGTCCTCGCTGCGGCCCGGACTGCCCACGTCCCCATCGCGGCTATCCCACGACTGCCAAGGTGGGCCTGGTTCTTCCTCTTGCTGGGAGCGGGAGCGTCGTTATTGGGGCAGGGATTCGGACTGTACGTGCAGTCAATGACGATTGCCGCGGCGTTAGTCGGGTTCGGTGCGATCGTGGCCTGGACGACGCCGGTGGCCGAGATCGCCCCGGCCGTCGCCCGCCTCGCGGCACCCTTGCGCGCCGTCGGGGTTCCCGTCCATGAATGGTCCCTCGTCCTGGGGCTATGCCTTCGAAGTCTCCCGCTGCTGCTCGAAGAGTTCAGGATTCTTGCTGCCGCCCGACGGCTCCGCCGGACACCAACGGAACGCGGGGTGGGAGCGGTCGGTGCGGTGGCGCGGGAACTGATTGACCTGCTGACCGCGGCCACGGCCGTGTCTGTACGGCGCGCCGCCGAACTCGGCCGGTCCATCACCATCCGTGGGGGTGTCCCGCAGGCTTATCCAAGTGGCCGCGGGCCCCGAGGGGTGGATTTCGTGTGCATGGCAATCGTCGCTGCCGTGTGCGCGGTAGTGATCGCCACGTCAATCGCCGGTCTATTTCCAGGGTAGGCGGTGGCGTTTAGTAGGTAGTGCCTCCTGGGAGGATGAGGGGTTTGGTGGGCTGCTGGTTGAAGTTGAAGTCGTTCACGAGGTCGCCGAGCTGGGGGTTGCTTTCGCGGACGCCGGGCCGGGGATCAGGGCGTCCGTCGGTGGCCGGGTCGAGGCGTTGCCCGTGGAGGAAGTCATCCTCGATGAACTTCGCGTAGGCATCGTGGCTGAGGGTTTGATGGTCGATATTGCCTTGTTTGGCGTAGGGGCTGATCACTATTCCCGGGACCCGCAGGCCATAACCGTTTGCATCCACCGCCGGCGGGGTGACGTGGTCATAAAAACCACCCCAGTCATCCCATGACAAGAAGATGGCGGTACTGTCCCAATCCGGGCCGGACATGACCGCATTGATCAGCCCGGTCACGTAAGCCTGCCCGGTACTGACCAGCGCCGGCGGGTGCTCGCTCACGGCCCCTGTTGGGTTGATCCAGCTCACCGCAGGCAACGTGCCCTTCTTGGCGGCATCATAAAAGTTGGTCAGGGACTGGATATTGCCCAGTTCGCCATCCTGTTTAACGGTGTCAAAGTACGGCAACGGATTCCAGATACCAGGCGTTTTAGCGTTCTGCGCCACCGGGGCGCACACCATGGCCGTGGCATCCTCGCAATCCGGCTCAGTCCCGTTGAAAACGTAATACGCCCAAGGAACGTTCTGTTTATGCAGCAGGTAAGTCAGATCCGTCCAGGCGTAGTCAGGAGGCGCCAACTGTTGAGCGGCAGCCAGCAGCTTTTGTTTGAGCGCCGCCGGGAGAGTTGCCTTGTCAATGGCAGCCTGGCAACTGGTATAGGAATCCGCGCCCGCACAGTTCTGCGCGATAAGGGCGTGCAATTGCGCAGCAAGATCCGGGCTGATCCCCGCAGCCGTCAAGGCGTCCTGGCAGGCCTTGTTTTGGAGCCCGACCCGACACTTCCCAATCAACGTGGACTTAATCGAGGAAGTGAAGTCCGGCGGGCTGCCCGGGCTTTGAAGGGCATTCACGCACGACGCCGGATCGCCAGCCTGACTGCATTTAGCGGACCACTCCGAAACCAAATACAGATGCTCAGGCAGGCTCCAGGACGCGTTGGGTTCGAACATGTGGTCTTGAAGAGTGAAATTCTTGGCATAGGCCCAGTAATTGGGAAGGTCCCGCCCATCGTGATACCCCATGACGTCGGTTTGTTTCCCGCCCGCGCAGGCCGGATCGTTGGGTGCACAGTTCGTTGAGGCCTTTGCTGCTTGGGCGATGAAGCCGTCCATCTTCCCGCCGTCGATATCCGCAGTGGCGTTGCTCTGGCCGTGCGGGCCACCGCTGTTCCGGTCGGATGGGTCGTAATACGGTTTCACGCAGGAACCATTGGCCGGATCCGGAACGCAGACAGTGGGTGAACCGTCCTGCATCGGTATCCCGTCAGCTCCGGGAAAAGTTCCAAAGTAACTATCGAACGAGCGGTTCTCCTGCATGATGACAATGACATGCCGGATCTTACTGATGCCTGCTGGCGCGCCGGAAGCCTTCGAGGAAACCGGGCCGCTGGTGATCCCAAAAACCACGGTGACAGCAACGAGCGCAACAACGACAACGACGGCCATCCCCGCGAGTATTCGGTGCCTGCCCACCCAGAGCCGGATGCGAGTAGGCCGATGCGGTCGCTTCACTGTTCCGCTGCGTAAAACTCCGCCCATCTGATCACTCCAGCCAGCGCCACCACCGCGACCGCGCCGGTTCCGCCGTCGGCTCCGGCTCCGGCACTTCACCCAAGGCGAGCGCGGCCTCCACTATGTCCTCCGCGGTGAGCGTCATGACGGCGTCCCGATCGAGCGCGTCGAGACTTTGTTCCTCGTCGAGCGAGAGCCGCAGGGCCTGCCGGTTGAGCGCCTGCTCGAACAGGGTGCGGGCAAACCGTGCGTTACCGGAGTCCTCCCCCGCGTGGAGCCCGGTGAGGACACGGCGCAACATCTCCTCAGCCCCCGCCTCCAGGGTGTACTCGTGTTGGGCCAGCATCTGCTGGAAGATCGTCTGGAGTTCGTCAACGGAGTAGTCGGGGAACGTGATCTCGCGGGCAAATCGGGAGCGCAGTCCGGGGTTGGAGAGTAGGAAGGATTCCATCAGGCGCGGATACCCGGCCACGATCACGACAAGCCGGTGGCGGTGGTCCTCCATCCGCTTGAGCAGGACCTCGATCGCTTCGGGTCCGAAGTCCATCCGGCCGTCTTCGGGGGCCAGTGCGTAGGCCTCGTCAATGAACAGGACGCCGTCCAGCGCGCGCCGAATGACCCGGTCCGTCTTGATCGCCGTCGCCCCGACGTATTGCCCCACCAGACCCGAACGGTCGACCTCGACCAGGTGGCCTTTCTGCAGCAGTCCGACCGCACGGTACATTTCGGCGAGCAGCCGCGCTACGGTCGTCTTGCCCGTGCCCGGATTTCCAAGGAACACCAGGTGCTGTGATGTGGCCACCTCCGGCAGCCCGTAGGCCTTACGCCGCGCTTGGACTTGGAGCAATGCGACGAGGGCCCGCACCTGTTCCTTCACGGTCTCCAGCCCCACCAAAGCGTCGAGCTCGGCCTGCACCTCGGACAGCGGCCGGGCAGGGCCGGGCCTGACACCGATGAGATCGCCCATCAGGTCATCGACCCGCTCGGAACCGGGCAGCTTGAGCTGGTTGGCCAGGTGGCCAATGGTTTCACGCAGGTCATCAAGCGGATTGCGGCTGGCAGCCATAGGTCAACTGTAGTACTCGATTCCCGCCCAGGGGTTGGTGGGCAGCAGCAGTTTCACACGGTGGGCAGCCTCCGCCGTTCACGTCTGGTTGAGGAGCTGCTCGTAGACCGCCCGCGTCCTTGGGCCGGGCGAGACGCCGAGCTGTTCACGGAGAAGATCGGAGAGCCGGCCGTACACGGACACGGCCTCGGCAAGGTTGTCCTGGGCGGCCAGAGCCTGCATCAAGTAGCGATGGCCACTTTCGCGAAGAGGGTCCAGGGCGATGAGCCGGCGTCCTGCACGGACGGCGCCAGCAAGCTCGGCACCCCCGATGCCAAGCTCGGCGGCGGCGTAGCATTCCAAGGCCCGTACCCGGATCTCGGAAAGCTGGTTGCGGGTCTGGTCAATCCACTCTGCGTCCTCGCCTGGCAGGAACCCGCGTTCGGCGGTGAACAAAGCGACCAAAGCCGGTCCCCATGCCCGGGTCCAGTCCTTCTGGGCCACCGCGGATTCGGCGCGGTGTATTGCATCCACGCCGGCTTCCAGGTCTATCCAAGCCTCGGGGAGGTGGAGCTGGACGGTGACCCGTCCATCCACGGTGTCAGGGCCGAAGACGTGGCGAAGCTTAGAGAGCAACGGATTGAGGCGCGCGTCAGTACTGGAAGGATCGGCCGAACCCCAGAGCGCGTCGACGAGTTCGTCGCGGGGTACCTGGCGGTGCCGGTTGACGACCAAGTAGGTGAACATCAGGCGTCCCTGGCGACCGGGCAACCCACGGTCGATCCTTAGTCCGTCCCGCTCCACGACCAGTGGCCCGCAGATCTGCAGACGCAGCGCTGACTGCACCGCCATGACACCATGATCGCATACGACCTCAACGTTCCACGGAGGGCCGTGAATGGTTTAGGAGGACATTATGGCCAAGCTCATCCGATGCGAATGCGGGTTCGTAGTCCGCGGCGCCACCGATGAGGAAGTGATCGGAGCAATCCGCAGCCACATCGCAAGCGACCACCCGTCGCTCCTCAGCGCGGTCACCCGCGAGGACCTGCTTGGATGGATCCAAGTGGAGTGACAGCACGCTGGCGCCAAGGTAGCTCCAACCTTGGGCCAACTTTGGCCCAAGGTTGGCCCAAGGACAAGCGGCCAGACTAAAGACATGCTCATCGAACCCATCTGGCTGGAACATCATCTGTACGATCCTGCGGTCCGCGTCGTGGAAATTGACGTTTCGGCGGCCGCCTATAACCAGTGGCACATTGACGGCGCCGTGCTCTGGAACGTTTACACCGACCTGAAAGAGAACCGATATCGCCCCGTCGGCAGACAAGCAATCGAACAACTCTTGGCTCGTTCGGGGATCGGGCCTGAATCGACGGTTGTTTTCTATGGCTACGCCCCGGCGCTCGGCTATTGGCTCCTCAAGCTCTACGGGCACGCCGATGTCCGCATCCTTAACTGCTCCCGTGACGCGTGGCGCGCCGACGGGCACCCTTACGCGACGACGTCGTCCCATCCGGAGCCGACACCGTACGAGCTTCCTGAACGGGACCAGCGGCTGTTCGCCGACATGCCTACTGTTCGGCGCTCCGTCGGACGCGCTGGAACAACAATTCTTGATGTCCGCTCCGAACCCGAGTACGCCGGAGAACGGTTCTGGCCGTCCGGGGGGATGGAGCCTGGAGGGAGAGCCGGACACGTCCCCACGGCTGTCCTCCGGCCGTTCGGCGACATCCACGACCGCAAAGGCGCGTTCATCCCGGTCGACGAGCTGCGCCGGGCGATGCCCGTGCCCGAGACTGCAGGAGAGGACGAGCTCATCACATACTGCACGGTCGGAGGCCGCGCGGCCACCGCTTGGTACGTGCTTACCGAAATCATGGGACGCGAGAGGGTAAGGGTCTATGACGGATCCTGGGCGGAATGGGGTCTTGACCCTGACACCCCCGTGGTATGACCGAATGGTTAGGCTGGGGAGATGGCGACACTTATTCTCGTGCGGCACGGCCGCACCACAGCAAACGCCAGTGGACTGCTGGCCGGTCGGGCCGACGGCGTCAGCCTGGACCAGGTCGGACGCGAGCAGGCGGCTTTGACCGGAGACAGGCTCGCGTCCGTGCCCGTAGCCGGGGTGGTTTCGAGCCCTCTGGAACGCTGTCAGGAGACCGCGCAACTCATCCTCGAGCGGCAGGCCGGCACGCCGCACGCGCCGGTGGATCCCGATCTCACGGAGTGCGATTACGGCCAGTGGCAGGGCCGTAAACTCAGCGATCTCGCGGCCGAGGAATTGTGGCCGATGGTGCAGACCCAGCCGTCCGCCGTCGTCTTTCCGGGCGGTGAATCCATGGCAGGGATGCAGGCACGCTCCGTGGCTGCCATTCGGCGTCACGATGCCGCTTTCGAAGCCGCGAACGGGCCCGGGGCCGTGTGGGTGGCCGTGAGTCACGGTGACGTCATCAAGTCAATCCTCGCCGACGCGCTTGGGATGCACCTGGATCTGTTTCAGCGAATCAACGTGAGCCCGGCCTCCGTATCAATCGTTCACTACGGTGCCAGCCGGCCGAGCGTCTACGCGATCAACACCGAAGCGGGTGATTTGTCGTGGTTGTCGAATGGCGTTAGTTCTGGCGATGCGCCCGTGGGCGGCGGCGCAGGGCAGAAGACGCCGTGAATTTCATGTGCCTAAAATACTGACATGCCTACACGCGTTCACGAGTTTGCCTGGCCTGATCGGGTTGTCATCGGCACCATTGGCCTTCCCGGTGCGCGGACGTTCTACCTGCAGGTGCGCGCAGGGGCGCAGATCGTGAGTATTGCCCTGGAGAAACAGCAGTCGGCCTTACTCGCGGAGAAGATTGACGAAATTCTCGACCAGCTCATCACCATTGACGGCAACCCTTTCAGCATTCCTACGGGAACTCCCGTTGAACTCGTCGACAATGACCCGCTCGAGGCGCCTGAGGAGCAGTTTCGGACCGGCGCCATAACCTTGGACTGGGACCCAACCACTGCGCAGGTCGTCGTCGAGGCGTACCCCCTCACCGACGTCGATACTGATGACGACGTCGAACCGCTGAGCGAGATCGTCGCTGAAGTGCCCGAGATGTTGCTGGTGCGCATGCCGGTCGGCACTGCCCGCGCGTTCGCCAAGCGCACCCGTGAGATCGTCGACGCCGGGCGTCCCATGTGCCCGCTCTGCGGGTACCCCATCGACGCCGATGGGCACACCTGCACCCTTCCCGAGGTCTAATGCCGGCGCTGGACCTGGTGACCGCCGAGCTGACGCTTACCGGCCGCATTACGACGGCGTCAAACGCTACATTCCTCGGCAGCATCGGCGACGTCCCGATGGTCTATAAGCCGATAGCAGGCGAAAGTCCGCTGTGGGATTTCCCCGACGGCACCTTGGCCCATCGGGAGGTAGCCGCCTACTTGGTTTCGGAGGTCTTCGGCTGGGACGTCGTGCCGCACACCTGGCTCCGCGGTGGTCCCTTGGGCGAAGGAATGGTGCAGCTCTGGCAGGAGCAAGACCCCAGCCAAAACGCAGTGGACCTTGTTGCCGCCGAGGACGTGCCGGAGACGGGCTGGAAACACGTTCTTGAGGGACAGGATGACAACGGACGGATAGTGGCCCTCGTCCACGAAGACTCGCCGGCGCTGAGACGCATGGCGGTGTTCGACCTGGTGGTCAACAACGCCGACCGCAAAGGCAACCACATCCTTGCCATGACGGACGGGCACCGGCACGGCGTGGACCATGGGCTCACCTTTCACAGTGACCACAAGCTACGCACTGTGCTGTGGGGATGGGTGGGAGACGCTCTGACCTCCGAGGAACGCGACGGCATCGATCGTGTCACTGAAGAACTAAATGGCGAGCTGGGCCGAAAGCTGGCTGGCTTGCTCAGCGCCGAAGAAATCGCAGCCCTCCATGCGCGCTGCGACCGGCTGCGCCTGACGGGGCGGTTCCCTGCCCCGAGCGGTGAAATGCCAGCTGTGCCCTGGCCGTTGTTCTAGGGAACTCCCGGGGCGGCTCCGATAGGGTAAACCCATGCTCATCGACATCCCCGCCCCCGGCGGCACCGCAGAAGCCTTAGTCATCCGCCCCTCCACCGGCACAGGTGACTTTCCCGGCGTCGTTCTCTACATGGACGCGTTCGGTCTGCGCCCCCGCATCGAAGAAATGGCCCAGCGGATCGCGGACTGGGGCTACGTGGTCATGGCGCCGAACGTGTTTTACCGTGAAGGTTCCATCAAAGACCTCGCCCCAACCTTGGACATGTCCACCAAGGAAGGCAGGGAGGCCGCCGGCAAGGCTGCTTTTCCCCGGGTAGGTCGCCTGACCACGGATAAAGCGCTACCGGACATTCAGGCATGGGTTTCCGCCATCACAGAACTCGACGGCGTGAGGCCCGGCCCCATAGGAACCACCGGATACTGCATGGGTGCCAGGCTCGCCGTCCGCACCGCCACCGCTCACCCCGAGCTGGTAGCCGCATGCGGTGGTTTCCATGGTGGCGGCCTGGCAACGGACGCCTCTGACAGTCCACACTTGGGCCTGCGTGATGCACGGGCACAATTCGTGTTCGGGCACGCCGACCACGATCCCAGCATGGATCCGGCCGCAGTGTCGCGCCTGGGCCAGGCCCTCGATGAAGCCGGGCTCACCGCCTCCAACACAATTTATGAGGGCGCCCCGCATGGCTACACCATGGCCGACACCTCCGCCTACCACCACGAAGCCACCGAACGGCATTTCCGGGAGCTTCAGGCGCTGCTGGACGGCACGCTCAAGGGCGATTCCATTCGATGAGGCCCGGGCTTCGTCCGGCTACGCTGTCCCCGGCCGTAGGAGAGCGCCCGTGCAGCTGATCGTTCCCGGCGACGTCGTAAAACTGGCTGACCGCGTCCGCAGCCGATCCGTCACAGGAATGCGTCAGATCGTCGGGATTGCCGGCTCTCCGGGATCGGGCAAGTCCACGCTCGCCGAACTTCTGCGTCAGGAGCTTGGCGAGGAGAGCGTCGTCGTGCCTATGGACGGTTTCCACCTCGCCAACGCCATCATTAGCGGCACGCCGCTCAGCGCCCGGAAGGGAGCCATCGACACGTTCGACGTCGGCGGGTACCTTTCCATACTGGAACGTCTCAGGAACAACGACGAAGAGCTCGTCTACGCGCCCGAATACCGCCGCGGCCTCGAAGAGCCCATCGCTGCGTCCATAGCCGTTCCCACGTCAACGCCATACGTCCTCACCGAAGGCAACTACCTCCTTGCCGAGCAGGGCCCTTGGGACAAAGTTCGCAATTACTTGGATGAGGTCTGGTTCGTCGAGACGGAACGGGCCACGCGGATGTCACGCCTCATTCAGCGCCATATCGACGCCGGGATGGAGCCGGCCGCCGCGGAAGCATGGGCACGTGGGCCCGATGAAAACAACGCACGGTATATCGAGACGACGAAGGAGCGGGCGGACCTCGTGGTCAGGTGGGACTAGAAACCACCGCTGTGCGACTACCCAGTGCTCTCGACAACCATCGTTGCCTGGATGCGGTCCCTGTTAAGTCCTACTTGAGGAGGCGCACGATTGTTGTCTCAGTCTGGGCTGGATCCGGCGTTGGATCTCCGTAGATCTCCCAGGAGTGCCCGGCAGACTCCCGACGATTCGCGGCCATCCACTCGTCGATCGCGTTGTACGTCTCGTTGAGGCGGTCGTACGGCCCGCGGTGGATGGCCACGGCAGCCTCACCGCTTGGCGTTTCGGTCGCGTAGACCTCCCCCGCCGTTTCGAAGGTACGCGTGACTTCAACGCCGAACTCGCACAGGATGGGCGCGCCCGGCTCGTTCGCATGGTGGTAGACGAAGATGTTATGGCCGTTCGACCAGAGACCCGGCTGGCTGCGGATGAAGTTCCAGACCTGTCCCACGGCTGGCCCCCATGCCGAGCCAACCTCACCGGGGGCGACCGTGCGCCGGACCACGGCCAGCTTGCGGGGGGAAACAACGTGCACGTCGATAAACACTGCCATGACTGGAGTGTAGACCGAGGGGATCTGCCAGCAACCAGGCTTGCGGCGGTTACCCGGGCACGTCAACGAGTTTTAGTGGAATATCGGTGTTTTCGTTCGTGTAGTAGCTTGCACATACCCGGTGGTAGCCGTCAGCCACCTGCGCCGGGACACCCCGGGCCAGGTCGCCCCTGACCATGAGAATGGGCGACAGCTTCTTGCCATCCTTTATCTTCTGGAGGTCAGCCGCCACGTGGGCGTTGTCCTCAGGAAGCAGCACCAGCCTCGCTGCCCGGAGAATGTCCTTTGCTTTACGGTGCTGTATCGGCGCACCCTTGAGCGCCACGACCACGGAGGCCACCACCTCATCGGACGCCAAAAGGGACAAGTAGTCAGTGGCACCCGGATAGTCCTGCTCCTCAGGTTCCGACCGCCAGCGGACTTCGGTTTTGTCGTCGTCAGACATGATGGATCACATCCTTATCAGTTTCAACCAAACGGCACGCATTCCAGAATGATGGGTCGGTCGTCGAGGTTCGTGGGTCTCAAGTGCACGGCCTCAGAGGATCCGCACGGGTCCCGTGCTACCGCTGGACCTACGTCGCGGGGCCAGCTTGTGCTGCCCGGGCGTGACTGGATGCTGCGCCGACGGCGCGGGCGGCGACTTCGGCCAGCCCCAGGACTGCGAATGCGACGATGCCATGCAGGATTCCCAGACCGGGCACGGCGAAGGACGCATAGGCTAGGGCGACCTGAATCACGACGACCAGTAGCAGCCACGCCGACCACTTGATTCCTAGTTTGCCGATCAATGCGATGAGCAACAGGACGAGGGCCAACGGCGGGATGATGAACTGGCCCACAACCTGATGGACGTCGAAACCCGCGAAGTCCGTACTGTCAGTGATGGGCTTGCCGTCTTGTACATATTGGCCCATAGTAAACGTCGCCCAGGCAATGGCGGCAGCCTGAATGACGACACAAGCAGCGATGATGTGACAGATAATCCGATACGCCTGTTGCATGACTAATTCCCCGTCTCTGTCAGCCACGCGGGCAGTGAACCATTCGCGTCAGCTTGGCGCCGAGATTACCCCCAAGGACATGGAACGTCAACGCGCCGCGTTGGCTCGTGGAAAAGTCCAGTCGTGGCCCTGGGACTGCTGGAACTCGGATCGGGTCCGGAGCTAGGGTGCGGCGAGAACTTCAATGATCGCGAGGTTCCACTGGTCCGATGTTGGGGAGGTGTCGTTGATGGTCACTGGCGTGCCGGTCGGCGGTGTGGTGGAGTTCTGTCGTTGGACCCAATACGTGTCTCCCGCCGGCGCCAGGTACTGGTCGACGAGGGTCTGATTCGACCCTGGCGTGTGGGCTATCGGGTTGGACCAGTCCGTGCCCACGCCCCAGACCCAAGAACCGGCTCTGGTGGTGGTGAGGGTGGCCGTTGGCGCGCCGGAGGAGGCGTTCGAACCCAGTGTTGCTCCTGTTGTGGTGTCTGCGCCGCGGAAGGCGACAACCGTCATGGCGGCCTGCCAACTGCCCGAGGCCTGAGTGGCGGTGATGGTCGCATTCGAAAGCGGGCCGGGGGCGACGGCTTGCCAGATCTCGGCGGTGCCTGGTTGCGTGTTGGTTCTTTGTCGGAGTGTCCAGCTGAGCCCTGCGCCGGCAACGCCGGCGATGCGGGCTGAATTCGCGGAATTCGGCCCGTCCGAACTTATGAAGGCAAGGATGAGTTCGTTGGAGCCCGTGGTTGTCACGCCCGGTGTGCTGATCGTCGTCGAGCTGGTTCCTTGGTGGGCGGAAACGATCTTATCGATCGTGATCCCATTGGGTGCTGCGACGGCTTGCGCCGTGGCGGTGTTCGACGGCGGGCTGACATTGCCTGCCGCGTCGAGGGCGGCGACTGTGTAGGCGTACGTTGTACCGGCGACCACGGAACTGTCGGTGTAGTTGGTCGACGGCGAGGTCCCTATCACGGTTCCGTCGCGAGAGACCCGGTACGAGGTGACGCCCACGTTGTCCGTGCTGGCCGTCCACGTCAAGGCGATCTGTCCTGCAGATGCAGAGGCCGCGAGGCCCACCGGCGCCGTTGGCGGAGTTGTGTCCTGGCTGGGCGCCGACAACCGGATCATGGCGGCTGTGGACGGAACACCATTGGCATCAACGATCGAGAGCAGGTAGTACCCCGGAGGCGCGTAGTTGCCGTTGACAGGCATCTGTACGTTGAGACCACCGGAGGCTTGCGAGAAACTCAGGTTCATGGCGCGCGCGTTCTGGTCGAAGGCGTGGGTCACGGATCCCGTCTTGATCAGGGATACGGATTGGATCCGGCTTGCCTCAGGTGTTCCTATGAAGGTCGTCGAACCGTACTGGGCGCTGCCCGGTACGTTGGAGATGGTCGGCCGCGGGCCTTTGAAGAGGTACGGCGGGGAGTAGATCTGATAGCTTTTCTGGTCCGCAACTCCGGAGTCCCCGCCGCTGCCGGATACGAAGACCCGACCGTCCGGAAGCAAGACGGCCACCGAGTGGTAAAGGCGGGGAGCTGACATCGATGCCACAGTGCTCCACGTTCCCGTGGCCGGTTGCCAGACCTCGGCCTGCATCACAGCTTTGGTGACATCCTGACCCGATTTGTCGGTTCCGCCTCCCGTCGCAAGGACTGTGCCATCCGGAAGGTTCGTCAAATTCACGAAGCTCCGGGGAAACGCCATGGGGGCTGCCGCCTGCCATGCCGGGTTTTGCCCGTTCATGTCCAAGGTGTAGGCGGTATTAGTGGACTGCCCCGTGAATCCCCCGTCCGAGGCGGATCCGGCCTTGATGAATTTCCCCGGCGCGTAGTTCGCGATCGAGGCACCGTCCAGGACGCGGGAGTCCACGGTGGCCCACTGCTGCGTGGACACATTGAGGTCCAGGCTCGAGGTGGCTTGTTCGGACGCTCCCGCCTGAAGGATACTGCCGTCGCCCAGTTGATACATAAAGGGGTAATAGGGGATGCTCCGGTTCGCGCCAGTCAGGTCGGTCCACGAGTTCGTGGTGGGTGAATAGACTTCCGGGACGGGCACGATATCTGTCGAGCTGGTGTTCGAACCCGAGGTCACCAGGACGCGTCCGTCGGCCAACGTCGTTGCTGTCGGGTACCACCGTGGGTGATTCATGGGCGCCAGAGTCTGCCAGGTTTCCGTGGCCGGGTCGAAGGCAGTCACATCGCGGATACCCAGCCCACCCTGTGTCGCTGTCCCGCCTACGACGAGGATGCGGCCGTCCGACAGGACCGCTTGACCTGCGCAGAAGAGATCGGCGGCTGCGCTCGGTACTTGGGTGTAGCTGCCAGTCACGGGATCGAGCAGGTACTGCTGGCCGCCTTGGGAAAAGTCGCCCTGCCAGGTGAGAACCTTGCCGGTAGGTGTCAGTGCCGCGTGAATGGACACCTCCGGCCATGGAACGACAGGGCCCCACGAGCCGACCACTGACGGGTCCGTGCTGGACCCGTTCGCTGTGGTAAACGTCGCGTCGCCCGAGACGGCAAGATTGCCTGCCGCGTCGGCGGATTTCACCCTGTAGTGGTAGAGGGTGCCGGCCGAAAGCCCTGACAGTGCCTGCGAGTGCGTGGTCTGTAGTGTGGAATTCTGAACCGTGCTCTGGCCGTATGCCGTGGTCGTGCCGTATTCCACTTGCGAGCTGGAACCTTCGTCGGTGGTCCAGGTGATGGTTGCTCCGCTGGAACTGGGTGTGCCGGCAGAGACGGCGGAGATCTGTGGCGCTGTGGTGTCACCTGTTGCGGGCGAAGCCGGAAGAATTTCTATGAGGGAGAGGTTCCACTGGTCGGTTGTGGGTGCTGTGTCATTTATCGCGACGGCGGCAGGAGGTGCCGCCGTCGTCGTTGTGCTTTGGCGCTGGACCCAGTAGGTATCGCCTTGGCTTGAGAGGTACTCATCGACCTTTGTCTGCCCGACGCCGACGGTACGGGCGATCGCTTTGTCCCAGTCATTTCCCGCTCCCCAGACCCATGAGCCGGCCCGCGTTGTGGTCAGGGAAGCGTTGGGCGCCCCGGTAACGGCACTCCCTGTTCCAACGGCGCCGTCGGTGGCCAAATCCGCGCCGACGAATGTCACAACAGTCATCGACGACTGGTACGAGCCCGCGTAAGTGGCCGTAACCGTAGCGTTCGTCAGTACGCTCGGCGCGACGGCCTGCCAAATCTCCGCAGTGCCAGGCCGGGCGTTGGTCCGCTCGCGCAACCGCCAAGAGAGGCCGCCACCAACGACCGACGCGACAGACTCGGCCGTGGAACGAGGCCCGTCCGACATGACTAAGGCAACAAGGAGTTCGTTCGTCTGGCTCGTAGTGAAGGCGGGCGAGACGATTTTTGTCGAAGGCGTGCTCTGGTGCGTGCTGACAATCCGGTCCGTGGCCAGAGGTACCGCTGCTGCGGCGGCCGGTGCTTCCGGGGACAGGCTCAGGACGGATCCTGCGACTGCAAGGGATAAGCTCGCCAGTAGCGCGAGGGGCCGTGAGGAAAAGATGCGTTGCATGATTGGTCCTTTGATGCGACTGGCCGTGGCAGGTCAGGATCCGTAGTGAAAACCAAGGCGTCAGATTCGACGCAACGAACGTAGCTTCACCACTGGCGTGAAAAAAATTGACGGGAACTCAGTAGCTTCCCGTTGACCTCTCAGCATGGGAAATGCCCGCGGGAAAATTCCAGAACCGTACCGGCCCTCCGACGCCGCGGGGCCATGCTTCAACTCCACTGCTCAAAAAGGCTTCACTGAGCTGGCAAACGGTTCTCCGCCAGACGGCGCTGGCCTACTCTGACGTGTGCAGCCAGGTGCCGCAGGCGTTTGGAACGGTTTCAGACGCCTGATCAGGGACTCTTACGAACACGGTGATCTCCTCACGATTCTGCAGAGAAACGCATCACCCAGCGGGCGGAGACCATGCGTTCGGTAAGCGGCGCGGGTGAACCGCTGACGGCGGCATTCATGCCGCCCAAAACGCCGGGCTGGGTACGTCGGCGGATGGGAAAGACCTAACTGAGCCGGCAAGGCCCCCGGGCGGCCGGCACTGCTTGCAGCAAGCGCATCTGGGCAAGGTGGATCGTTTGGGAAGGCAACCTTGTCTTCGCCACGCCCCGCTGCCACGGTCAATTCCACACTCGAAGAATAGCTGTCCGTGAGCTGTCCCAGCAATGGAAGTTAGTCAGGCTATTCCGCAGGCCGCGCCGACTGTTCTTCAACGCGGGCGCCTCCTGTTGAGACTCAGTATTCGTAACATGGAATTGTACGGCTGTGCCCGGCTTCAGCTTTCTCCAGATAAGGCCGGGGCCAGTTCAGCAAGGGCGGATACGGTGTAATCAGGCGCATGGAAATAGTCCGGGTATGGCCCGCCAGCCCGGTTGATCCACGCGGTAGCCAAGCCCGCTCGTGACGCGCCGTGAATGTCCCAAGGGTGAACGGCGACCAGCAGCACCTCCTCCGGCCGGACGCCGCATGTGGAAGCAGCGTACTCGTACGACGCCCTGCCGGGCTTCCACGACGGAGCATCCTCCACCGAGAGCAACAGGTCGAAGTCGCCCCGGATGCCGGCGGCCGTGAACAGATCCTCGGCCACCTTTGTGTTGCCGTTGGTCAGGGTCGCCAGGCGGTGTCCACCTGCGTGGAGAGCTTTGACGCCGGCGACGACATCCGGGTGCAACCCGAGACCGGAGAACCCGGCCATGACGTACTCCACGGCAGCCTCGGTGTCCCGGTTCAGGTCCATGCCGGTCAAAAGGCCGCGCAACGCTTCGGCGCCGATCCCGGCGAAGCTGCCGCTGTCTCCGGCGGCGGTGAGCGCAAAGCCGTCGCGCAGCAGGGTCGCGAACCATAGCTTCGCCACGAGTGCCGGGGCACCCACGTCAACGAACCGCTGGCCCATGGGGGACATATCCGAAAGGGTTTCGTTGACATCGAAAAGAATGATTGAGGGCTTCATGCAGGTTCTCCTTCAGTGGTGTTTGCTTGGTTGTTGAATGGGCCACGACCCTCGGCCATGTTCAGATGAGGGCTCCGCCGACCGTCATGTCGTGGAGATCGGGATATAGCAGATCGCGGAGGGGGCAACGCCTCCGGTAGGGCCTGACCAACTGATTACCCTTCGGATTGACATATTTCGACATGTAAACGACGTCCCCTGAACGGCCGGGCGTAATGTTGGTAGCAACCGCGACATATTCTTCCGAAATTCGCCGCAAAGGACTATAAGACCTTGTCACTCGAATCACTGCCCGTTCTGGACTACTCCCGCCTGAGCGCCGGGCCAGCGGAAGCCTCCCGGTTCCGGGACGATCTCCGCGATGCCATGCACAACGTGGGCTTCCTCTACCTCGCGGGGCACGGCATCCCCCAAGAACTCACTGACTCCATGCTCGATATCTCTCGCCGCTTCTTCAACCTTCCCGAGGAACAAAAGCTTGAGGTCGAGAACATCCACAGCCCCCAGTTCCGCGGCTACACCCGTATGGGCGCTGAGATCACCGACCGCGCCGTCGACTGGCGCGAGCAAATCGACATCGGCGTCGAACGCGGTGCCGTGGAACCGGGACCCGGTGTTCCCCGCTACAGGCTCCTGGAAGGACCCAACCTTTGGCCGACGGCGCTGCCCGAGATGCAGGACATCGTCTCCGAGTGGACCGAGCGGCTCTCTGCCATCTCTATGAACCTCCTACGGGCGCTTGCCGTGTCCCTCGGAGCACCTGAGGACAGCTTCGACGCAGCGTTCGGGGACAAGGCCTTTCCGATGCTCAAAATCGTCCGATATCCGGGAGAATCCGGCGATGAACCCAAACAGGGAGTGGGGTCCCATCGCGACGGCGGCGTGCTGACACTACTCCTCGTTGAACCGGGCAAGGGCGGCCTCCAGGTCGAATACCAGGGACAGTGGATCGATGCACCCCAAGTACCTGGAACGTTCGTCGTGAACATCGGCGAAATGCTGGAACTGGCCACCAACGGCTACCTCAAAGCAACCCTGCACCGCGTCATCTCACCCGCACGCGGCACCGACAGAATCTCCCTGCCCTTCTTCTACAACCCCGCACTGGACGCGCGCATGCCCCAACTCGCCATGAACCCGGAGTTCCACACCAAGGCTCGCGGCCTCTCCGTTGACCCGACAAACAGCCCCATCCTTGAAACCTACGGGGACAACGCACTCCGCTACCGACTCCGGGCGCACCCGAACGTAGCAGCACACCAACACCCGGACCTAGCCACAGCCTAAGAGCACAAGATCCGGAGTAAACAGGCTGCGCCGCTTGCCTGAGGCATACCGGTTTGGAAATGTTCTGCCGGCCACCGCGGCGGAGACAACAAAGCTGACGGCGCGCTGGGTATGGTTTTCTCACCTCAGCTTTGGGTCGACGTTATTCCGCACCCGTGCAGCACGTTTGCTCTTTAGCCTCGTCGCTGCGACGTGAAGGGCGCTACTCCCCCGTGGTCGCCCCCGGGATCGAACCGGGCACCTGAGGATTTTCAGTCGTGGGCTATTCCAACTGAGCTGGGAGGCCTCGCCGGTGGAGCGGGACGGATTGCTGACCGGAATGCATGCGTGTCCTGGGCCATGGTGCTTACACTGTTCTCTTGCCCATTTTCAGACGAGGAAACGGACTACTCATGGCAGCCGAGGATTATGTCGTTCACACCCATGCCAGCGCGTCGATTCCGGAGGATACCCTCACGGTATGGCGGCCGATCATCAAGGATGACCTGCCATGCATCCAGATCGACCAGTCCGACGGAATCACTGCCGCGGTGAAGTACCGCACCGTCGACGCCGTCGCGCTCGCCGCCGCCATCCTGGAAGCGGCCGAGCTTGACCCGCAGACAGCGTTCACGTGCACAACGTCGGGATGACAGGATTTGAACGGAGACAGGCCTGCTTGGTCGGGTGACTGGTCTCAGAGAGCCTCACCGCGTCAGGGATCAAAGCCGATGTCTTGGTCGAATGCACCGGCATCGCCTCCGTGGTAATGGAATCGGTCACCTGCCGGGCTCTTGATTCCGTAACGTGCCTGACAGGTGTGTCTTCGACCGGCAAAACTGACCAGGTGGACGTCGGTGCCCTCAACCGGGCCCTAGTGCTGGGCAACGAATCCGTATTCGGCAGCGTCAACGCCAACCGCAGCCACTACGAAGCCGCGGCGGCTGCCCTGGAGAAGGCAGACAGCGGATGGCTGCAGCGCCTCATCACCCGCAAGGTGCCACTCACCGACTTCCAGGACGCGTTCCGGCGGCAGGACACGGACGTAAAGGTCGTCCTCGAAGTGAAGGGCAACTGACGCGACACGGGCCGCTGGCTGCTTGCCCCTACCTCTGCCGTTGCCGGCCCGGACGCTGTCTACCTGTCCTCGCCAGTTCCCATGCAAGGCCAACACTCGCGCACGGTCAGCGAATTCATCGTAGCGGAGGGTGGGCGCATTCCCTTTGTGCCTCAGTCCGCTGCATGCACGACGCAGTCTCGGCCCCGGGATTTGGCACGATAAAGGGCAGCGTCCGCGGCCTCTATCATGGTCTCAAGCAGGGCAGTTCCTGTTCCGGCGGAGGCTATCCCGTAGCTGACCGTCGGGTGCCGGGAGTCTGTATCTGTTGCCTGAAGGGTGCGGCTTATTCGTGTTGCGATGGTGTTTGCGGTGTCGATGCCAGTTCCCGGCAGGAGGATGATGAACTCTTCACCCCCGAAGCGCCCGACGAGGTCACCTGAGCGGACTTCGGCGTTACAGGCCGCGGCAAATGCCTGAAGGACCAGGTCGCCGGCCGGATGCCCATACGTGTCGTTGACCGTTTTGAAGTGGTCAAGATCTGCCAGGATGAGTGAGGCCGGCCGTCCCAACCGGTTGGTCCGCTGTATTTGCCCGGCCGCCAGATCGAGGAACCCGGCTCTGTTGAGGAGCCCCGTCAGTGGATCCCTGTTGGCCCGGATCCGCAGGTCTTTTGCCACCTCTTCGTTGTTGAGCGCGGCCATGCTGAAGGAAGCGACGACAAGGAGCAACATGGTGATGAACGTCGTTGGCTGGGAACCGAAAAACTGGACGAACACCGCGCCGTGGGGCCCCTCTGCCAGGAACGCGGCCCAGCGGCCCAAATAGTAGGCGGCCAAGAACCCTGCCGCAATCGCCAAGGGCACTTGGATGTGTGCGTACTCTGCCGGCGGTGAGCGCACCTCACGATACGCAAGAGCGAACAACACGCACATCAGGCCAAGGAATACCGGTCCCCCGGCCCAGTCGTTTGAGGCCGGATGATCCAACGCGGATGCCACCGCTGTGACGGCCGGGCCAGGCAGGATCAGCCACCGTTTGGGTGAGGCCTTGCTGAGGGAACGTGCCGCTGCCCAGACACTGGCTGCGCCTGCGACCAAAAGTGAGTTCGCCGCAGGGTTCGCCCAAACCTGTTGGGTGGTACCGTCCAAGAGGTATCCGGCCGCGCCAAAGGGGAACAGGAGCAGCGCCAAGGACCACCACCCACTGTAGGGAGCGCGGGTCCGGCGGTATATGACTCCATAAAAAAGCAGAAACAGCGTCAATGCGATCGCTCCGAAGGCGACGCGCAGCGTTGCAGTGTCCAAAATTGCTCCCAAACCCCAGATCCGGGTCGCCCGGAAAACCAGTATGCACACACCCAACGCCCGGAATCCAGAGGCGCAGGACTGAAAACCGCCTAGTCAAATGCCGGCACTTCAGGAAAGCCGGCAGCACCTTCTGCTTCATCCGTCGGCTGCTTCGTTGGCACGCCAAGGCCGTCCCTTCAGGGCCGGTTTTTCGCGCCAGCTGGTCCAGTCCTCGGGCCTGACGGTGGGTCGACCCAGCAGGAACCCTTGGCCTGCACTCATGCCCAGATCCGCGGCAGCCTCTAACTCCTGGAAGGTTTCGATGCCTTCGGCGACCAGCACGGCACCGATCTGGGTGGCGAATCCGACCATCGCCGCTCCGAGTGCCCGCTGGCCAAGGTCCGAGTCGATGCCAGCGATAATATTTCGGTCTAGTTTGATCACGTCAGGCTTGAGCTGCAGGATATGGCGCATGGACGCGAACCCGGCACCGGCATCATCCACCGCTATGCCTATCCCGTCCCGACGCAGTCCGGACAGAGCTGCGGCGAGCGGTCCGTAGTCCAACACGGGATGGCGCTCAGTCACCTCCAGCACGATTCGCCGCGCAGGGACCCCGGCACCTGAGAGTAACTGCACCAGTCTCGGGTCAAGGCAAAGACCGGGTGAGACATTGAACGCCACATACACGAACGGGGGAACACCCCGGGCCGCGGACAGTGCCGTTTCCAAGGCAGCTATTTCCAGTTCCAGTCCCAGCCCGACGGACTCAGCCTCCGCAAACCACGCTTCCGGAGAATTTCCCGGTGAGCTAAGAAAACGGCTGAGCGCCTCGGCACCGATAACGGATCCGGAATCCAACGACCTGATGGGCTGGAATGCAGTCAGCAGTGCATGATCCGCGATCATAGCTTCGACCCGCCCCCGGACTTTCGTCGCTGCCACGACATGAGGTGCCACGGCCCTGGCCGATCCTTCGGGTCACGTCCCGTGGAGTGGTGTAAATCTCGGGTTCTGAGCGTCGCTTCGTTGAC